>JAZRWD010000101.1:0-9183 GCA_045599525.1 Candidatus Limivicinus sp. | reverse complement strand
CAAACTGAGTCGGTCGCTTGGCTTTTATAGTTTCCGGAATGCTCATATGAAGTCCTTTCTATTAACGTAACTTACGTAATTATTATACTTCACATGAGCCGCTAAATCAATAGAAGAAGCAGCAAAATGCAGGTTTTTTGCAGATTTATTGAGTTCTTGCGCTATCAGCTGTGGCTGAAATGGAATTTAGAAGTAAATTTGGCAGATTTATATTAACGTAAAATTTGATGGTTCAGTGTCGTAATTCTCCTGCGCCGCCAGCTCCTGGCAGCTCCTGGTGGCCCCCTCGGCCACACGGTCACAGTAGTTGGTGTCGTAATTGCCCTTCATGATGAAGTACTTCCCGCAGCGCCGGCATTTGCGGAAACGGATATCTTCCTCCAGCATTTTGGTAAACTCCAGCTCCAGGATCTCCGCAATTGCGCCAAAGCGGTACTGCACGCTGATAAACGCCGGCAGCTGCGTCTGCCTGGCCACATCGACGGGCTCCATGCCCAGTGCCCTGGCCAGCTCCTCATGCGCAGGCGTGACCTCCAGCGGCCGGCGCAGCCGCTCCGCCAGCTCCTGAGCCGGCATACCGAAGGGCATTTCCGGTTTATCCATGCTCAGCGGGCTGAAGCGCACCGTCTCCATCCGGCTCAGCTGCGTCGACAGGCCGTGGGCGGTCTCGCTGAAAGCGCTCACGCATAATGTCAAAGTTCCGGCTCTCCAGGTCAAACCTTTCCCGGTAGCGCTGCAGGACAAGGGCGTTTTTCGCTTCCCGCTCCTTTTCGAATTCTTCGCGCGCCTGCCGCTCCTCCGGGGTCTCCTCCCAGACGCTGCCCGATGCCGCCGCAGCAATGAGCCTCGGTATCCTCGCCGGCTGCGTCCAGCGCAAGTTCGTTATGGATTCTTCGGCAGACCACAGCGAACAGCTGAGCCTGTATGTAGGCCTGTTTGCCCAGCCCGGTGAGCGCAAATCCAAGCTGTTTAGGCACATGACCGGCCCGGTCGCAGAGTTTGAAAAGCTCTACAAAGCCGAGCAGAAGCCGAAGATCCGCGCCAATGCGCACCGGCGTGAGGCCATGGAGCGGAAGATCAACCACCTGAAGAGCAAGCTGGAAAAGAACCCGACCCCTGCGCTGGAAGCCGAGCTGGAACAGCTGGAGGCCACCCTCGACGATTATCCGGTCCTGCGCGAGACCCGCTTCTACGCGGAGGATTGCTCCAGCGAAAAGCTCGTCGGCCTTTTACAGGAAAACGAGGAACGGCTGTTCGTCATTTCCTCCGAAGGGGACATCTTTGATACGATCAACAACCGCTACGGCGGTGTCCCCAATCTTGGTCCCTGGCTGAAGGGCTATGATGGGGACCATATCCGGGTGGACCGCATCGTGGCCTCCCGCCTGCAGGCAAAGAACGTTACGCAGATCAAGCGCTCCGAGCTGTTCCAGAGCTGCCGCGGCAAATTCTTCAAAAAGGCGGAGGACCTGGAACCCGTCCTGTCGCTGCTGAGCGAGCACGGCTATGTCCGCCTGGAGCAGCCCGTTTACACGGGTGTCGGCCGCCCAAAGGATTGGATGGTCTTCGTCAACCCCGAGGCAGCGTAATTTAATGCATTTATTGCATTTGCTGCACACATAAAAAATCCCGTGCTCCCTTCATTGGGGCACGGGGTTGGTCGTTATGAATGCATTTTATGCGGTCATCTCGTCCTTATACATCTGGGCGATATCGGATGGACCACACCACCAGAGCTTGGTTTTTTCATCGTAAAGCAGCTTTCCCGTAGTGGAATGAATGAACTTCGGAAAGAGGGCATCTTCCTCTTCATTCAAATCCTCCGCCAGCTCTCCGATTACCATCGTAACCAGCAAATCTACAGATGTTTTTATTTTTTCATCCATACTTTTTCGCTCCCTGTAAATTCCAGGCATTGTAATGCAGCTAAGCTTCGAAAACAAAACTGATCCTCCAGGCGATTTGGTAGCAGCAGCTCAATACATATTTCATCTGCTCTGTCACTTCCGATCTTGCCGAATGTATCGGCCATATAGGCATTAATCGTTGTATTTGTTGAGTCATTGGCAATTTTTCCGCAAATCAGATCATACTTGGATAATTCGGCAACAACCTGATTAAACGTGTTTCGTTTTCGATGACCAACGATACAATGAAGCCACTCTCTGTCTGCCGAAGGATAAATGATCTGTTTCAGTGATTCAATGTTTTTTACACAGAAGCTCGACACAACGCCGAAATCCTGACCATCAGCGATTTTTCCCGCTGCGATTGCTTTCGCAGTGGACAACCTTGCAAAGCTGTTTGCCTGCCTTACCGAAGTAGTCAGATAGAACCCACGGCCAAAATCTTTGTATTTTGCACATTTATTCAGATCAGGCTCCTGCACTTCCACAAAACTGCCATGATAAAGAATCATTCCATTTTGCAGTTCAATCATCTATTTTCAGCCCTCTATTGTTCAGATATTCCCGAATATCTTCCAGAACGGCATAATCGCCTTCTACATGAAAAATTCCATATCCCCTGGAAATATATTCAAGTACATTATATTCGTCAAAAAGATCGACGATTTCCTCTATACTTTTACCCCATTCTTCGCTGGCAAGCCGGATGAGTCTGGCTTTCATGAAGCGAATATCATCTTTTTCCTTCATTTTCCCCTCTGCTGCGTAATATCGCCGATTATCCTATAATATGTGTATCTATCAATTATATCATACAGTCTATTTTACCGCAGATCAGTGTAAGTTTCAATCGGTCATTCCGCGAAAAAAGGCCCGTGCTCCGTTCATTGGGGCACGGGTTGGTCGTTTCATTTCCTGCTCCCTTTTGGGGAGCAGGAATTTCTTTGTGATGGGGAAAGGGCATGCCCGGCGGGTCATAAGACCTTGGTGATGGTCACCGTGGCCGTGTCATACATCGACTCATAACTGAAGAATGAGAGATAGACGGTCTTGCCGGCTTCCAGGTCCAGGGGATAGCCGGAGGGATAGCTGCCGTAGAAATTCTCGCCATACACCCGGAAGCTCATTGCATTGCCGGAAGAGACGGTAAAGGTGACGGTATAGGTCCCGCTTGCGGGCGGGGTAAAGGTGGTAAAGGCAGTGGCATGGTCCGGCAGGGCAAAGGTGTTCACGCCGGGGCTCAGCCGTTCAGGCTCGCACGTGTTCAGCGATACGCTCACGCCGTCCGTGTCGGAGGTGCGGCACCTCACCCGGTAGGTCTTCCCCGGTTCACCGACGAAGGTCACGCTGTAGCCGCTGTCCAGTATTCCACGGCTGTCTTCCCGCAGGGACAGGTAGACAGCGTAGGGCCGGTCACCCGTAAAGCGGTACACGCCGGCCACGGTCGGAGTAAAGACCAGCTCGCGGTCCTCCCGGGCGGCAAAGGGCGCGCTGGTGCCGCCGTTTTGGATGGTCTCCTGCGGGGCGGAGCCGGTGGTCACGGTGATGGTCGGCAGGGCCTGCAGGATATTGCCATCGGCGTCACCGAGCCACAGGGCACAGTAATAGGTCGTGTTCGGTTCCAGATCGACGTCGGTGTATTCATAGCGGTAATTCTGCAAACCGATGGCGCCGTCCGTGTCATAGCCGGCGATGTATCCGCAGTAGTAGCCTTCATACCCAATGATGCCCGGCCGGATATTCGGGTCTGTAGATTTTTTCCCGTAGATGCGGAAGGGTTCGGGGGTCGCCGGCAGATAGTTGATGAGCAGGTCGATCGTTGCCTGATATGCCCCCGGCATAACCTTAAGGGAAGAAATCGAGGTTTCGCCCGTCGGACGGACGGTCCGCAGGGTCGTGTCGCCGTCCTCCCAGACATCAAAGCGGACATAGGCGCTCTCGCCCGCACGCAGGAAGGGCATGGTATTCTCCGCGATGCTGCTCCACGTGCCGGTAGCGGTGTTCAGGATGGAAAAATAGCCACGCACCGCAGGGTGGGAAATACTCAAGTACAGGTCCTCCGTGGCCTTCAGGAGGATGATCTCATCGTTATCCTTATCCGTAGAGAGCACCTGCGTCTGGCCGCCGCTCAGGCGCAACTGACGGAAGTCACTTTCGGGGGCATTGGTCACGCTGAGGGTAGTGCCTTCGCCATAAGGATGCACATAGAGGTCATAGGTCGCCCCCGCGTTGGCGAAAAACGTTACCGGGCTGCCCCAGCCGACCCACGAATCGTCGCTGTCTTCCACCTGCACAACGCCGTTGCTCACTTCAATGTGATAAAAGCCGCCGGCCGGTGCAGTGAAGCGGTAAAGCAGTTCGAGGCCCGCATTCGGGCAGTTGACGGTCTGGTTCAGGGACAGGGGGATCGCCGAGCCCGCCGCGGTGGTAAAGCTGCCGGTCTCCCCGTAATAGGTTTGCCCGCCGACAGTTAGGGCCGGGGTATAGTAGTAGGTCGTGGAGGGCTTCAGACTGCCGACAGGACAGTGGATCATGACGTTGGTCATCACTTCGCTGATTCCCATGGACACGCTCCTGACCCACTGGCCGAATACCGGGGTCACCGCCAGATAGATGCTGAGGCGGGCCGGCCCCTCCGGCAGAGGATTGCAGTTCACGGCAAGCTGCACGACCGCGGAGTATGGGCCGATTCGGTCGACACCGACACCCGTGGCGGCGTAGCTTTCCTGCGGCAGGATGCGCACGATAGCCGCTTCGGAGGTCACGCTGTTGCCTGCGGAATCCTTGACCACGCAGCGGTACATATAGCCGTCACGCGCCGCCGTCAGGTCAAAGCTCATGCTTGCCTTGCGGTAGGAGGTGCCCAGACTGGCCCAGCTGCTGCCGTTGTTCTTGCTCAGATACCACTGGTAGCTGAGGCCCGTGCCGCTCGCCACGACCTGCAGATCGACCTTATCCCCGAGGGCGCCGGCGTAGGACTGCGGCTGGGTCAGAATGACCGGGCCGCTCAGGACGCGCACGGTCGCAGCAGCGGAGGTCACGCTGTCGCCCGCAGAGTTCTTCACCACGCAGCGGTACTGGTAGCCGTCACGCGCCGCCGTCAGGTCAAAGCTCATGCTCGCCTTGCGGTAGGAGGAGCCCAGGCTGGTCCAGCTGCTGCCATTGTTTTTGCTGATATACCACTGGTAGCTCAGGCCGCTGCCCTCGGCCACGACCTGCAGGTTGACCTTATCCCCGATTTTGCCGCTGTAGGACTGCGGCTGCGTCTTGATGACCGGGGCGCTCATCACGCGCACGGTCGCGGCCTCGGAGGTCACGCTCTCGCCTGCAGCATTCTTCACCACGCAGCGATACTGGTAGCCGTCACGCGCCGCCGTCAGGTCAAAACTCAGGCTCGCCTGGCGGTAAGAGGAGCCCAGGCTGGTCCAGCTGCTACCGTTATTTTTGCTGATATACCACTGGTAGCTCAGGCCGCTGCCCTCGGCCACGACACTCAGGTTGACCGCATCCCCGATTTTGCCGGTGTAGGACTGCGGCTGCGTCTTGATGACCGGGGCGCTCATCACGCGCACGGTCGCGGCTTCGGAGGTCACGCTCTCGCCCGCGGAGTTCTTCACCACGCAGCGGTACTGGTAGCCGTCACGCGCCGCCGTCAGGTCAAAGCTCAGGCTCGCCTTGCGGTAGGAGGTGCCCAGGCTGGTCCAGCTGCTGCCGTTATTTTTGCTGATATACCACTGGTAGCTCAGGCCGCTACCTTCGGCCACGACCTGCAGGTTGACCGTATCCCCGAGTTTGCCGGTATAGGACTGCGGCTGCGTCTTGATGACCGGGGCGCTCATCACGCGCACGGTGGCGGCATTGCTCGTCACGCTCGTGCCGTTGGCGTCCGTCACCTTGCAGCGATACGCATAGCCGTTGCGGGCCTCCGTCAGCTCGAAGGTGAAGCTGGCTTTGCGGTAGCTTGTGCCCAGGCTCGCCCAGGTACTGCCGCTGTTCTTGCTGATATACCACTGATAAGTCAGGCCGGCACCCGTTGCCGTGACACTCATCGTGACGGTGTCCCCCACCGCGCCGGTATAGTTCTTCGGCTGGGCCGTGATCTTGGGGGTGACGGTCAGGCGGGCCGTACCGGAGGTGGCAGGCTGGAAGCCATCGCCCTTCACCTCGCAGCGGTACAGATAATTATTCTGGGTAGCCTTTACGGTAAAGCTCAGGGTAGCGTCACGGTAGCTGCTGCCCAGGTTGAGCCAGGTAGCGCCGTCATCCTTGCTGACATACCACTGGTAGCCCAGGCCGCTGCCCTCGGCCACAACGGTAAACGTTGCCGTTGCCCCGACAGCTCCTGTGGTGCCGACCGGCTGGGTCGTGATTTTGACCGGCTTCAGCGCACCGTGGGAGCTTCCGTTCGCCCAGGTGATGCTGGCACCGCCGAACTGCTCGTTCGCCGAGACGATGGCATCCCAGGTGCTGTCCCCGGTGGGGAAGAAAGCATTGGCCGTCAGGTTTTGGAAGGCCGTTGCCCCGATCGTCGGGGCATTGCCCTTAAAGGTGATGGTATTGGGGCCGAGGGGCTGAGAAGAGGTATACACCGAAAAAGCCTTGTTCCCGATGGAGGTCACCGAAGCCGGGATCTCGATGGAGGTCAGCAGATGGCAGTTCGTGAAGGCACCCTCTTCAATGGAGGTCAGGCCATCGGGCAGGGTGATCTCCGTCAGCTTTTTGCAGTAATAGAAGGCTTCCTTGCCAATGGTCAGCACGCCGGGGATGTCGATATGGGTCAGGTTATCGCAATAGCGGAAGGCATCCTGCGGAATGCTTTTCACGCCGGTGGGGATGGAGATGCCGCTCAGGCTGTCGCAGTGGCCGAAGGCGCACCGCCCGATGTAGGTAAGGTTATACGGGAGCACGACCCCGTCCAGCTTTGCGCAGCCGCTGAAGGCAAGCTCACCAATAGAACTGAGCGTTGACGGAAGGATAACGCGCTCCAGGCTCGTGCAGTCGAAAAACGCATAGCCGGGAATGCTCCACATCAGGGTATGCTGCAGGTCCATCTCCTTCAGGCTCTTGCAGTTGCTGAAGCAGGAATAGCCGAAGGTCTGCACACTGGCGGGAATCGTAATGCTCTGCATAGCGGTGCAGCCATTGAAGGCATACTGTTCGATCTGCGTGACATAGCCCGTAAGGTTTACGCTCTGCAGGCTGCTGCAGCCGTCAAAGGCCCAGCTGCCGATTTTCGTCACCGAGGACGGGATGGACACGCTCGCCAGACTGCTGCAGCCCTGGAAGGTATTGGGCTGGATCCGTTCCACTCCGGAGGGGATCGTGATACTTAGCAGGCTGCTGCAGCCCTGGAACGCACTGTTACCAATGGACGCTACGCTGGCCGGAATATCCAGCGTCTGCAGGCTGCTGCAGTCGCGGAAGGTGTTTTCGCTGATATACCGGATGCCATCGGGGAGATTCACCGCAGAGAGGCTGCTGCAGCCATAGAACACATCGCCGTATAATGCTTGGATGCTCTGTGGGAGCTCGACAGAAACGATATTGCTGCAGTTTTGGAAGGCGTAACCGCAGAGAACGGTAATACCGGGCTGAATGACCACGGAGAGGATGCTGTCCTTGTAGGCATACCATGGGCTGTTTTCCCAGGAGCAGCCGGACATCTCCCCCGAGCCGCTGATGGTCAGAAGGCCGGAGCTGTCCAGGGTCCAGGTCACGTTGGCCCCGCAGGTTCCGGAGGCAAGCACGGCCTGCTGCGCCGCATTGGTGACTGCGGCCTGCGCAACGTCGGGCAGGGTCTTGCCGGGCGCAGCATCGTCGGAATCGCCGGGCAGTGCTGCGCCGTCTTCTGTGGAGTCGTCGGACGCGGGGTCATTGGGCGCGGCTGCCCCGTCTTCGTCGGGGAAGGCGTCCTCAATAATGATCTCGTCGGGGAAGAAGTTGCCATCCCCCTCCGGCTCGAAGGGGATCTCTTCCCAGATCTGGTCGGGGCTCTCGCCAAAGTCGGCGTCGGGGAAGGCGGTTTCATCGCCGAAGTCCCATGCCCAGGCGTCGTCAAAGTCCTCCGCCCAGTCTTCTTCGCCCCAGTCTTCTTCGGCAAAGGCCGCAGCCGGCAGCAAGCTGACCAGCATCAGCAGGCTGAGCAGAAGGGCAAGGGCCTGTTTCATTTTTTTCATCGGTAACCTCCCGAAATCGTGATCGTATGGTGTACGATCGTAGTGGAATGTTAGTCAAAAATAATTTTATTCCATTCTTTTCCCGCTGTCAACGCAGGGTGTGGGCTGGGTATTTCCATTTTTTTGTGGGGTAATATATTTTCCCACAAATCCGTGGCTCGTTAATACGGTTCTTTTGCGGTTAGGTATAAATATGGACTGGAACAAACAAAGCTCATAAGGGCGTGAAATGCAAACAAGGGTTGGAATAACAAGCCGCAAAAAGGCCATGAAAGCATCGAGACGAATTAAGTAAACAACAACGGACACTCCTAAATAAAGGGAGTGTCCGTTGTCAATTATTTCCATGCAATATTAAGATGTCGTTCGTTCAACATGCAATCTTTCAAATACATATTGATCAAGGTTTGATAGGGAACACCGACACTGTCTGATTCTTTTTTAAAATAACCAACGACATTCTCGTCAAGGTTAATTGTAATGGGCTTCTTTAAAGCCTTTACATACGGGTTTTTGATTGCCTTGCTGAAATCAAATTCCCTCTCTAAAAATTCTTCCCTTTCACTCATTGCACTGCACTCCTTTCATAGCCCGCTTTTTCAGTTGTAGTAGCCTTTCTTGACGATATAATACGAATTACGGTTTCTTCCCGGATACAATGCACAACAAGGAGAATATTTCCCCTGCTACTGCACCCAAGAATACGGAACCGTTCCTCGTCTGCCGAATGCGACGCATCATATTCTAATAACGCCTGCTCATCATAAAACACAGTGCTTGCTTCCTCAAACGATACACCGTGTTTTTTCTGATTGATTTGGTTTTTGTTTTCGTCCCACTCAAAATCCATTGTCTCACCGCCCCTGTGTATTTATATTATACATACCTTATACATACGTGTCAACATTTCCGACTTTCAGGGTATTTCCATTTTTTTGTGGGGTAATTATCGATTCCACGTAACTGTTCAGTCGTGAACAAAAGTAATAACATTTTTAAGCAACATGGCGCTTTTGTATAAAGTGCCATGTTGAAAACTTTTCCGGTGTGCCGCACCCTTTCCATCAGTGGCATTAACAGCTATACTGTGAATACCATCA
>JAZRWD010000100.1:0-3186 GCA_045599525.1 Candidatus Limivicinus sp. | reverse complement strand
AAATTTTTCTATCATTGCCCATATTGACCACGGAAAGTCTACCCTGTCCGACCGCCTGATTGAAAAATGCAATGCGGTTGAGGCTCGCATCATGGAAGACCAGATCCTGGACAATATGGACCTGGAAAGAGAACGTGGCATTACGATCAAGGCCCGTGCTGTCGGCCTGAACTATGAGGCGGCAGACGGCCATGTCTATACCCTGAATCTTATTGACACCCCGGGCCATGTGGACTTTAATTATGAAGTCAGTCGTTCTCTGGCAGCCTGTGAGGGGGCACTTCTGATCGTCGATGCTTCCCAAGGCGTTGAAGCACAGACTCTATCCAACACCTATCTGGCAATCGATGGCAATCTGGAGATTCTTCCGGTCATCAATAAAATCGACCTTCCCGCTGCTGACCCTGCCCGCGTAAAAAACGAGATCGAAGAGATTATCGGTATTCCTGCGCAGGATGCGCCGGAAATCAGCGCCAAGGCCGGCATTAATATCGATAAGGTTCTGGAGGATATTGTCAACAATGTCCCTGCACCATCCGGCGACCCGGAAAAGCCGCTGAAGGCCCTGATCTTTGACAGCCAATATGACAACTACCGCGGCGTTATTGTCTTCATGCGCCTGGTCGACGGTAGCATCCGCAAGGATGCTGAGGTCCGCCTGATGTCAACCGGTGCGTTGTACAAGGTCGTTGAGGTTGGACATATGCGCCCAATTGGGCTGGAGCCCTGTGAGGAACTTTGCGCCGGCGACGTCGGTTACTTTACCGCCAGTATTAAGAACGTTGCCGATACACAGGTGGGTGACACCGTTACTTCCGCTTCTGAACCGACAGAAGAGCCTCTGCCCGGTTACCGTCCGGCCCGTTCTATGGTCTACTGCGGTATCTATACCGAAGATGGTTCCAAATACCCTGACTTGCGGGATGCACTGGATAAGCTGCAGCTGAACGATGCTTCCCTGACCTATGAGCCGGAAAGCTCTGTAGCCCTGGGCTTTGGATTCCGCTGCGGTTTCCTAGGTATGCTCCACATGGAGATTATTCAGGAACGGCTGGAGCGTGAATTCGACCTGGATCTGGTGACAACGCTGCCCTCCGTCATTTATAAGGTTCGCAAGACGGACGGAACTGAACTGCTGGTGGATAACCCACACAATTATCCGGACCCGGCTTCCGTGCAGGAGGCTCTGGAGCCATATGTCAGTGTCTCCATCATTACACCGAACGATTTTGTCGGTAATATTATGCCCCTGTGCCAGGAACGCCGCGGCGACTATAAAGATATGCAGTATCTGGACTCTCGTCTGGTGGAACTGCGTTACGAAATGCCCTTGAATGAGATTATTTATGACTTCTTCGACACGCTGAAGGCACGAACGAAGGGGTATGCCTCTCTGGACTATGAACTCAGTGAATATAAGGTGAGCGAGCTTGTCAAGGTCGATCTGATGCTTAACGGCGACCAGGTAGATGCACTCAGCTTCATTGCCCACAAAGACAAGGCCTATGCCCGAGCACGCCGCCTGTGCGAAAAACTGAAGGAGAACATTCCTCGTCAGCTGTTTGAGATTCCGGTTCAGGCAGCCATCGGCGGCCGGATCATCGCCCGGGAAACCGTTAAGGCTATGCGCAAAGACGTTTTGGCCAAGTGCTACGGCGGCGATATTACCCGTAAGAAGAAGTTGCTGGAAAAACAGAAGGAAGGCAAAAAGAAGATGCGTCAGTTGGGCACCGTTCAGATCCCCACTGAGGCTTTCCTTGCTGTACTGAAACTGGATGAATAAACACACAATTCAGCGTTGAACAAACGGCCTGTACGGTCTCTGAAAACAGGAACAGTAAACAAACAGAAATGCGTCTGCCATTCAACCGAGTGGCCGGCGCTTTCTTGCTGTGCAGTTTGGTCAGAACATATGAGCGGCTTCGCTAAAGAGCTGTTGAAACGGTTCGCGGAAGCTTCCTTCCGGAGGAAGCGCAGAATAAGAGAGCTTTCCGGCAGGCGCCCCATTCCAGGGAAAACTCAGTGAGCATGACCATAGGGCAAGGCTTTCTTTACCCGATGGGCTGCCATATTTCGCATCACCGACCAGAGGAAGCTTACGTGAGGCAAACTGAACGCGGATCTGGTGCGTGCGCCCTGTATGCAGCCGGATATGCAGCAGGGAAAAGCCTTCCTGTGCCGCAAGCACTCGGTAGTCCAGTGAGGCAGCTTTAACACCCTTCCGCTCACGGTTGACCACATAGGTCTTGTTCTTACTGCGGTCATGAAACAGCAGGTCCTCCAGAACGGCCGACTGTGCTTCAGGGCGCCCATGGACAATGGCGAGGTATTCCTTTTGAAAACGATTCGCTGTAATCAGACGTGAGAGCTCGGCAGCTGCGCCCTGTGTTTTTGCAAAGACCATAATGCCGCCCACGTCTCTGTCCAGCCGGTGCACGCAGTAAACCTCCCGGCAACCGAGCTGTGCTGCCAGCAGGGCGGGCATGCCGCTCCCCTCTGAAAGCACACCGGTCGGCTTCAGGCAGATGACCAGCTGTGTATCCTCGTGTAAAATTGTAATATCCATATACGGGCATCCTGCTTTCCCTGATCTCCAGCGTATTGTAGCATACCGCTTCGGCAGATGCAATGCGGAGTAGATTACGGGCCGCATTGCCGGATCATGGTAGTATGGTTTTGAAGCCAGACTGGCCAGGGTGGTTTTCGATGACAATTCATCCGCATAGTGTTATAATTTTTCATTATCTGGGTTACAGAGGCGGATGTGATGTTGAATGATCTTCCGGGAGAGGGAATTGACGGGAAAAAGTTTTGCCATGCGGAGCTTTGTGTTTGCACCCCGGTATACATCGCATTGCCGACCGATGGAAAGGATGTGC
Source organism: Candidatus Limivicinus sp. (assembly GCA_045599525.1). Classification (GTDB taxonomy): domain Bacteria; phylum Bacillota; class Clostridia; order Oscillospirales; family Oscillospiraceae; genus Limivicinus. The sequence continues at coordinate 307 of JAZRWD010000100.1, read as the reverse complement.
TCATGGAAGCATGATGATTGAAATCAGTGAACTGCAAAGACGTCGTGCCTCCAATATCATCTGGAACGCTGCCGGGAGCCATGACTTCAACCCTACCTTCCATGCATATACAAACGAGGGCGAGGCAGACATATACTGGAACTGCATTTTTGGCGCTATCCGCCGTCACTATGATTATCCACAGCTCGAGACGGTATTTCGTACTTTGCAGGATTATGAGGAGGCAGACCTGTATGAAGGCTTACTGTGGCTGGGGCTGGAAAATGCGGTCTTTGCCCATGAAATGGCAGCGCGGCCTGTTCTGAAA
>JAZRWD010000099.1:0-6557 GCA_045599525.1 Candidatus Limivicinus sp. | reverse complement strand
GAACGGCCTGGGCTTTACCTATAAATGGGATATGGGCTGGACCTTTGACACGCTGCAGTTTTTCCACCGCAAGCCGGCGGAACGGGCCGGGCAGTCGCGCCTGCTGACCTTTTCTACCGATTATTTCCGCGCGGAAAACTATCTTCTGCCGCTGAGCCACGATCAGGTCGGGGGAAAGCACTCCGTGGCAGGCGAAATGCCGGGGACGGCTGCGGAACGTCTGCAGAATGCAAAGCTGCTGTATCTTTACCAGATCGTTCACCCGGGCAAGACGATGACCTTTATGGGCAACGAATTCGGTACACCCCTGCGGTGGGATATGCGCAGCGAACTGGACTGGCAGACCTATAAAAAGCCGGAGCAGCTGAAGTTTGCCCTGTACTGCAAGGCGCTTTACCGGCTTGCCGGCGAAAACAGCGCACTGTATGAGGCCGATTACACCGACTGGAGTACGCGCTGGCTGGTGTGTGACGATGACGAAGACGGCGTGTATGCCATGGTCCGGCACAGCGCTGCCCGCCATGTGGTCGCGGTCTGGAATTTTTCGGCACAGGCGCGGAGCAAACGGATCCCACTGGAGCATCTGGCAAAGGCCGGTCTGCTCCTGCACTCCGAGTGGGAACGCTTCGGCGGCACGGTGAAGATCAACGCCCACCCGCTGAAGCTGACGGCTGACGGCCTGCAGGCAGAGCTTCTTCCGCTGTCCTGCCTGCTGGCAGAGGTTTGGTTTACCTGAGCGGAAAAGCTCCCAAAGAAGCGAAGAAGTGCTTTGCCCTTGGAAACGAAGAGACGGGCACAGTGCTTTTATCAAAAATAACAGAATAGAAAAAGAGACCCTTTCGTTCGATACCCGTAACGGGCGGACGAAAGGGTCTGTTTCTATCGGTTCTATCGGAAATCCGCTAAATCAGCTATGGATTCCCTCAATGGTACGGCGGATATCCTGCATTTCCAGGTCGGCGTTATAGATCTCAGTGGCGACGTTATTTAAGCGCAGACGGAGCTCGTCGGTGATGCAGCCGTCGTTTTTGTAGCGCAGGGAATGCTCCAGACTGGCCCAGAAATCCATGGCCATGGTGCGCATCTGCAGCTCGACCGGGATGGTTTCCTTGCGGTTGGAGAGATAGACCGGAATGCCGATGATCATGTGATAGCTGCGGTAGCCGTTCTGCTTGGGAAAGGCAATATAGTCCTTTTCGCGGACGATGACCAGGTCCTCCTGCTTTCGGAGCATGGCGGCCAGAAGGTAAATATCATCAATATACGAGCAAATCACGCGGACGCCGGCGATATCGGTGATCTCCTCGCGGATGTCCTCGTATCTCGCCGAAATGCCGCGGCGATGCACCTTTTCGGCAATGCTCTCCGGGGACTTGAGGCGGTCTTCGATATGGTCGATGGGGTTATGCAGGCCGCCGAGCTTGAATTCCTGGTTCAGGTTTTCGATACGGGCACGCATTTCCCGCATGGCTGAGGAATAGAGCAGGGAAATTTCATTGGCCTGTTCGCGGGTGAACAGGTTTTCCGATTCGGGCATAAGAAGGTCCTCCGGTGTAAAAACGCAAGCGAATGCTGCAGAACAAGAATATCACAGGTTTCGGATAGAAACCTGAAGAAAAAATGAATTCCCTGTAAATTCCTTTGATGTCAGCACGGCATATTACTCAGCGCCGCCAGCCGGAGCCACCACAGCTGTAGCAGAGCTTCCCGTGGTCGACGCCTGTTCCATCGCAGCGGGGACAGGGGGCAGCCCAGCCGCCGTTGATCTTTTCCATGGAAAAGCCGCTCAGCTCCTCGTCCCAGTCGGCGAAGAGGTCAGCGTCCAAAAGGTCTTCCGGAGCGGTGCCGGCATTGCGCCGGCTGACCGGCACCGATGTAGCCGGATTTGTCGGATTGGTCTCGTTTGTTTCGTAAGGTTTGTCGTTCATGAAGGTTCATCTCCTGAGGGTATTTCTTTCCAAAAGTGTAGCATAAGTCCGGCGTGGCTGCAAGTGCGGACCCGGACGGACAGAAAAAAACTCCCCGGCCAGATGGACCGGGGAGAAATGATTCATGCTTTATTGGCCAATGGAAACTCAGCCGACGATGTCGCGGGTGTCGCGGGCAATGACCAGCTCTTCGTTGGTGGGGATAACAAAGACCTTGACCTTGGAGTCCGGAGTGGAGATCATGACGTCCTCGCCGCGCTTCTTGTTGGCTTCTTCATCAATGGTAACACCGAGGTAGCCGAAGTAGGAAGCGATAGCAGCACGGGTATCCTTGCTGTTTTCGCCGACACCGGCAGTGAAGATGATGGCGTCGACGCCATTCATGGCTGCGGCATAGGAGCCGGCAACCTTGGCGACCCAGTAATGGAACATGTCGAGTGCCAGGGTGGCGCGCTCGTTGCCTTCTGCGGATGCGTTGTCGAGATCACGGAAGTCGGAGGAAACACCGGAGACACCAAGAACGCCGGACTTCTTGTTGAGGATGTTCAGCATTTCATCGATGCTGTAGCCGTACTTGTTCATGATGAACTGGATAACGCCTGCGTCGAGGTCACCGCAACGGGTGCCCATGGGGAGGCCAACCAGCGGGGTGAAGCCCATGGAGGTGTCAACGCACTTGCCGCCGTCGATAGCAGCCAGGGAGGAACCATTGCCCATGTGGCAGGAGATGATCTTCAGCTCTTCCATCGGCTTGCCCATGAGTTCTGCGCAGCGTGCAGAAACATAACGGTGGGAGGTGCCGTGGAAGCCATAACGGCGGATGCCGTCGTTCTCATAATAGTTGTAGGGGACTGCGTACATATAGGCCTTGCCGGGCATGGTCTGATGGAAAGCGGTGTCGAACACTGCGACCATGGGAACGTCGCCCATAACTGCCTTGCAGGCGTTGATGCCGGTGATATTGGCGGGGTTGTGCAGAGGAGCAAACGGAGTGCACTCTTCGATAGCTGCCAGGACTTCGTCAGTGATGAGGACGGAGGAAGCAAACTTTTCACCGCCGTGAACAACACGGTGGCCGACAGCATCGATTTCCTTCATGGAGGCGACAACGCCATATTCTGCGCTGGTGAGTTTGTCGATGACAGCGGCAATTGCCTCAGAGTGAGTGGGCATGGCAATGTCTTCGTTATAAACAGGCTTATCGCCAACCAGCGGGGTGTGCTTCAGGTGACCGTCGATACCAATGCGTTCGCAGAGGCCCTTAGCCATGACCTGCTCGGTCTCCATATCGATGAGCTGATACTTGAGGGAGGAGCTGCCTGCGTTGATGACGAGAATTTTCATTTCGTAAACCCTTTCTGTTGTAAAATAGTAAAATCTGCGTAAAATAAAGATGCTGGGGAAAAATGCTCAGACTTTCACTTTCCCCATTTTAATACAAACAGCCAAAATTGCAAGTGCTTTTAAAAGAAGTTAGAAGAAGGACGAAGAGAAAATGCAAAGTACAGGACAGAATCGGCGGATCGTTGGCATCGTGACCGAGTTTAACCCCTTCCATAAGGGCCACGAATACCTGCTGCAGGAGGCGCATCGGCACTTTGGGGATGATGCGGTGCTTGTGTGCGTGATGTCCGGTGATTTTGTGCAGCGCGGAGAACCTGCGGTGTTCTCCAAGTATGCGCGGGCAGAAGCGGCCTGCCGCTGTGGAGCGGACCTGGTTATTGAGCTGCCGCCACAGGACAGCCTTTCCAGTGCGGAGGGGTTTGCCCGCGGTGCAGTGCGCCTTCTGCTTGGGCTGGGGATCGATGCTCTGTGCTTTGGCAGCGAGTTGCCCGATGTTAGCGCGCTGCGGAGGCTTGCCGGGTTGCTGTGCGCGGAGGAGACTCAACAGGCCGTGAAGGATTATCTGAAGGAGCACCCTGCCTGTTCATATCCGCAGGCCAGGGAACGCGTGACGGAAAGGCTTCTCGGAGAGGAGGCTGCACTGCTCTCCCGCCCGAATTGTATTTTAGGTATAGAATATGTGAAGGCATTGCTTGAGGAGAAAGCAGAAAAACGCATTGAGGTTGTTGCCGTGCCGCGCATCGGCGTGGAGCACGACGGAAACAGCGCGGAGGGCTCACCCTGGAAAAGTGCGTCTGCGCTGCGGGAGAAGCTGCTGAACGGGGAGGACATTTCTGCCTGGGTCCCGGACGCGGCAGCAGAGGTTTATCGGCGTGAATTGGAGGCCGGCAGGGGACCGGTATCTGCGGGGAGCCTGGAGCAGGCTGCTCTGGCAGTGCTCCGCCTGCTGCCGGAAAATGCGTTTTTCCATTGCGTGGATGGGGCGGATGGGGCCGGTGCCCGGCTGGCCGCAGCTGTAGCTTCAGCGGGAAGCCTGCATGAGCTGATGGAAGCAGCGAAGACCAGGCGGTATACGCTTTCCCGGATCCGACGCATGTGCTGGCGGCTGGTGCTCGGCATGGGGGAGGACAGTGGCAGACCCGGCTTTGCCCGTCTGCTTGCCGCAGGGCCGAAAGGGCGTGAGATCCTGCGCGGCAGGGGAGAGGATGACCTCCCGGTGCTGACAAAACCTGCTGCCGTAAAGAAAATGTCCTTAGAGAGCGAACAAAACTTTGCCAAAACAGCAAAAGTGCATGACATCTATGTGCTGGGATACCGCTCTGAGGAAGCGCGAAAAGGCGGGGAAGACTGGCGCAAAGGGCCGTATGTGTAAAAAAAGCACCCCAATATCGGGTGCTTTTTCAACGTTTTGCACGATATGTGAACGGGATGAAAATTTGTACTTGAAAAAAAACGCAACTTGAGACATAATAGGATAAATTTCAAGGACACCTGTTTGCTATCTGCGGACAGGATCTTGAAAAACGTACTAACACAGGAGGAAAAACAATGAAAAAGTTTCTCGCACTCGTGCTTGCACTTTGCCTGGTAATCGCTCTGGGCGCAAGTGCTTACGCAGCCCCCAAGGGCAACGTCATCAAGATTGGCGTGTTTGAGCCCCAGTCCGGTGACAACGGTGCCGGCGGTAAGCAGGAAGTCCTTGGCATCCAGTATGCAAACTCCATCCGTAACACCGTTACTATCGATGGTACCGAGTACACCGTCGAACTCGACATCCAGGACAACCAGTCCTCTACCGACAAGGCAGTCTCCGCTGCTCAGCAGCTGATCGCTGACGGTGTTGCTGTTGTTCTCGGCTCTTATGGCTCCGGCGTTTCCATCGCAGCAGGCACCTATTTTGCAGACGCTTCCCTGCCCGCCATCGGCATCAGCTGCACTAACGCTGCTGTTACCGCAGGCAACGACTGGTACTTCCGTACCTGCTTCCTGGATCCGTTCCAGGGCTCCGTCATGGCCAGCTTCGCCATGGATGACTTCGGCGCAAAGAAGGCATACGTTCTCTCCATGCTCGGCGACGACTACACTGTCGGTCTGGCAAAGAACTTTGTAATCGCATTCAAGGCAGCCGGCGGTGAGGTCGAAGAGGCCACCTTCACCGAAGGCACTTCCGACTTCTCTGCATTCCTGCAGAACGCTATCGACTGCGGCGCAGACGTTATCTTTGCTCCGTCTGCTACCAACTATGCTGCTCAGATCATCGAGCAGGCTAACACCAAGGGCATCAGCATTCCTCTGATGGCCGGCGACACTTGGGAATCCTCTGTTATCTCTGACGCACAGGCAGCTACCGACGGCATTGCTGTTTACTGCTCCACCTTCTTTGATGAAAATGATGAGAGCGGCCTCGCAGCTGAGTTTGTCAGCGGCTTCAAGGCATACATCAACAGCGACGCTACCGCAAAGACCAACAACGGCGGCAACGATATCGTAGCAGCAGTTTCTGCTCTCGGCTTTGACGCTTATAATGTTGCTCTCGACGCAATCGAGGCAGCAGGCTCTGTCGACGGCGACGCTATCCGCGAGGCTCTGGTTGTCCTGACCGGCGACTATGTTACCGGTGCTCTCTCCTTCGACGAGAACGGCGACGCAAACAAGGACACTGCTTACATCAAGCAGGCAGTTGACGGCGGCTTCTCCTTCGTTAAGGTCCAGACCGCAGCCTGATTTTCGCATAGCGAAAAAAGAACAGCCTTTGGCTGTGAACCATAAGCTGCGCTGATTTCAGCGCACTCTGTGAAAGTCGGAGAGGGTTTTTCCCTCTTCCGACTTTTGCGGGTTTTTTTATCGGCTTTATTTCAACGGATTCGACAGACATTTCCGAGTGCCGCAGGGCACGGAAGCTTTCTGAAGCATTCGGAAATGTCTGTTGACAGGAGGTTATGAAAGTATGGAATTCTTAGCAAAATGGTTCCCGTATTTTCTGTCCGGTATTTCCGTAGGCGGTCAGTATGCACTGATTGCTATCGGTTATACGATGGTATACGGTATCCTGCGTCTGATCAACTTTGCCCACGGTGATATCTTTATGGTGTCGGGTATTATGATGATCTACCTTGCGGCATCCCTTCCCCTGGCATTGGCGATTCCCCTGTGCCTGGCCCTGACGGTGCTCATCGGCTTCCTCGTGGAGCGCGTGGCGTATAAGCCCCTTCGCACTGCACCCCGTATGTCGGTAATGATCTCGGCTATCGGTGTCAGCTACCTGCTGCAGAACCTGGTTGCTTA
>JAZRWD010000098.1:0-7193 GCA_045599525.1 Candidatus Limivicinus sp. | reverse complement strand
CTTGCCAAGTCCGCCGGCTTTTTCTGCGTTTTCATAGTTGATGCCCCACATGAACTTGATGCCTTCGAAGGCGCCAGGACGGCTGCAGGAGCAGACAGCAGCGATAACAAGAAGGATGACCAGGGTCGGCATAAGGATCTTCGCGACTTTTTCAACACCACTGGACAGACCCTTATAGTTGATAATAACGGTAATGGCAAGGATGATCCAGGCAAAAATTACAGGAGAGACATTCTGGGAAATGGTTGCACCGAAGAGGGGCATATCCATAGCGGTAAGATCAGTGGTGAACGGAACGAAGACATAGCGAAGAATCCAACCGGCAATAACGGAGTAGAAAGAGAGAAGCAGGAAAGTAGCGAACGGCGCGGTCCAGCCAAGGAAACGCCAGAAGCTTAATTTCCAACCGGACTGACCGGCTTCTTTTGCGACGTTGGTATATGCATCAACAGGGCCGACCTGTGCATGACGGCCAAGCATAGCTTCGCCCAACAGAAGGGGAATGCCGAGAACAACAACGAAGATAAGATAGAACAGCAGGAAAATGCCGCCGCCGTTCTGACCGGCCAGGGTGGGGAACTTCCACAGGTTACCGAGACCTACAGCGGAACCTGCAGCAGCAAGGACATAACCCAAGCTACTAATTCGATCGCGTTTTTTCATTTTTTCTTTCCTCCAGATAATTAAATCAAAGTATGCAACTTTTACTATTTAAAGTAAGTACTTTGAATTATGGATGAATATTAACACTTCGTTCATTTTATGTAAACTGACAAGTATTCATATATAAATGAAATTCTGTGATAGAAATAGAGTTTTTGCGTTGAATGCGGTTGATAAATATCGAACAAAGCAAAAATTGCACACCAATAAATGGAAGCACAAGCAAATCTCACAAAATTGCATGATGCTATCTACTGCGGACAGCGGGAACGAGCCAGGGAATAGCGGCGGCAATGCATGCGAATTTGCATGACCGAAAGTAAGAATGAGGGAGTAATAGGGGAAGCGTTCAAAAAGGAAAAACAATTCTGCCTGCTCATTCCGGTTTTTGCACTGAATTACCGACAGAATAATGAAATAATAGAAAACAAACATGAAAGATTCTAATTCTTAAACTGGCGAAGAATGATTGAAAGATCGTTTTTGAATTGAAAAAACTTAATGAAGAAAAAACAAAAAACAACCTGATTAGTGGCGCATATGCGAGTTTACATGCTGCGCTGCTCCTCAATAAAAGCAAAAATATATAATAATATTTAAAAAGTGCCAAAAGAATATTCGAAAAATGAATGACGAAAATTAAAAAACGAGAAAAAATCTTGACATTTTTCCACGAAAACAACATAATAACGCCATTATCTGTTAATGTTCGTACTTGAATATCACTTTTATCAATGCAAATTCTTCAATTATCAGAATTTTGCATGAGCGTAGCAGATAAACAGAAAAAGGAGACAATAAAATGATCACAAACGAATATCTGAAGCGCGTTTATGCTGAGGTTGAGGCGAAGGATCCTCATGAAACCGAATTTCTCCAGGCTGTCCGTGAGGTTTTCGAATCTCTGGAACTGGTTGTTGACAAGCACCCCGAGTGGGAGAAGACCGGTCTTGTCGAGCGTTTTGTCCAGCCTGAGCGCGTTATTGAGTTCCGCGTTCCTTGGGTCGACGACAAGGGTGTTACCCGTGTTAACCGCGGCTTCCGCGTTCAGTTTAACTCCGCTATCGGCCCCTACAAGGGCGGTCTGCGTTTCCATCCCTCTGTAAATCTGTCCATTCTGAAGTTCCTCGGCTTTGAGCAGATTCTGAAGAACTCTCTTACCACCCTCCCCATGGGCGGCGGCAAGGGCGGTTCCGACTTCGACCCGAAGGGCAAGTCCGACGCTGAAGTTATGCGTTTCTGCCAGAGCTTCATGACTGAGCTGTACCGTGCAATCGGACAGTTTACCGACGTGCCTGCCGGTGATATTGGTGTTGGCGGCCGCGAGATTGGTTACCTGTTTGGCCAGTATAAGCGTATTACTAACCGTTTCGACGGCGGCGTCCTGACCGGCAAGGGCCTCAGCTTCGGCGGCTCCCTCGCACGTACCCAGGCTACCGGTTACGGCCTCTGCTATTATGCAGCTGAAGCTCTCAAGCATCTGAAGAACGACAGCTTTGCCGGCAAGAAGGTCATTGTTTCCGGTTCCGGCAACGTTGCACAGTATGCCGCAGAAAAGGTTTATCAGCTCGGCGGCACAGTGATTGCTATGTCCGACTCTCAGGGCTACATCTACGATCCTAACGGTGTCAACCTGCAGGTTCTCTTTGATATCAAGCAGAAGCGTCGCGCACGCATCTCCGAGTATGCAAAGGAGATTGCCGGTGCCGAATATGTTGAAGGTTGCCGCAATATCTGGAACGTTAAGGCTGACATTGCGATGCCTTGCGCTTCCCAGAACGAAATGGGCGCAGAGGGTGCCCAGGCTCTGGTCAATAACGGTGCAATCGCTGTCTTCGAAGGCGCTAACATGCCCCTGACTCCGGAAGCTATTGAGATCGTTAAGTCCAACGGTCTGCTCTACAGCCCGGGCAAGGCTTCCAACGCCGGCGGCGTTGCCACTTCCGGTCTGGAAATGACCCAGAATTCCATGCGCTACAGCTGGAGCTTTGAAGAAGTCGATGCAAAGCTGCAGGACATCATGAAGAGCATCTACCAGGCTTGCTATGACGCATCTGTTGAGTGCGGCAAGCCGGGCGACCTGATGGTCGGTGCAAACGTTGCCGGCTTCCTGAAGGTTGCTGATGCAATGATGGCTCAGGGTATTGTCTGATTCCCGGACATAGTCAAGATTTTAGTAGCAAGAGGATTCTTTCCGACAAAGGGGGGGATCCTCTTCTATTTTTCTCGCAAATGATGTATAGTGGGAGAAAAGGGGAGGGATGTTCCATGGCCAGATCACTGGAAGATATGATTCGCGGTGTTGTGCGCGAGAGTTCTCTGCAGATTGCCGGGAAACTGCTGAACATGACTGAGCTTAGCGTAAAGCAGATCGCCGAAGTAACGGAGCTTTCGGAGGATGATGTGCAGCAAATTGCCGACAGCCAGACAACTGTGCTGGGAATGGCTAAAGCAAAACAGCGTGACTAAATACGCTTTGGCGAGAAAAGATAACAGAACAATGCAGGACAGGCTATTCGGGCCTGTCCTGCATTGTTCTGTTGGTCAGTGTATGCTACGCATAAATAAATTGGGCGTTGAAGCAGGTCTTTTCCGTGCTGCCACGGATATAGCGGGTATTTTCATGCCGTGATGATTCCATATGGAGTACTTCTCCCTGAAATGCCTCACCCACATATTCCATACGGAGCTGTTTGGGGACAAGCCCTTCCGACGGTTCCGGGGTATAGTCCTCTGCTGCATCAAAGTAGCGCGTATTGTTCATGTGTCCGTTCCGATCAATATAGCTGTAAGGAATGGTGAACTGTCCGACAGGGGAGAGTTCCGGTATTCGGACCCGTCCGGGGAGCGGAATGCTGATGTCAGTCTGATGGGCCACTAAGTCGACGCCGGTCACTTCAGGGCCGACCATCATTCTTGTCTGACTGTCTGCCAGTGCCCATAGAGCAGAGGAAGTCAGCAGCGTGTTTCCGTTAATATCCAGTAGACGGTAATAGCGGGGGTAAAGCATGTGACGGACAGAACCGGTCCAGGTTTCCACACGGATACGTTCGTTCTCTCCTGGCAGGCGGTGAATATCTGCCTGATAGCGGACGACGATCCAGTGTACGCCAAGCGTATTCATCCGTTCTGCACTGATATCCAGCAGCGCACCGTGCTGATCGGCAGCTTCCTGCAAAAGACGGAAGAGGGCCGACGTACGCATTACGCCGTAGCGGTTCACATCGATGCCATCTATGATACGCTCAAAGCAATAGTACGGTTCATAAGCCATCGAAACACCTCCTAAAATGGCCAGGTCGGCAGCCACTGCAGTAGCCTCGTCGCGGTGATCCAGTTGACCCGCATACCGCTGAGAACGGGATAAAATAAAACAAAGAGGGCAACAGCGATAACGGCGCAGCCTCCTAACTGCAGGAGCCATATACGCCGTCGATTGTTTTCACGCATCAGGCTGAAGGTATAGGCCATTGCCAGTGTCAGAAAGACAGTGGAAGGGAAGTAATGATAGGCAAAAGTCAGCCGGGTGATGAGTACCCATGGCAAAAGCTGCGCCAGGTAACCGATAAGAATGAACTGTGCGTTGCTGTCACGACGGAAAACTGCGGGATATACGGACAGCAAAATCGACAGGATGCCGCCCCAGCACAAAAGCGGGCTAACGAAAGCGCCAAAGCTGGACCGGGTTCCGTCAGGGTAATACTGCAGGTAATACAGAATTGGACGGATGTCAAAGATCCACTGGTACCACTTCGAGGAGTACGGGTGCGTAGCGACAAGGGCTGAGTGGTAGCGGAACATGAAGCTCTGGTTCTCTATGACCAGCTTCAGGTAGTTTTTATCGAACAATGCAGAAATACCGTGAAATCCGCTGGGAGCGGCATAGGGTAAATAGGAGACATAATAAATCAGCGCGGGAATCACAACAAAAAAGACGGTTGATTCCAGTACGTTTAGCAGAAAATCTTTCCAGGACTCTTCATGGCGGTGCCGAAAGTGGTACAACAGCCACAACACGCCTAACCCGGCCCCGGCATAGATGCAGACCCATTTGGAGGCGGCTCCAAGGCCGAACATTACGCCGGAAAGAAACAGCCAGAGGTGGCGTCTGTAGCGATTTCCTGTATCCTTTTCTGTTGCTTCTATATTGTCAACGCCAGGTACAACGGCGTCTTCTGTGCCAACCTTAGCTATACTCCTGTTATTTGTGACAAGTCTATTGCGGGATTTGCTTCTCAATGCTACGGCGCGGACAGGCAGTGGTTCCTGTATAAATAGCCAGAAAAAGAGATACATTGCCAGGATAAAAAATACTCCGTAAGTGTCAATTGTGGCTAGGCGGGTCTGCGTAAAATGCATGAAGTCAAAGGCGAAAACAACGGTTGCTACTGCTGCGACGGACTTCCGTCGGAACATGACCCATACGAAGCAGTAAAGCAGCGGCAGCATCAGAACGCCGAACAGTGTTCCCATAAAGCGCCAGCCAAAGGGTGTCATTCCAAATAGAGAGATACCAAGTGCGATTATACTCTTTCCCAGCGGAGGATGGGAGGTTTCGTAGGGCTGTATCCCTTCAAGAAACTCATACGCAGTTCTCGGGTGATAGATTTCGTCAAAATATGTCCCGTTCATATAAGTAGATTCAGCAGGTACCAGTTCTGCTTCATCTGTCAGGGCAGTATCACGGCTGGACAGTCCGTCCACATAAGCACCTCCGGAGACAACCGCAATCTCGCCAATTCGGGGCTGTCCGGTGGTTCCTGTAATGCTAAGGTATTTTGCGCTGCTGACCGATGCGACCGGGAGTATGGTGTTCCACTTGAAAAGGGAGGAATAATCCTGTGTCCAAGTGTTATATGGCTGCCAGACGATGCTGTCTTCGCTGAAGGCAATATCATAACTGCCTGTATTTGCTCCCGTGTAGAGGAAGATTGAGTCAATCTGTACAGGCTCGGGCAGTTCTACAATTGCCTGCGTCCCTGGTGAAAGTTCGGTAAAGGAGACTGGTACGTTCCTGTCACCCAATTGATAAAAGGCCACAAATACGTAGAGAACGGAAATACTGCCGCACAGAAAAACATGAATCGGCCATTCTGACCGACCAGCCATCTGCCGGATTTTCCCCGGCAGATGACAGGCTCGCAGATCAGGAAGGCCGATGTATAATACAGCGATGAAGATAAACAGCAGAACGGCAAGAAATGTGCCGGTCGACATATTACTGCTTCAGCAGGCGGTGCAGCTCGGCAACATCGGCGAGAATGTAGTCCGGCTGCCGCTCAGCGGCATCAACCATCTCCCGGCTGGTCTCGCCGGAGAGAACGAGGACAGATACAGCACCGGCGTTCTGTGCAACAGCAATGTCTGTGTACAGACGGTCACCCACGCAGCAGATCTGCTCATTGGGAATGCCGGTCATCTTGGAGATAACATCGACCATGTTGCGGTTCGGCTTGCCGATATAAGTAGGCTGGACACCGCTGGAAGCGGTCAGCAGGGCACAGATGGAACCGCAGTCGGGAAGAACCTCGTCAGCGGGCATCGGGCAGACCCAGTCAGGGTTGGCGGCGATAAAGGCAGCGCCGCGGCGGAGATAGTGGCATGCACGGTCGAGCTTTTCATAAACCAGTTCCGTATCGAAGCCCTGGACCATTACATCGACCTTGTCTACGTCAGTGTGGCCATTTTCATCATTGACGACATTGATGCCGTAGCTGACCAACTCACGGTGGAAAGCCTTGGTGCCGGCCAGATATACGCTGGCGCCGGGATAATTCTGATTCAGGTAGAGTCCGGTGGCCATGCCGGAGGTAAACACGTTTTCTGCCTCACAGGGGAAGCCAAGGCGGCGCAGACGGGTGATATAGTCGGTGCCGGCGCGGGATGAGTTATTGGTCAGATAAATATACTTTCTGCCGAGGTTAGGCAGGTCTTCCATCAGAGCGATGGCACCATCATATACGTCGTCACCCAGATAAAGGGTGCCGTCCATATCAAACAGGAACAGTTTCGCATTAGAAAGCTTGGTTAAATCCATGATGAGATTCCTCCATGTTGAAATTTTAAGAAGAAAAACGGGATGTTATTCAAAGTTTACCACAAATCCAACTTGACAGCAATATGGGAATCAAAACAGTCTGGAAAAAAAGTGCAGAAGGGAAACTCGTTTTTAAAACTGAGTGGTAGGCACTGCATATTGGAAGTCTCTTTTGTGCCGGATGAAGTGGATTTAACGAGCGGAACATGGTTTCCGCTAAAAAACAATTTTCAACACCCAACGTTTATGCTATACTATACTATGTATTTTTATCTGCAAAGGAATAATGTATATGGTATTTTTCTGGCTTTCTCTGGCCGCTGCAGCGGTTACGTTGATTCATGTCGTTTTTGTCCCGCTGCCTTTGCCCGGGTATTTCGGTGTGTGCATTGCGGCTTGGCTTGCTGCGAATGTTCTGTTTCTTCTTTATTATTTTGTTTTGGGTTGCTTTGTGGACAACTCAAGACCCATTGAGAAAAAGAGCTCGGCCTGC
>JAZRWD010000097.1:0-7638 GCA_045599525.1 Candidatus Limivicinus sp. | reverse complement strand
TCTTCTTACATTGTTCAATTTTCAAGGTGCTTCGCTGTCTCGCGGACAGCTTGTCTATATTAGCACTGCAAAGGAGCTTTGTCAAGAACTTTTTTCAAATTTCTTTGATCTTTGTTTTTGACCGCTCTTTGCACGCTCCGGTTTCCGCTTTCGCTTCTTCCGTTCTCTCGGCTCTCGTCGAGAGCTTGTGTATATTAGCACCGACGGTTATGTTTGTCAACACCTTTTTTCCATTTTTTTAAAGAATTCCGTTTTTCCTCCTTTTGTCCGGTTTTCTGTTTACAAAGCATTGAAGAAATACTCATAGGACTACTCTTTTTGAACTCTTTCCCTTTACGCAATACAGGAGACCGGCTTTTTGTTTCCGGTCTCCTGCTTCACGTTATTCTCTTTTTCATCAGGCGTAGTCTGCCAGATTCAGCGTGTTTGTGTTGTCTTTGTACTCGATTTCCGCAGAGGAAATGATCTCGGCAAGTGCTCTGGAGATGTTTTCCTGGGCAACATAGTTTCTTGCGCTTACGGGTGTAGTATTGTCGAAGGTAATGACGCCGTCCGCACGCAACGGAAGACGGAAGATGATATGATAACCGTAAGTTGATTTAATTGGGTCGGATACTTCGTAGTCTCCCAGTGCCAGCGTTCCCTGTTCAAATTCCGGAACCATCTGCCCGCTGGTAAAGACATAGCCTTCGGTATAATATGCCTTGCCGCCGTCTTCACTGAGTTCGTTCATGTAGGTATAGAAGGCTTCTTTTCTTGCTTCGATGTCTTCGATGGCCTGCAGTTCTGCAGCAAGCTCTTCCGCCTTTGCCTGAAGCTCTTCTACGGTCTCTGCTGCCAGTTCGTTGCCATTGTCATCCATCGTTTTCAGCAGAATATGTGCAGAGGACATGTAGCCATTGTTCTCCAGCCAGGCAATTGCTTCCTCTTCGGGTACCAGTTCATCATTCTCGCCATAGATTGCGGGCTGAAGCTTGCTGAAGAGAGTGGTGAGACGAATCATCTTTTCATACATCTCATAGGTAAGATAGTTTTCCTGCAGGAAGGCTTCAAACTCCTCGCGGGTGCTGTCTTCGCCGCAATTTTGGATTCTCAGATCCTCCAGCTGTGCCTGGACATCTGCCTCTTCCTCTTCCGTAAGGGCGATTCCCTTTTCTTCCGCATACTTTTCCAATGCGTAATACTGCAGAACATATGCCTCAGCCTGATCGTGGGCATACTGGTTAAAGGTCAGTCCTTCCTCCAGTTCGTCTGCCCAGTTGGGGAGAGCTCCATAATAATACTGCCACATAGAAGCCAGGTAGGCGGCGTTATAGTAGAGGAAATTGCCGTATTCTGCCCAGGTTACTTCCTCTCCGTTCACCGTCATGACGACATCATTGGGATTGTGAAGAGCATAGACTTCATCAAAGTTGAACTCTTCCATTTCTGCAGCAGCCTCTTCCTCCGGCACTGCACTTTCATCGGTCTGCGGTGCAGCTTCTGCCTGTACGGAGACGGCAGCTGTTCCCTGTGTTTCTGCTGTGGATTTGGACGAATTCTGAACGGCCAGTACGGCTCCTGCAATAATGCAGACACCCGCCAGACCAATGATCAGTTTCTTCATTCCGCCGGATTTCTTCTTACCGGCTGCTGTTTCTTCCTGCTGTTCCGCAGTTTCCGGAATTTTGTTTTCTTCGTTCATGTTTTACTCCTTTTCCATTACGCATGAGTTGCTGTGTTCATGCATTTATTGCTTTTGTTTTTCCGCTCCAATCCGATACGAATCTGCGGGCTTCGTCAATGACTCTGGTCTTTGACTTTACTTTTACACTGATACAGGGTTTTGACCCCGCTTCCACCTTCAGCCGACCTTTGTATTCCGGCATTGCATAGAGGTATGACACCTTTTCCATATCAAAATCGGCAACGGTGAAGCGCAGCTGTCCCTGTTTCTGCGAAATGTCGGTAATTCCAGCCTTTCCTGCCTCGCCGCGCAGCAGTGCAACATGAATGAGGGCATTTACCCCGGGAGGCGGTTCACCATAACGGTCGATCAGTTCATCCGTCAGGTCATCCGCTTCTTCTTCTGTGCGGATAAACGCGATTTTTCGGTAAATATCCATGCGCTGCTCTGCGGAAGGAATATACCTGTCCGGAATATTCGCCGCAACAGCCAGGTCAGCGGAACAGTCTGAGCGAACAGGCACCTCTATTCCGCGTGCTTCCAGTACGGCCTCATTCAGCAGCTTCATATACATATCATAGCCAACATCGATCATATGGCCGGATTGCTCCGCTCCCAGCAGATTACCTGCGCCACGGATCTCCAGATCGCGCATGGCTATTTTATATCCGCTACCAAACTGTGCAAAGTCGCGGATCGCATTCAGCCGTTTTTCGGCAATTTCCGTCAGGACCTTATCCCGGTGAAAGGTCAGATAGGCGGAGGCGCGTCTCGTTGACCGTCCGACTCGGCCACGGATCTGATGCAGCTGGGCCAGACCGAGACGGTCCGCATCCTCGATGATCAGTGTGTTTACATTGGGGATATCAATACCCGTTTCAATAATCGTTGTACAGACCAGGACCTGTGTTTCTCCGCTCACTACTTTGTCCATGGCGGATGCCAGCATGTTTTTATCCATTTTACCATGCGCCACACCTACCGTTACGTCCCCCAGCAGATTTGCCAGACGGGAAGCAGTACGGTCAATGTCTTCGACACGGTTATGTAGATAATAGACCTGCCCGCCTCGCTGTATTTCCCGGTGTATGGCATCCTCGAGTACGCTCCAGTTATGTTCCATGACGAAGGTCTGTACTGGCAGGCGATCCTGCGGCGGCTCCTCCAGAAGGGACATATCCCGTATACCACTCATGGCCATGTTCAGTGTTCGGGGGATCGGTGTTGCTGAAAGCGTCAGCACATCCACATTTTTTGACATCTCTTTGATGTGTTCTTTATGGGTCACACCAAAACGCTGCTCTTCATCCACGACGAGAAGACCAAGCTGTTTGAATTTCACATCCTTTCCCAGAAGGCGGTGTGTACCGATGATCAGGTCACAGCTGCCGTTTTCCAAGCTCTCCAGGGCTTTCTTCATCTGCCCGCCTGTTTTGAAGCGGCTCATCGATTCTATATTAACCGGAAAACCAAAAAATCGCTGAAGAGCGGTCTGATAATGTTGTTCTACCAGGACAGTTGTTGGGGCTAATATTGCCGCCTGCTTCCCATCCAGTATGCATTTCATTACTGCACGAAGGGCCACTTCTGTTTTGCCAAAGCCGACATCCCCGCACAGTAAACGGTCCATCGGAACGGAGGACTCCATATCCTTTTTGATCTCCGCTACGGAACGAAGCTGGTCATCCGTCTCGGTATACTCAAAATTATCCTCAAATTCCCTTTGCCATTCCGTATCCGGTGAAAAAGCATAGCCGGGGCGGCGCAAACGCTCGGCATAAATAGCCACAAGTTTTTTTGCCATCTCTTTTGCGGCACCTTTTGCTTTTGTCCGCGTTTTGGCCCATTCCGTACCGCCCATTTTGCTGAGCTTAACGACCTTGTCTTCTCCGCCGCCCGTATATTTGGTGACGATATCCAGTTGCGTTGCGGGTACATAAAGGGTATCGCTGCCTGCATATGCGATTTTTATATAATCTTTTTCGAACCCGTCCACCTGCATTTTTATGATGCCGGCAAAACGACCGATTCCGTGCTTTTCGTGGACGACATAATCCCCCACGGACAGATCGGCATAGGATTCTATTTTTTCCCGTCCTGGAGGCAGTTTCTTTGTGCTTCTCTGTTTTTTCTCATTTTTTCCCCGCAGAAGCTGTGAATCCGTCAGTACAGCCAGGCGGATCCCCGGATATTCCATGCCGGAGGATATTGCACCGATACTGATAACGCAGCTTCCCGGAGCAGGCAGTTTTTTCAGTTCCTTAACGATGAGTGCCGGAATATTGCCTGCGTTGGGCGCCGTATCTTTATGATTGGAGAAGAAATCCTGCAGAACTTTCGCGCGGCGCTCATCGCCTGCCAGGACAACGACGCGGTAGCCCTGCTTGATATAGACCTGTACGTCTTCTGCCGCTGCCTTTGCGCTGCCTGCATAGGATGGGAGCTGCTTCGCAGGTATACTGACCAGTGTACGCGGCTGGAGCTGCGCACGGCTGACCGTAAAGGCCTCCATCATATAGACCGGGAAATCGGCAAGCTTTTTGATGACCTTATCCCAGGAATAGAAGAAGCCATCCGGAGACATGGCCATCATTCCCTTTCGGCGCAGCTCTTCAATATCGTCGGTAAGCTGCTTTGCATAGCTTTTGGCCATTTCCGCACACCGGTTCGGCTGGTCCAGAATAACGATTGCATCTTCCGGGATATAATCCAGTGCACAGGATTCCGGATAGATTGCCGGAAGATAGCGGTCAGCATCCGTCATAGCGATTCCGTTGCGCATGCGGTCAGCATCCGCTTTCATGGTATCGGCCAGTTTCAGAGCCAGATCACTTTTATGCCGTTTTACATAGTTTTCCGCAAACTGGTCAATTTCACGGCTCAGTGCACCGATTCCGCCCGCTTTCATTGACGGAAGCGTTTCTTCTGCCGGCAGGATCACACAGCTTGTTATTGCGTCTGTCCTTCTCTGCGTCGAGATATTGAAAAAACCCATTGAGTCGATATCATCGCCCCAAAATTCCAGGCGGACAGGACCTTCGTTGATTGCGGAGTAAAAGTCCAATATGCCGCCTCTGCGGGCAAATTGTCCCGGCCCTTCCACCTGCTCTGTACGCAGATATCCACAGCGGATCAGCGCATCCTCCAGGTCTTCCGGGGAACAGGAATCGGAGGCGTTTATCGGAAACGCAGCACGTTTCAGCAGATGCGGCGGAATCGTTTTCTGCATAAGGCCGGATACCGAACAGACAATTACCTGCAGTTCGCCCATAACGGCTTTATATAGTGTCTCCAGTCGGCGCTGCTCCCCAAAGCGGGACACTGCTTCCCCCGCATAGAAAGTAAAATCACGCATACAGAGCGTTCCCGCCTCTTCCTGCAGCATGGAGCGCAGATCCGATGCGAAATTTTCTGCTGCGGTATCATCGGAGCAAATGACAAAAAGCGGGCGCTTCGACTGATACCGAAGGCCTGCAGCGAGATTTGCCCGGTGTACGGCGGAAAGACCGCTGACAAGCGCGGGAAGCCCCCCGCTCTCCAGAAGGGAGGGCAGAGAGGCTGCTTCTTTGTTTTCAAATATTTGATTGACGAGTAGTTCCATGAAATCTCTTTTTCTGTTGTATCTGCTGCTCTGTGATTCGTTGACCACAAGAAAAGAATGATTTTATCTGCTGTAAAAATCCCGCTGTTCCACCGCAAGCGCGTCGCAGCGGTTATTATATTCATTCTGTGCGTGACCCTTTACCCAGTGGTAGGCCATTTCATGCTTCTGTACCAGGCTAAGGAGTTCTTCCCACAGATCCGGGTTTAATGCCGGCTTTTTATCCGATTTTACCCAGCCTTTTTTCTTCCATCCAAAGGCCCAGCCCTTTTCCAGCGCATTGATCACATACTGAGAATCGGAATACAGTTCTACATGGCAGGGTTCTTTCAATGCCCTAAGGCCTTCGATGACCGCGGTCATTTCCATTCGGTTATTCGTTGTGTGTTTTTCCCCGCCGCTAAGGACCTTCTCCACACCGTTAAAGGACAGTATCGAGCCCCATCCTCCCGGACCGGGATTTCCACTGCATGCACCGTCGGTGTACAGGATTACTGTTTTCATCATTTATCGCGATACCGTTCCATCAAAACGGCATATTCCTTTTTGTCGATCAGGCCTGCTTTCAAAAATCCATCCAACTGGATTTTCCAATGCTCCAGACCACTTTCCGGATGATGGTAGTTTTCCGTCAGGCGGTCGTGGGAATGGGTGTCTTTTGTGTCCCCTATTCCCGCTGCAGGACGAAAGCCTCCTGTGGCATTTTTTTTCTGCCTTTTGTATTCAGGGCTTACGTTATCCCCTGCTTTTTTGCCGTGCAAAATAACCAGGAGGATAAGCACAGCAACAATGGCCCAAGAGATGACCGTTCTTTCTGTACTGAGCAGATATATACCCATATCTCTTGTCACTTCCGTAATGATTTCATACAAGAGATTCGGACCAATGACAACAATCAATACAATCCATAACAGCTTTTTACTGCCCATTGTATTTTTCTTTCCTGCCATGTTTATCCTCCTGTTTTGTCAGAAAGCCGGGCAGAGCGTCCGGCTTTCTGTTCCGCATTAATCGGTTTGCTCGTCTTCCTGTTCCGCAGTAATGACCTGTTCTGCCGGATCCAGTTCTTCCGGAACTGCCAGCTCGGCTGCGGAGTCTTCGTCCCGCTCGGTCTTTTCAATCGTCAGAACCTTGCTGCCCGGAGTCAGCCGCATCAGACGTACACCCTGTGTACTGCGGCCTGTTGTAGAGATCTGATCCACCTGCATACGGATGATGACGGCATCGTCCGAGATAATGAAAATATCTTCGCCGTCGGAAACAACCTCAGCGGCTGCAATCAGACCTGTTTTTTCGGTAATGTTATAGTTCTTTGTTCCCTGCGTTCCGCGACCGTGGACAGCGTATTCTTCCAGAAGAGTACGCTTGCCAAGACCGTTTTCGGTTACGGTCAGGAGTGCATCACCCATTGCTGAGGAACCGGCACCGATGACATAGTCATCCGACTTCAGGGTAATGCCTCTCACACCGATTGCCGTACGGCCCGTGCTGCGTACATCCTCTTCCGCAAAGCAGACTGCCTTACCGTTTCTAGTGGCAATGATAATATTTTCCTTGCCGTTTGTCTGTAAAACGCGAATCAGTTCGTCCCCTTCCTCCAGGGTAATGGCACGAATGCCGTTATTGCGGATATTCTTGAGGAGGCTCTCCTGCATGCGCTTTACTGTACCGTTTTTTGTCACAAAGAACAGATATCTGTCCTCTGAGATTTTGCGGCCGTTGATCACTGCGCTGACACGTTCCTTGTTTTCTTCATCTGAATGGTCAAGCTGAAGGATGTTAATGATATTATTGCCGCGGGCATTCCGTCCGGCTTCCGGAATCATGTAGCCCTTCTTGATGAAGACTCTGCCCTTATCCGTAAAGAACAGGATATTGTCGTGTGTGGATGCGGTAAAGATGCTTTCCACATAGTCCTCATCCCTGACGGTAGTGGCACGAACACCCTTTCCGCCTCGTCCCTGAGAACGATATTCACTGACCGGCAAACGCTTGATATATCCGCCATGTGTCAGGGTAAATACGCAGTTTTCTTCTTCAATCAGGTCTTCTGCGTCAATTTCATTTTCGATATCCTGAATTTCTGTTTTGCGCTTGTCACCAAACTTATCGCGAAGTGCAATCAGCTCGTCCTTCAGTACACCCTTGATCAGCGCAGGATCGGCCAGCAGGCTCTTATAGTATTCAATTTTCGCCATAAGCTCATTGTATTCGTTTTCCAGCTTTTCACGGTTCAGCCCCTGCAGCTGGATTAGGCGCATGTCGCAGATTGCCTGGGCCTGAACATCGGTGAGCCCGAAACGATCCATCAGGTTCAGTTTGGCGTTATCGTAACTGCTACGGATAATGCGAATCACTTCGTCGATGTTAT
>JAZRWD010000096.1:0-4790 GCA_045599525.1 Candidatus Limivicinus sp. | reverse complement strand
GATCTTTGTGTGGCTGATTGCCGCCGGTATGGTTGGCGTTGTCCAGGGTGCAGTGCAGCTGGGTAAGCGCTTCTGCACAAAGGAAAAGGAGGTCGCCCCATGAGTAAAATCTGGCGTGTCATTCTTCTGATCGTCCTGGTCTCTGTTCTTCTCGGTTCGGTCTGTGTCGGTGTGGGTATTATCACCGGCGCGGATGTAGAACGCATCTACACCGTGCTGAACAACCAGTTCGGTCTTGAAGCGATAGAAAACTTTGTAACGCAGTTCATTATGAATCTGCAGAATTCCGGTATCCTGTAAATAACAAAAATAACATTCCCCCGGTCTTCCGTTTTTCACGGCTGGCCGGGGGAGTTTTTTATTCGGTTTTCTGCGCAATGCGGCAAGAATATAAACGGCACGCTTTGCGGCTACAGCCTGCACAGCGGCAACACTCAGCCGGCACGCTTTGCGGCCACGGCCTGCACAGCGGCACGGGCCGCTGCGGCAGCATCGGACGTATACACATCCGCCCCGATCTCATCGCAGAAGCTCTGGCTTGTGGGTGCACCGCCCACCATAATGGTCACCTGATCACGGATGCCACGCTCCTTTGCCAGGCGGACAACATCCTTCATCCGCGGCATAGAGGTGGTCAGCAGAGAGGAGCAGGCAATAATATTGCAGTTCTTCTCCACCGCCGTATTGACAAAGTCCTCCGGCTCAACATCGCAGCCCAGATCGATAACTTCAATACCGGCCCCCTCCAGCATGAGGCGGACCAGGTTCTTGCCGATATCATGCAGGTCACCCTTGATGGTACCCAGTACCGCTCTGCCGGCGGCCTCCGAGGATTCGCTGACCAGATAGGGCTTGAGCATAGACGTTGCCGCATCCATGCAGCGGGCAGCCATCAGCATTTCCGGCACAAAGGCGCGGTTGGCACTGAAATCGTCACCCAGGCGATTCATGCCGACCATCAGGCCCCGGTTGAGGATATCCTGCGCGGCAATGCCGTTGTCCAGTGCCTCCTGACAGAGTGACAGGACCTTTTTCCTCTGGCCCTTCTGCTGAGCAATAGCCAGCTTTTCAAAGATGCTCTTCTCTTCCGCGACCTCTTCCTCGACCTTCTGCACGACAGCCTGCTGCTCTGCTTTCACGCGCTTTGGCTGTATCCGACGCCCGCCAGGAAGATGTGCTACCGCGTTATAGGCATCGATCGTAGCATCAATGACCGGGTCCACATGCGGGAAGACCGTGCCCGGCCCGCCATAGGTGATGCACGGGATATAACCGCCACCCGGGCAGTTGTCCTCCAGCACCTGCTGCACATAGCTGCGGATCTCTTCGGGCGTGCTGTCTGCCCGGTCGATGACTGCACCGATGCCGCCCATCAGGAACATACGGCCGTTGAGTTGCTTCTGCAGCGCCGGGATATTGTTTTCCGGCAGAGTCCCCTGCCAGCCCTGGATCCCGATCTCCACCATATCCTCGATAATGGGCACCAGATAAGAGTCGGCATGGTGGATGGCGATCACGCCGTTCTGCCGCATATAGCCATAAAAGCGGCGGTAGTTTTCCTTATAAAATTCACGCCAGGTGTCCGGCTGCATGAAGAGGGAGCTCTTCGTGCCCCAGTCATCGTGGCTGATGATCACGTCCGGATGGACATTTTCCACCAGCAGGCGCAGGAAGGTCATGCGGTATTCCGCAATGGCGTCCACCAGCTCATGCATCTCCTGCGGGTGCTCCAGGAAATTGGCCAGCGCATCCTCAAAGCCCATCAGGAAGTGGGTCTGCTCAAACATACCCGTGCCCATAATAAAGGCACTGAGCTTTCCCTCTGCCCGCACCTCGGCAGCCCGTTCCCGCAGGGGCTCCCAGCCTTCGGTGCAGTTCGCCGCCAGGTCCGGCACCGTGACATAATCCCGCCAGTGGGTAATGTCCTTGATCACCTTGGTCTCGGGGGTGATGTGCGGGGTCGGCCCCGGAGCGCCGGCAGGCCAGCTCTGGTGCACGCCCCATTTATCCACATAATCCCGGCCGGGTGCCATATCCGGGCGGATGTAGCGGTTGACCGGGTCACCTCGCAGAAGCCCAAGCGCTTCGTACTGCTTCAGCATCCGGTCCGGCTTGCCGTCCGGTCTGGTATATTCCCGAAATAATTCAGCTGGGGTCATCATAGGCGCTCCTTCTGCCCTGCGGCACTGCCCGAAATCAGGCTTGACAAGCTGTTCTGCCTGCATATATTATGATTATCAATACTGCCTACACAAGATATAGGTAGTAGAGTAAATTATAAAAAAGGAACTTCCTTATGTCAAGCGTCAGTGTAATTCAGGGGAACCGAAGAGTGGAGCTCTCCGTGCCCGCGGGCATGCGTCTGTCCGATCTTCTGCGGGACAACGGTTTTGCAATCCCCCTTCCCTGCGGTGGAACCGGGCGTTGCGGAAAGTGCCGTGTCAGCATGACCGATAGCTCCGGCACCCGTACGGTGCTCAGCTGCCAGACCCTCCTCACGGAAGACTGTACCGTTACCCTTCCCGAGGCAGCAGGCGGCGGCATCATTGAAGGCACAGGCGAAGCGGCGGTCCCGACCCGCGCAGCAGATTGCAGCGCCGGCACACGCTTAGGCCCTGACGCACGCTACGGCGCCGCCATCGATCTGGGAACGACCACCGTGGTCGTTTCCCTGTATGAACTGAACTCCCGCCGTTGTCTGGCCTCCCTGGGTGACTGGAACAGTCAGGCCCCCTACGGGGCAGATGTCATCTCCCGCATTGACCACACCATGCGGAATGCGGACGGGCTGGCCGTGCTGCAGTCGGCCATCTGCCGCCAGCTCGACACAATGCTGCGTACCCTCTGCCGTCATGCCGGCGTTGACCGTGCCGCCGTGGAGCGTATTACGCTTGCGGGCAATACCGTCATGCAGCATATCGCCGCAGGGCTTGACCCAAAGAGCATCGCAGCAGCCCCCTTCCTGCCTCTCCATTATTTTGACCCCGTGGAGACCATAGTCCTGCCCGAGTTGGGTGTGGTCGAACTGATGCCCTGCCTGGCCGGTTATGTGGGCGGGGATATTCTGGCGGGCCTGCTTGCCTGTGAGACCGACCGTGCCGAGGGGCTGACCCTGTTTCTGGACATCGGCACAAACGGCGAGATCGTCCTTGGCAGCCGAGACGGCCTGGTCAGCTGCGCCGTTGCCACCGGCCCCGCTTTCGAAGGGGCAGAGATCCGCTGCGGCATGAGCAGCGTGCCCGGTGCCATCCGCCACATCACTGTGGAGGGCGAGTTTCTGAAGCCGGACGTGATCGGCGGCGGAAAGCCCCTGGGCATCTGCGGCAGCGGCATGATCGACCTGCTGGCCGTTCTGCTTGACCTGGGCATTCTGGACGAGTCCGGCCGCCTGCTCGGCCCGGATGAGGCTGAAACCACTCCCTGGTGGCTGGGCGAAGACGAGGATGAAAACGGCATTGTCTTCCTGACCCCCGACCGCAGTGTTTTTCTGACCGCCGCGGATGTGCGCAGACTGCAGCTGGCCAAGGCAGCTGTCGCCGCAGGTATCGAGATCCTGCTGGCGCACGAAGGCAAAACACCTGCAGATATTCAGTGCATGCAGATCGCCGGGGGCTTCGGGAAAAGCTTGAATGTGGCCAACGCGGTACGCATCGGCATGCTGCCTCCGGGTATGGAAGAAAAGGCCGTGGCCGTCGGCAACACATCCCTGTCCGGCGCAGCCCGCCTGCTGTGCGAGCCGCAGCTGGCCGAGCGCCTTTCGGCCATTCGTTCCGCCTGCCGCTATATCGAGCTCAGCGGCAGCCCCGAATTTTCCACTGCCTATATCGACCATATGTTTTTTTAACCATCTTATCCTTCCCTCACTTCGCGGGATAAGGTGCTCACTTCCCAACTATTTCCGCCGACGCGAAGCGGCAGAACGGATGTATACCATGGAACTGTATTTTCCTCTGATCCTCGATGGTGCCACCGGCACAGAGCTGCAGAAGCGCGGCTACAACGGCGAGATGTGTGCCGAGCAATGGGTCCTTGAACACCCGGAAGCCATCATCGACCTGCACAGCAAATATCTGGAAGCCGGGAGTCATATCGTGTACAGCCCCACCTTCAGTGCCAACCGGGTCACGCTCGGTGAAAACGGCATTTACGGGCAGACCCGGGAATATAACCTCCGTCTGGTCAAGATCTGCAAGGATGCTCTGCGGGGCAGGGCGATGATTGCGGGCGACATCGCACCCACCGGCAAGTTTCTTGTCCCCCTGGGCGACATGACCTTTGAAGAACTGGTGGATGTTTACACCGAACAGGCCTCCGCGCTGGATGAGGCCGGCGTAGATCTGTTCGTTATCGAAACCATGATGACCATCTCCGATGCCCGCGCAGCCGTGCTGGCCTGCCGCAGTGTCAGCAGCAAGCCCATTCTGGTCAGCTTCTCCTGCGATGCCAACGGCAAGATCGTTTCCGGCTCCGACGTTCTGGCCGCTCTGCTCACACTGCAGGGCATGGGGATCAGTGCCTTTGGTCTGAACTGCTCCTCCGGCCCGGAAGATATGCTGAAGCAGATCCGCCGCATTGCCGAATACGCTGAGGTTCCCCTGGCTGCAAAGCCGAATGCCGGCCTGCCGGAGATCGTGAACGGTGAAACCGTGTACAACTGCCCGCCCGAGGAGTTCGCTGCCTGCACGGCAGCCTTCGCCGAAGCCGGTGTCGGCCTGTTCGGTGGCTGCTGCGGCTCCACACCGGAGCATATTGCCGCCCTTTCCCGCGCAGCCGCAGACGTTCACCCGGCC
>JAZRWD010000095.1:0-3061 GCA_045599525.1 Candidatus Limivicinus sp. | reverse complement strand
GCCTCATCTTTTGCCATCTCATGAACGGTATCATGAATGGCATCAAGATTATTCTTCTTCGCGCAAAGTGCCAGATCAAATTTCCCCTGAGTGGCACCGAACTCACAATCGACTCTCCAGGCAAGGTTATCCTTTGTGGTAGCCTTCATCTTCGGCTCCAGATCTTCACCTAAGAGTTCGGCAAACTTTGCAGCATGCTCGGCCTCTTCATAAGCTGCCTTTTCCCAGTAAAGACCGATTTCCGGATATCCTTCGCGATGGGCAATTCTTGCCATGCAGAGATACATACCAACCTCTGAGCACTCACCATTAAAGTTGGCCATAAGCTGCTCAAAAATATATTTTTTATCTTCCTCAGAGATATCAGGGTTATTCTTCACGGTCTTGGCATAAATACCGTATTCATGCTCGGCAGCAAGCTTCAGCTCACCTTCAACCTTTTTGAACTTCTGCCCGCTGACATGACATGTCGGGCATTCTGCCGGCGGCTCAGCTCCTTCGTGTACATAACCACATACAGGGCATACCCATTTTTCCATTTTTGTTTCCTCCATTAAATAGTATTTTTTACAAACTTCTTCCAAACCTGAAGCAGGATGCATACCGGAAAGACAATACGCAGATCGTGCAACGCCGGATGATCCGGTCATCTCTTGCTCGGCCATTTTCACCGGAAGTTTATCATTGCCTTTCTGACTATTCTACTTTCTTTTTAGTCTTTCTCCTGGCAACCCATACAGATTCCTTTAAATAAGATATCATAATCCAAAAAACGCATTCCATGCTTATGATGAATAAAAGAATCCATATCCTTTATTTCATCCATATCCACATCCGATACCTCGCCACACATTACGCATTGCACATGATAATGCTTTTTCAGTGTGAAATCAAAGCGATCCGCTCCTCCGGGAATTTCGACCCGCAGTATTTTCTTTTCGTTCGCTAATATGCCTAAATTCCGGTAAACGGTTCCTTTGCCAATCGTCGGATAATCAGCCTTGATATATTCATAGACCTCATCGGCTGTAACATGACGATGCAGTTTTACCACAGCGTTCAGGATCAGTTCTTTTTGGATTGTGTTTCTTCTTTCCACCGGCGCACCTTATTAAGAATAGTTCTTAATAAGGATTATATATCATTACCATTCGTTTGTCAAGGCAAACAACAGAAAAAATGCTTTTCACTCATGAGAACAGACGGTTGATGAAAGCGCATGCGCATAAGCAGGGACAAAGTAAAGAGCGCTGATTTTCATCAGCGCCCTAATCTTTTGGCCTTTCTCTTCTCATCATGTCAGCCTCCAAAGAGCTGCCGGATGCTGTCCACAAAGCCCTTAATGGATACAACAACCTTCTTCACCGTCTCGACAAAGCCGACCACCTTGGTCTTTGCCTCGGAAACCTTGGTCAAAGTGTCCTGCACCTGCTGGACGCGCTCGAGTAGCTTGCCGTCATCCAGCCCTTCCAGAGAGCGGCAGAGCTTTACG
This sequence comes from Candidatus Limivicinus sp., assembly GCA_045599525.1. Lineage (GTDB taxonomy): Bacteria > Bacillota > Clostridia > Oscillospirales > Oscillospiraceae > Limivicinus. The sequence goes on along the minus strand of JAZRWD010000095.1, from coordinate 1,569 downwards.
AGCTGGTTGACCTGGCCGTCCGAGAGCTTCACGCCGTACTGTGCAGCGATGTTCAGGATCTCCTGCCGAATCTGCTCGTCGGTCATGTTCTGCGTCTCCGTCAGAATCATTTTGATGTCGTTGACGATGGAGACCGAGTCCATATTACCGATTTCCTGAGCCAACTCACCGGTAATGGTCAGCTCCTGGGTGCTCACCAGCTTGGCAGTATTGTCCAGCTTCTGGCCGGTCATGTCCTCGTAAGCCTTGTAGACACCCACCAGAGCAGCAGTTCCACTCACCGGGAAGGGCGCAGCCACAATGATTTTAGCATCGGTGATGCCCGCTGTGGCCAGGGCTGCAATATACATCTCCGGCGTGCACCAGGTAACATTATTCGTGGTGACGTCCATGCCTGAGCCATCGTTCTTCAACTCTACATAAACGCTGCTTATTGAACGCGTGCCGATTACCTTGCTGTCCACAAAACCCTCAAGATAGGCTCGCTCATCCGCATTGGAAACACGGAGTTCGACCACGCGGCCGCGGCCCACACCAAACAGGGAATAGACGGAAGTGATCTGCTCGTCGGTCAGGTCACTTCCGATTACGGCACATGCGGTATAGGAATCAGCACCGGCGGGAACCGCCAGGGCCAAAACAAAAAGCAGCACAAAAAACAGGGATATTACTTTTTTCATAGGCCTTCCTTTCTTTTCCTGCAAGGGGCTGACAATGTAAAGGCTGCACCGCCGCCCGCTACAGTCTGGCATCATGGTATCACAGCGGCATAGAAAATTCAGCCTCTTTCTGTGAACACGTGCCGGAAGAGGCCCTTATTTAAGGCCAGCAAGCTCAGCCAGTCTGGCACCGTCACAGAGGCCGACCTGCGTTGCCACCTTCTTCCCGTTACGGAAGACCAGCAGGCTGGGGATGGCATTGATCTGAAACTGCATGGCCAGGGCGGGCTCCTGGTCCACATTCACCTTGCCGACAAGGACCTTGTCGGCGTTTTCTTCGGCAAAGGCATGCAGCACTGGGCCCATCACGCGGCAGGGACCGCACCACTCTGCCCAAAAATCCACCAGCACGGGCTTATCCGTGCCTGCGATGACGGATGCGAAATTATCTGTTGTTAAGACCAGTTCACTCATACGTTTATCCTCCAAAGTTTCTTTCTTCGCCGTTTACTTTTCCTTGTAGTACAGCATGCAGTGGCAATAGCCTTCATAGTCCGGGTCCGCAATCTGATCCCGAAATTCCTTACACATACATTTGTTGTCGTCGATCCGTTCCAGGCGGCAGGGGCAGTAGCCTCCCTTCAGCTTCAGACCCTCCTGAATGGTCTTCACGATTTCTTTGTCTTCGTTCAGCCGAATCTTCATCTGTCATCCTCCTTTTTCGGTTATGCTTATAGTATAGCACATTTTCCGTCGACAGGAAAGAGCCTGCGTCTGGTGGCCGCAGACCACGGAAGCAGCACAACGCCCTCCAGGCCGCAGCAAATGGCATGAAGGGCGTTTGATCCGGAAAAGAATCGTCTGCATGCCGTGGACAGCGAAAAGCTCCGCATGTTCACGGCAGACCATG
>JAZRWD010000094.1:0-2840 GCA_045599525.1 Candidatus Limivicinus sp. | reverse complement strand
CCACTTTATTCCGCTGTGTTTGCGGTGGAAGAAGTTGGTCGCACAGCGTATACTGGGCATACAACAGGGAAGCACAAACCAAAAGGAAAAACCGAAACGAAAAAAGGCCAAAAAATGGCACTAAAGAAAGGGAACCCGGAGATGCCCAAAGAGGTGCCGGAGCAAGGAAACACGGAAGGCACAAAAAAGAGTGCTGAAGAAACAAAAAACACCGGGACAGAAGATTTGTTTCTGTCCCGATGGGTAAAGCAAATATGCGTATGGTTTCTTATTCCTCGGTTTCGGCTTCTTCGGCGAGGGAGGTCTTCCTGGCCAGCAGTGCACGCAGGTCGACCGGGGTGAAGGAATAGGTCTTACCGCAGAACTGGCACAGGACCTCTTCCGTGCTGCCCTGGCTGATGATCTCCTGCAGATCATTGGCATCGATGCAGATGAGGGCTTCCTCGACCCGTTCACGGGAGCAGGGGCAGCGGTAGCTGACCGGGTCTTCACCGACCAGGTGGTATTCCAGCCCCTTGAGCACCTGGGCGAAGAGAACCTCAGGGCCGTCTTCGTCAAGGATGGTGGTCAGCTGGTCCATCATGAAGATGTTTTCTTCCAGCGTATCGATGAGGGACTCAGACGCACCGGGCATCAGCTGCACGATAAAGCCGCCGGCAGTTTTAATGCTGCAGTCAGTGTCCACAAGAACACCCAGCCCGCAGGCAGAGGGGACCTGCTCGCTCTCCAGAAGGAAGCGGGTAAAGTCCTCGGCAATCTCGCCCGTGACCAGTTCGGTGGAGGAGATATAGGGCTCCTTGAGGCCGATATCCCGGCTCACGACGAGCATGCCGTCCCGGCCGACTGCGCCGCCGACATCCAGCTTGCCGTCGCTGCGCAGGGGAAGGTCCACGGTGGGATCGTCCACATAACCGCGCACGTTGCCACTGCTGTCAGACACCGCGACTACACTGCCGATCGGCCCGCCGCCGTTGATGCGCAGGGTGACGGTGGCGTTCTCTTCTTTCATCATGTCACCCAGCAGAGAGGCGGCGCAGAGGGAACGGCCCAGCGCGGCTGCCGCCGTGGGGGAGAGCCGGTGGATCCGGTTAGCTTCCTGCACCATATCCCGTGCATAGATGACCTGCATTTTGATAAAGCCGTCTGCAGCAACGGCACGAATGATTCTGTCCATGTGGTGTGATCCTCCTCAGAGTGAGCGCCTTGCACAGAGAAAGAGGCGCCCCTCGGTACTGTCGGGCCCGCCGGTAATGGCCCGGATGTCGGTGAAGCCGGCTTCGGTAAGCTGCTGCCGCAGAAGCTCCGGCTCGTGAATGTATTCGGTGTGTTCTTCGTCATCCCGCTTCCACAGACGGCCCTGCTTGGTGAACAGGTTGATGCCGTATTCCACACAGGCGTTTTCGCTGTCCAGCTCGGCACGCCAGACACACAGGGTGCGGGGGGTCTCGTCGATAAACACTTCACCGTCAAGGCTGCGCAGCCATTCCGGTGTGCGGATGTCGAAAATCAGCAGACCGCCCGGGCGGACGAACAGATGCAGCCGGCGGAAGACCTCCGGCAGGCAATCACCGGGCAGGTAATTGAAGGAATCCAGTGAGCTGAAGGCGGCATCCACGGTTCCGTAAAGGTCCAGCTCCTCTGCCCGCTGGCAGAGAAACAGGGGAAAGGTGCCCTCGTAGGGCTTGCTCTGGGCCTGCATCAGCATATCGACGGAAGCGTCGACCGAGATCATCTCATAACCCCGGCGGCACATCTCCTGCGTCAGGGAACCGGTTCCGCAGCACAGGTCAAGCAGAAGGCGGAATTCACCGCCGTCGCGGCGGAATTCCGCCTCATACATATCTGCATATGCGCTGTAGAGAACGTCCCCGGTAAGCTCATCGTAGCGGTGAGCCAGAGGGCCGTAGCTGCTCATTCTTTCTTCCCCTTGGTGCGGCCGAAGACGATGGCATAGCCGCCCTCGCCATACTGCAGGGAACGGTTGACACGGCTGATCGTGGCACTGGATGCGCCGGTCTCGTTCAGGATACCGGTGTAGATCTCGCCGTCATCCAGAAGTGAGGCGACAGTAAAGCGCTGCTCCATGGCCAGAAGCTCGGTAACCGTGCAGAGGTCGGAAAAGAAACGCTTGCATTCATCAATGTTCTGCAGCGTAAGGATGGCTTCATACATGCTGTCATCCCGCTGTACGTTCGGAGATTTGTTCATAGCTACCCCCCATCTGTTTTTTACTCTTATATGTTAACACTTTAATTCCGAAAAGTAAAGTTGTTTTACGGGAATTATTACCTTGCCATTCCCCAGGGGGGATTGTATAATACTAGACAAAAGCGAAAAATTACCAAAAAGTTTGAAAAGGAGGGATTCTCATGACGATCTTATCCGGGCCGCTTCTGCAGCTGCTATCCGGAAGCCTGACAACGGTCTGGCTCGTGGCAGTCATTTTCTTCCTGGTCGTTGAGGCACTGGTCCCCGGGCTCATCTCCATCTGGTTTGCTGCAGGGGCTCTTGCGGCAATGTTCTCTGCCATGTTTGGTGCAGCCCTCTGGCTGCAGCTTGCCCTGTTTGTGCTGGTGTCTGCTGTTGCTCTGGCGGTCACCCGTCCGCTGGCCGCACGGTTTCTCAACGCCAGAACGCAGGCCACAAATGCCGACCGTCTCATCGGGAAACCTGCCGTGGTCACCGAAGCCGTAAACAACCTGCAGGCCACCGGTGCCGTGAAGATCGACGGCCGCGTATGGACAGCACGCAGTGCTGACGATGCTGTTTTTAACGAGGGCAGCATTGTAAAGGTCGTTCGCATTGAAGGCGTCAAGCTGATCGTTCAGGCAGCAGACTGA
>JAZRWD010000093.1:0-9418 GCA_045599525.1 Candidatus Limivicinus sp. | reverse complement strand
GGTAAAGAGATATATGAAAAATATGGGTTGGATGCCCTTGAGGTTACCGATGAGGTCTTCAATAGTGAGACTTCTCTGGTATTTGAAGAAGCTGAAAATCGCCTGCATACCATTAAGGCGGTTATGGCTGCAACCCTTTAATAGGTAAAAAATAAAATCGTTAGCTCAATTTAGACATATGCTTTGTTGAGCTAACGATTATTGCATACAGAATGTATGAATAATCCGACAAAGGAGCAGTAAAATGAGTAAAGCTTATTTAGTTCTAAGTGATGGCCGTTCTTTTGAAGGGACACGGATAGGGGCTGAGCGAGACTCCATTGGTGAGCTTGTTTTTACCACAGGTATGGTTGGCTATCTTGAGACCCTTACGGACCCCAGCTATGCGGGACAAATCGTCACACAGACATTTCCGCTTATCGGCAACTATGGCGTTATCCCCTACGATTTTGAAGGGAAAACAGCTGTCCGAGGCTATGTTGTACGTGAACTGTGCGATACTCCTTCCAATTTCCGTAGTGAATATGAATTAAACCGTTTCCTTCTTGAAAATGATATTCCGGGAATTTGTGGCATTGATACACGAGAACTGACCCGCATACTAAGAGAAGAAGGCGTAATGAACGCAGGTATATACAGTGAACTCCCTGCGGATCTGCAGCCGCTTGAAAAGTATTCTGTCCAGCATGTAGTGTCTGAAGTAAGCACGAAACAGACTGAGTTTTACCCTGCAGAAGGGGAACGCTTGTATTCTGTAACGCTGATTGACTACGGTGCAAAAGGGAATATCATTCGCTGCCTTCAAAAGCGCGGCTGTGATGTAACTGTTGTGCCTCAGGATACAACGGCACAAATGATACTGGAAGGCAAGCCGGATGGAATCATGCTCTCGAACGGACCGGGAGATCCGGCCGAGAATGTAAACTGCATTGAGCAAATTCGGTTGCTGATTGGAAAACTTCCGGTTTTTGGTATCTGCCTTGGACATCAGTTAACTGCTTTAGCAATGGGCGGTAAAACCATGAAGCTCAAATACGGTCATCGCGGGGCAAATCAGCCGGTTAAAGACCTTAATTCCGGGCGCACATATATCACCAGTCAGAATCATGGCTATGCCGTGATTGCGGAAAGTCTTGAGGGTACCGGTGTTCAGACATTTATTAATGCGAATGATGGCAGCTGCGAAGGTATGTTATACCCGGGAAAAAATTGCTTTACTGTGCAATTTCATCCGGAAGCCTGCGGTGGCCCGCAGGACACGGAATTCCTGTTCGATCGATTCATTAAAATGATGGGGGAATGAGTCATGCCTAAAGATAAAAGCATTCGAAAAGTATTAATGATCGGGTCCGGGCCAATTATTATTGGACAGGCAGCAGAATTTGACTATGCCGGAGCACAGGCATGCCGCGTCCTCCGCGATGAGGGAATTGATGTCGTTCTGGTCAATTCAAACCCGGCAACCATTATGACGGACAAACATCTGGCAGATGAGATTTATCTTGAGCCATTAAACGCCGAAACAGTCCGGCGAATTATTGAAAAAGAGCAGCCGGATGGTTTGCTCGCAGGTCTTGGCGGACAAACAGGCCTAACGATTGCCATGCAGCTCAGTGAAGATGGCACTCTCGATAAATATAACGTTCGCTTGCTTGGTTCAGATATTGATGCTATCGAAAAGGCAGAGGACCGCGACCTGTTCCGTAAAACGATGCAGGAAATCGGTCAACCCTGTGTTCCCTCCGATATCGCAAACGATCTGGATACTGCTCTTGCAATAGCAAACAGACTCGGTTACCCGGTGATTGTACGCCCGGCATTTACCCTGGGTGGAACCGGCGGCGGTATCTGTGAAAACGAGGAAGAATTCAGGATCATCGCCAAAACCGGTCTTGATATGTCTCCGATTACGCAAATTCTCGTCGAAAAGTGCATTGCTGGCTGGAAAGAAATTGAGTTTGAAACCATGCGTGACAGTCTGGGCAATGTAATTGCCGTGTGTTCCATGGAGAACTTCGATCCTGTTGGTATTCACACCGGTGACCCTATTGTTGTTGCTCCGGCACTTACGCTTTCCAACAGAGAATACCAAATGCTGCGCTCCGCATCGTTGGATATTATCTCCTCTATCGGTATTGTCGGTGGTTGCAACTGTCAGTTTGCCTTGAATCCGGACAGCTTTGAATATGCAGTTATCGAGGTTAATCCGCGTGTTTCGCGCTCTTCTGCGCTGGCTTCCAAAGCAACGGGTTATCCTATTGCGAAGATTACCACAAAAATTGCTTTGGGATATACATTAGATGAAATTAAAAACGACATAACCGGAAAGACCTGTGCTTGCTTTGAACCGACTTTAGACTATGTCGTTGTAAAATTTCCGAAATGGCCGTTTGATAAATTTGCCGGCTCAAGCCGCAAACTAGGCACCCAGATGAAAGCAACCGGCGAGGTTATGGCTATAGCACCGAGTTTTGAGATGGCGCTCATGAAAGCTGTCCGCGGTGCTGAAATCTCACTTACCACATTGAATGCCGCCCCGTTATCCGAATTACCGGTACGCGAGCGCTTGCACGAGCAGAACGACCGCAGATTGTTTACCGTTTTCGAAGCATTGAAAAACGGTATGAGCGTGGATGAGATTTTTTCCATTACAAAAATCGACAGATGGTTCTTGTTTAAACTGGAAAAGCTTGCCAAGTTTGAGCTTAATCTGCAGGAAAATGGGTTAGATGCCCGGAACTATAAGCAAGCGAAGCTGTTTGGGTATACAGATGAGGCAATCAGGGAACTCTCCGGAACAGACGAATTACCGGCTCTTCCGATGTCCTATAAAATGGTTGACACCTGTGGCGCCGAGTTTGATGCGGAAACACCTTATTTTTATTCAACTTTTGACTCCTGCTGTGAATCCCGCTCCTTTGTACGGTCTGGTAAGCCGGTAGTTATTGTCTTAGGTTCCGGACCTATTCGGATCGGCCAGGGAATTGAATTTGACTATAGCTCAGTACATTGTGTATGGATGCTGCGCGAAATGGGATATGACGTAGTTATTGTAAACAATAACCCCGAGACGGTATCCACTGACTATGACACAGCAGACAGACTGTATTTTGAGCCTCTGTATCCTGAAGATGTAATGAACATTATCCGAGTAGAAAAACCAATCGGTGTTGTTGTTGCATTTGGCGGACAAACAGCAATTAAACTGACTAAATTCCTTGATCAAAATGGCATTAACATTTTAGGAACCTCTGCTGAAGGAATTGATATTGCAGAAGATCGCGCCCGTTTTGACGCGCTTCTAGAAACCTTTGGTATCCGTCGTCCAAAAGGCTTTGGTGTTAAAACGCTGGAAGAAGCCGTTTCTGCAGCGGAAACACTTGGTTATCCGGTTCTGCTGCGTCCCTCGTATGTTATTGGCGGACAGAATATGACGATTTCTCACGACCGCGCAATGACAGAACGCTATATGCGGACAATAATGTCTGGCGGGATAGAGAATCCGGTTCTTGTGGATAAATATATGCCAGGAACAGAACTGGAAGTTGACGTTATTTCTGATGGGGAAGATGTACTGATTCCGGGAATCATGGAACATATCGAACGTGCAGGTGTTCATAGCGGTGATTCAATTGCAGTATATCCGCCCTACAATCTGACGGACAAGTTCCTTGCCAAAGTCTGCAGCTGCTCGGAAAAACTTGCCTTGGCGCTGGGAACCAAGGGTCTGGTAAACATTCAATATCTGATCTACGAAGACGAACTTTATGTTATTGAAGTAAACCCGAGAGCTTCCCGAACAGTCCCGTATATAAGCAAAGTAACCAACGTCCCGATGGTCGACCTTGCCTCCAAAGTAATGCTGGGTGCCAAACTCAGTGATTTAGGATATGGAAGCGGACTATACCGTACGCCTCCGTATTATGCCGTAAAGGTCCCGGTGTTTAGTTTTGAAAAACTAACCGACGCAAATTCTATTTTAGGGCCTGAAATGAAATCCACCGGTGAGGTTTTGGGAATCGGTAAAACTCTTGCCGAGGCACTGTTTAAGGGACTGACTTCTGCAGGATTCCATTTACCGGATCGTCCGGCAGGACATAACGGCGTACTGATCAGTGTGGATGAGCACGACTACGATGAGATACTAACCATTGCCAAGCGCTTTTATGACCTGGGATTAAAGCTTTATGCTACATCCGGAACAGCAGATTCTATTGCCACAATGGGTATTCCTGTGGCATCGGTTTCTATCGAAAACAATTGCAAAGCCATCTATGAGCTGATGGAAAACAACGAACTGGATTATATCATATATACCGGCGCGTTGAAGGACGGCACTATGGGTGACTACAATTCGATTCACCGTCGTGCTATGCAGTTGGGAATCCCATGTCTGACATCACTCGATACTACAAATGCACTTGCAGATATTATTGAAAGCCGTTTCCAGTGCAGTAACACGGAACTGGTAGATATCAATAATATGCGTACCTTCCGGCGTAAAATTCCCTTTACAAAGATGCATTCCTGTGGAAATGACTATATCGTTATTGAAAACTTTGACAATGCCATCACCTGTCCGGAATCTCTTTGTGTCGATCTATGCGCTCCTCACTACGGCATTGGCGGAGACGGAATTGCCCTGATTGAGCGTTCCTCCTGCGCAGATGCCCGGATGCGCGTCTTTAATAAAGACGGCAGTGAGTCTCAAATGGCCGGTAACGCCGCCAGATGCGTTGGAAAGTATCTCTATGATAACGGATATATTCGGAATGAGTTTATGACATTGGAAACGATTTCCGGTCTGCGCCACCTGAAGCTATTCATTCGTGACGGAAAAGTCAGTTCTGTTACTGTAAATATGGGCGAGGTCAGTCTGCTTGCCAATGAGATTCCCGTGCAGACAGAAGAAGCCGCGTTAATTGGATATCCGCTCAAGGTTGGCAATGACGAATACAAAGTCACCTGTGTTTCCGTAGGAAACCCGCATTGCGTGGTATTCTCGGAAGCAATAGATACCATTCCACTCGAGGAAATTGGTCCAAAATTTGAATTCCACGAAATGTTCCCGGAGCGGATCAATACAGAGTTTGTTCGGGTAATTAACCGAAATTGCCTGAGACTGCGTGTATGGGAACGGGGAAGTGGGGAAACACTTTCCTGTGGTACGGGCGCATGTGCAGCCGCTGTTGCCGCTGCAGAAAATGGAATGTGCTATAAAAACACGGATATTAAAGTCAAACTTCCCGGCGGAGATCTTATTGTTCGCTACACTGACGATGCCGTCTTCCTCACCGGCAATGCAGTTACCGTTTTCAGCGGAACCTTTGATTATTAATCCCTGGTATATTTAGATGAATTATACGACCGGCCGCAGTTTTTGTGGCCGGTCGTATAACTTTGATGTGTCTGGGTTGAACAGGTGAGAGCAAAAAAATGTTCCTCACAAAGAAAAAGTAGTTATTGATTATGACCGTATTTGCGGCTATAATAAAACTGCTCAAGTGATACTATTATTCATATATATAGATGGAGGATTTCGCAAATGCCACTTGTTACTACAAAAGAGATGTTTGCAAAGGCATATAATGGCGGGTATGCCATTGGTGCATTTAATGTTAATAATATGGAAATCGTTCAGGGAATAACGGAGGCTGCAAAAGAGTGCAATTCTCCGGTTATTCTTCAGGTCTCCAAAGGCGCACGTAACTATGCAAATCCCACATATCTGACGAAGCTCGTTGAAGCAGCGGTAATTGATACCGGTCTGCCCATCGCACTTCATCTTGACCATGGTGATAGCTTCGAAACCTGCAAGTCCTGTATTGACAGCGGCTTCACTTCGGTAATGATCGATGCGTCTTCTAAGCCTTTTGAAGAGAATATTGCAATTACTCGTAAGGTTGTCGAGTATGCTCATGATCACAACGTCGTCGTTGAGGCAGAACTTGGTACCCTTGCCGGTATAGAAGACGAAGTCCAGGTCTCCGCAGAAGATAGTTCCTATACCCGTCCCGAAGACGTTCAGGAATTTGTAGAGCGTACAGGTTGCGATTCTTTGGCAATTGCCATTGGCACTTCTCACGGAGCATACAAGTTTAAGCCTGGCACAAACCCGCAGCTCCGATTTGACATTCTGGAAGAAGTCGCAAAGCGTTTACCGGCTTTTCCCATCGTTCTTCACGGTGCTTCATCAGTTCCGCAGGAGTTTGTTTCTTTGATCAACCAGTATGGCGGAAACATGCCGGGAGCTATTGGTGTTCCGGAAGAGCAATTACGCCATGCAGCTGAGCTGGCCGTTTGCAAAATCAACATCGATTCTGACCTTCGTCTGGCAATGACCGCGTCAATACGGAAACATTTTGCTGAAAACCCTGCTGATTTTGATCCTCGTCAGTACCTTAAGCCCGCAAGAGCTGCTATCAAGGCAATGGTCATGCATAAGATCATTGATGTCCTTGGCAGCAACGGTAAAGCTTAATGGCACGTACCCATTCAAGGAGGTCCTCATATGAGCCTACTTTTGAATAGGTTGAACACATTACTGCACGATGAAAAATATGCAACTCCGGCATTTACTTTAGCCAGGGTGGCAGTATCAAGTGTGTTGCTCATATTATGTGTTCTCCTGCACCTTTCCGGTTTTCCTCTTTTCCTTCTTCTGATTATTGCTGCACTGATTTGCAGCTATGACATAATCTACGATGCAATTACGGCTGTAGAGCATGGGTATTTTCTAACAGAATCGTTTGTAATCCTGATTGTCCTGGTTTTATCCTTTGTATTAGGATATAAAATCGACTCAACCGCATGTGTTATTGTGTATCAGGTCGGAAAGTTACTGATTAGCTATGTCTCCAGCAAGACAAAGCAGTCCGCCATGGATCTAGCACAATATCAGAGCACAGAGATTCGGAAAGCCTTATTTGATAACATTGCCTCTGAAGGTTCCGGAGACATGGACATTCAATACGCGATGGCAGGCGGAGTAAACCCGGTACTAAAACTCGCAATGTTAATCGCGGTTGTATATGCTATTTGTGTTCCCTTAATTACCAGCATTACCTTTTCAACTTCTATTCACCGTGCGCTGATTATTCTCCTGGTTACTATTCCGTCGTCAACCACAGTATCCATTCCGCTTACCGGATATATCGGTATGGGTTACGCAGCCCAAAGGGGAGTGCTCATTAAGAATTCCGGAATTTTGGAATTATTCTCTCGGATTAACACCATTTTTGTCGATAAAAAAGGAATTTTAACGACAGAACCCCCTCGTGTTCTATCAATTGAGTCCGATACATTTGACAAGAAAACATTTCTAAATCTGGCTGCGCATGCTGTCTATTATTCGCAGCAAACCTTTGCAAAAGCTATTCTGGATTTGCAAGGTCAAAATCTGGAAATGCTTGATTTGATTTCAGAGTTTGTGGACGTTCCGAACTGTGGAGTTCAGCTAAAGGTAAACGGAATGTCGGTCATGTTCGGGACAGAAGAGCTGTTTGACCGCAGGGGAGTATCGGTGCCACATTCACTGATTCCGCCGAATAGCACTGTCTTTTATATGACGGTTGCCGACAGATATTGTGGAAAGATTGCTATATCCGAGATGCTGAACAGTGACGGACAGGCCTTAATCGATAACATTCGCAATTCCGGTATACCAAATTGCATCCTATTGACAGATGATAGTATTGCTCAGGGAGAAAAACTTAAGGAAGAACTTGAATTTGACGCATTTTATGCTGAATGCGATACGCAGAAAAAACTGGATTTGATTGCAGATCGAGCAGAAAAATCCAAGCTGCCGGTTATGTATCTTTACGCAGAAGGCATGGAACATCACACTGGAGCTTCGATTGACTGTCGTGTTGGACTTCGCGGAACTTTTGCAGACATTCTGATTCAGCCGGAGTTTTTAGATAATTTTTCATTCCTCACGCATATCTCAAACCGTGTCCGTTATGTTGCAACGGAAAACACATTATTTGTGTTTATCGTAAAAGCGCTATTAATCTTCCTCGCAATTAACGGATTTACAACTTTATGGTTTGCTGTTTTTCTCGATAGCGTTGCAGTGATGGCATCTATTCTGAATTGTATCAGAGTTACTAGCGAATCTGTTCTTGATGCATTAAAGTACAAAGCAGGAAAATGATTTAGTGATAAGCAGGGGGAGCTGAATGGCTCCTTCTGCAATACAGGTACAAGTTCGCATAATACAGATTAAACGAACCTAATTCACCTAGATTTAACGGAGTATTGCATGAACCTTGATTCTATTAACGACGTGCCTGATATTCTTATGGAATTTCTAGAATATCATTCCACGGTTAGAGGCCATTCAGATAAAACGGTTGCCGGTTATTACCTTGATTTAAAAATTCTATTTCGTTACATCAAACGGCGCAGACATCTGGTACCGGCAGAAACGGATTTTCAGAATATTGATATTACTGATATAGATATAGATTTTATTAAATCCATTAAAATCGAAGAACTATACCGTTATCAGTCTTTTTCACCTGAGTTTCTCAATACTAACACTAACCTTTCTGCAGCCAGCCGCTGCCGCAGAACTTCCTCGGTAAAATCGTTTTACAATTATCTTACCGTTAAGCGTCATCTCCTGGAAAACAACATTTGTCAGGAATTGGATATGCCAAAAAAGCAACAAAGTCTGCCAAGGTATCTGGAGGAAACGGAATGCGATAAATTATTACAGGCTTGCTCCGGACGTTTTGAGCTGCGAGATTACTGTATTCTTATGCTTTTTATGTGCTGCGGGCTTCGGGTATCCGAACTTGTATCATTAAACCTTTCCGACGTGTTTGAAGATCACGTTCGTGTTACCGGTAAAGGTAATAAAGAACGTATAGTATATTTTGGAGACGGGTGTCGTGAGGCAATTGACGATTATCTGCTAGTCCGGTGTGACAGCAGTAAAATTGCTGCTGAAGATCAGAATGCTCTTTTTATCAGTAGTAATTATCGCAGAATCACTGTTCGCGGAGTCGAAAAAATGGTAGATAAAAAGCTGAAAGAAGCCGGCCTGGATAGTAACAAATTCTCTCCCCATAAGCTTCGTCACACTGCAGCGACAATGATGTTGAAAAATGGTGTCGATACTCGTGCGCTGCAGGAGGTTCTTGGGCACAGTAACCTTAGCACAACACAAATCTATACACATCTGGATAATGCCCAGCTTCGCGAAGCTGCTATGGCTAATCCAATCGGTCGAAAGAAAAAAGAATAATAAAAATACCGTCAGATTGCTTTTCTCCAGTAATCTGACGGTATTTTATTTCCTAGTCAGGTTATGCAAAACAACGCCACCCCCGAAATCAAACAAGGGTTCATCCGTTAAGAAAACCGGTTCTATTTCTTTCTCTGCTAAGAAAGCCAGAATTGCTGTTTT
>JAZRWD010000092.1:0-3878 GCA_045599525.1 Candidatus Limivicinus sp. | reverse complement strand
GATGATCTCGAGCCCCTGTCCGTTATCCAGGCTTACCCGGGTGCCCTCGAAGGCACCGCTGCCTATGGTGACGCCGGGCTGTCCCAGCGCCACCGTATGCAGCGCCGAACAGTTTTTGAAGGCATTGTCCCCTATGCTTTTCACGCTTGCCGGAAGGACGACCTTTGTCAGTTCCTTGCAGTTTTCAAAGGCGCTTTTGGCCAGGGAGGTTACGGGATAGCCGCCGATGCCGGCCGGAATGACCAGCTCGTTTTCGATTTTTCTCGCCTCGGCCATATATTGTTCCGTAAGCGCTTCCCGGAAGGTCCATTTCCCGGTTACTTCATCCTTTTCAAAGCCGCGGGCCGGATACGCCATGTCCGGGTCTATGCCGCCGCGGTTCACATCCATGGACGCCTGATAGCTGTAGTAGCCGATCTCGGCGTCCAGTGCCCGTTCCGGCGAAAGCGGAGAAGCCCCGCCTTTGGCGTCAACGAGCAGAAACCAGCCATCACAAAAGACCAGCTTGGTATCCCACATGGTGCAGATCCATTGAACGCGATTTTTCTTTTCCATAAAAGAGCCCATTCTTTCTCCCCGTAATGGTATGGTGCGAAAGGGATTGGTTACCTCTACACAATACCATAGCGGGAGGAAACCTTCAACTGTGCCTTACCGCCCCTGGTGGCGCTTTTTGTAGTCGGCCTTGATGCGGTCGGACCAGTCGGTGCGGATGGCGGTCTGGGGGGCGCAGGCGCGGAACTCGGCGACGGTCTGGCTGAGGACCTCGTAATTGAGGGCGGTGCCTTCGGCGTCGCACTCATAGTTGACGGCATGGTCTTCGTCGATGCTGAAGCGCTGCGCCGTCTTGACGGCGTCAATGTTGGCACCGAGGAAGAGGAACTCCCAACCGTACTTTTCCTTTTCGTGCTCCACCATCTGGCGCACCTTTTCCGCGGTGTAGCGGCGGCTGGCGTTCTCCATGCCGTCGGTGGTGATGATGAAGAGGGTCCTGGCGGGGCGGTCTTCCTCGCGGGCATACTTGTGGACGTTGCCGATGTGGTGGATGGCACCGCCGAGGGCATCCAGCAGGGCCGTGCAGCCGCGCACGTAGTACTGCTCCTCCGTCATGGCTTCGACCTTCTCAAGGGGGACACGGTCGTGCAGGACCTCTGCCTTGTCGTCAAAGAGGATGGTGGAGACCAGGGCCTCCCCTGCCTCGCGCTTCTGCTTGGCGATGAGGGAGTTGAGGCCGCCGATGGTGTCTTTCTCCAGGCCGGACATGGAGCCGCTGCGGTCGAGAATGAATACGAGTTCGGTGAGATTGTTGTTCATGGTTTTTTGTTCCTTTCTTGTTCTGTTGTGCCTGTATTGTAGCCCGGAGAAAAGAAAAAAAGGTCAACCCGCAGGCGACCTTTTTGTTTTTTTCTTCTTTTTTTGCAGGGGCAACAGAAGCCTTTTCCGCGCCGGCTCAGTCAAAGGTGAGCATGGGCAGGCCGAGGTCAAAGAGCGCGGTGTCGATGAGCAGGACATCGTAGACCCCGTTTTCAATGAAATACTGAATGGCCCGGTCGAGCGGAATGCCGGGAGAGAGGGCATAGCCGGCGCGCACGAGCAGGTCCCGCGTCTCGTCCAGGTTCAGGCGCAGGGCCAGGGCAAGGGCGATGGCCGTGTTTTTCTTCGGGATATAGTTCCGGTCGGCCTTGATCTTGGCAAAGAGCTGCTTGCTCATGTTGGCCGCATGATAGACCTGGGCATTCTTCATGCCCTTTTCCGCAATGAGGCGCAGGAGGCTCTCCTGAAAGGTCTCCTGCTGCAGGCGGAGCAGCTCCTCCAGGCTGCGGGGCTTTTCCCGTGGGGCGGCTGTTGGGGCAGGCGGTGCCTCCTGCCGGCGGGGCTTTGGCCGGGATTCCCGCAGGGGTGCACCACAGACCATATCCGCGTCGGGTGACTCTATGGGTGACCTGGCGGTCTCCTTTGGGGGAGCGGACGGGGCCTTATCCTTGGCCCGGATGCGGCCGAACAAACCGTTTTTCGCTTTTTTGGCTTTCGGGGCCTCCAGACGGTCCGCATGCATGGCCTCCGGGCGCTCCGACCGCATAGCCTCCAGGCGCTCCGACCGCATGGCCTCCACGGCCTGCGGAGGGCAGGGCATGGACGCACAGGGCAGGTCCTCATCCGGAGGCGCAGAGACCTCATTCCGAAGCGCAAAGTCCTCATCCAGCGAGAAGCGGCCGGTCTGCTCCGGGCCGTATTCCTCCCGTGTTTTGGCCTGCACATAGTGCGCGTCGATATATTCCTCAATATCCGGGAAGAGGAGGCGCGCGGCGTGCAGCGACGCGGGACCGAAGACCACGAAGCGGATGTCCATGTCGTCGTTTTCCTCGCGGGAGAGGAAGTCATGGACGCAGTCTAAGGCAATGCGCAGGGCAAGGTCCCGCGGGAAGCCGTAGACCCCGGTGGAGATCATGGGGAAGGCAATGCTGTGGCAGCCGTATTCCCTGGCCAGGCGCAGGCACTCCCGGTAGCAGGTGGCCAGCGTCTCGGCCTCGCCCTGCGTGCCGTCGACCCAGCAGGGGCCGACCGTATGGATGATGAATTTTGCCGGGAGGGCAAAGCCAGGCGTGACGGCTGCCTCACCGGGCCGCAGGACCCCGATGAGCTGACGGGCAGCCAGCAGCTGCTCCGCCCCTGCCGCCTGATACACCGCATAATCCGAGCCGCGGCCATAGGTGGGGTACGGGTTGGCTGTGTTGACGATGGCATCCGCGTGGACGCGCGTGATGTCCTGCCGCAGGATCTGAAATGGCATGGTCTGCTCCTTCCGCCCCGGGACGCCGTTTTGCCGCGGCACCGGGTCTTGCTGTTTTCTGCTATGATTGTATCACAGAATGGTCAAAAGCACAAAAGGAAGCAGGCGGCCGATGCGAAAAGGCCGCCTGCGCTGGTTTATGCAGTATACAGTGGTTTGGGGGTATCGGTTCAGCTCTCCTTGCGGCGATACAGCAGCCAGGAATAGAGCACCGGGCCGAGCACCATGCACGCCAGCAGGACGCCCATGGCGATGCCGCGGAAGGGCAGGAAGGCGCTGACGCACAGCAGGAGGCCGCAGACGACCCAGACGAAGCCGGCAAAGCGGTGCGTTCTGTCCCAGTTTTCTTCGTCGTCCAGCGTCCAGGGGAGCTTGATGCCCACGGTGTAGCTCTGGCTCATCTTGGGCAGATAGTTGCCGACGACCGTTAACAGCAGGCCGCAGAACAGGGTGGCGTAGAACGGAACGTTGACCTCGATGCCGAGGCCGGCGGCCAGGGTGATGGAGGAGGCGAAGAGGGACACGGCCGGGATGGTCCACTGGATTATGGCGAGCATCCTGCCGGACATGGTCTTGTACTTCGGGTCGAGCTTGAGGATCGTTGGGAGGAGCAGGTTCAGCACAAGGAGGATGCCCGGCAGGCCGATGGCCCCCATGAAACGGCTGCTCCAGCCGTTGGCGTTGCCGCCGAGGTCCCAGTGGATGGGCATGGTATCCGGGAGGCGGTTATACAGCAGCGCCCCGGCCAGCACCGGGAGCAGGCAGACAATGGTGGAGAGGATCCAGGCGGTCTTCTGTTCTTTTCTCATGTTCTTCATGGTGTTATTCTCCTTTCAGGGTGCTGAGCCAAAGCATGACTTCTTCCAGCACCGATGCGTTCAGGCTGTAAACGATAAAGTTTTTCTGGCGTTTTTCACTCACCAGGTCTGCCCCTTTCAGAATGGACAGATGATGCGAAATGGTGGCGGCGGTCATATCAAACTTTGCGGCGATGTCCCCCGCCGTGAGGCTGCCGTCTTTCAGATAGTTGAGAATGGCACGCCTGGTCGGGTCCGACAGGGCCTTCATGGTTGCGTTCAGACTCATC
>JAZRWD010000091.1:0-3384 GCA_045599525.1 Candidatus Limivicinus sp. | reverse complement strand
GAACTGAAAGCGGACACATTGGAGCAGTCCGTGCGTTTTGATAATCCGCCGGAGAACAACTGTTATCTGGTGATCACGCTGTCTTTGGAGGACGGCACTGTTCTCTGGAAATCCGAAGAGCTGCGGCCCGGTCAATGCGTGCGCGAGATCACCATGAATCAGACGCTTCCGGAAGGCGAATACAAAAATGCAGTTATTCTTTATCAGCACTGGACACACGATGCGGAAAAGCTTCCGCTTAACGGAGCGGAGACACTGGTTACCCTGAATGTCATTCAATAACAATAAAAAATAGTATGGAGGAATTAACAATGAAACGAGCATTATCTGTTCTTCTCTGCCTTATCCTTGTCATCGGATGCTTCCCGCTGACCGCGTTGGCAGACGATACGAAGCTTGACGACGGCGGCGAGACCGGCATCAATCTGACAACGACCGTTCCGGGGCTCAGCTCCATTACTGTCACCCCACCCACCAAAACGGAGTACTCAACGGGCGATTCGCTCGATACTGCCGGTATGGTCGTCACAGCAAATTATACCGATAACACCACCAGGGACGTGACGCAGGCAGCAACGCTCTCCGGCTTTGATTCTTCTGCAGCGTGGCAGGTCACCGTCACGGTTTCCTATACGGAAAAGGATGTCACAAAGACGGCGACCTTTACCGTCACGATTCTGGAACCCGCTGCCACAACCTACACGATTTCGGTTTCTGCTGATCCCTCAGAGGGCGGCACGGTAACTGGCAGCGGCGAGTATGCGGAAAATGCTTCTGTTACTGTGACGGCTGTGGCAAACAGCGGCTATTCCTTTGTGAAGTGGACGGAAAACGGCGAACAGGTCAGCACCGATGCAAGCTATACCTTTACCGCAACCGCAGACCGGACACTTGTGGCTGTGTTTGAAGAGAATGAGGTCATCTACACCGTTACGGTTGAGCCCGGTGACGGAACCGGAGAATTCTTCACTGTGCAGAGCACAACGATTCTTTCCAGAAGCGATATGCTTGCAGGCAACTACGATCAATCAAAAGGCTGCTTCTATCTTGAGAATGATGGCGAAGTATACTATTGTCTCCCGGGGTCATGCTCCTTCACGGCTCCGACCGGGAAAGAGTTTGACTGCTGGAAGCTCATCGATGGCCGCACATTTCGTGTTGGTACGTTCAACATGGTAGGTATGGGCAATTTCACGATTACAGCACAATGGAAGGACAAGGAACCGGAGGCTTCTGTTACGTTCTCAATCCCTGCAACGATCAACGTCAGATATGGTGATACGCAAACTGCATTTAATATTCAGGTTAAAATAATTAAATACACATGGAACTCTCCGGTTGCCATAACGCTTTTTGATTCTGTATTTACCAATGCTAACAATGAAACGATTCCATTTACTGTATCAAACAACGGATTGAATGCCGATAGAAATGATACGGGGGGATGGGCAAAAATCGTTATTTATCCGGATAGACAACCGGAGTATCCGTACACCTACCAAGGCTATATAAATATCACAAGTGATGCCTGGGCGGCTGCAAAGCCCGGCAGTTATACGGCTACATTGAGACTGCAAGCAATATTTTATAAGGAGGTCTCATGAGTACATATTTCATTAACCTACCGCGTGCAGAGGCGGCAAAAAAACTTCCGTTCCACGGAGCGGAAACCATGGCCATTTTGAAAGTTCAATAACAGCAAACAGTATTATGGAGGGAAAACATGAAGTATGAATTTTTAGGAGTATTTGGAGAAGGGCAACCGATGTCAGGAACGCTTTCGGTAGGACATAAAAATGAGTGGATAAACCTGAATATTACAGAACTCAGACTTCCTATGGGCGTAGAACTTGAGGTTAAGAGCATGAAAGACGGCAGCAGTACACAAGATAACCTTGCTGTTCTTCTTACAAGTAAAAACGTAAAGGAAGCTGGTACATTTGGTTTTGCAGTCAGCAGTCCGAATACAGATGTTGAGCCGATTACATATGTTTTCGGCGTAAAAGGTGAGAAATAGTTTGGAGAAAACCGATGATTGAGAATAAGCATATCAGAATAATTTCATCGTTCCTGCTGGCGCTTATTCTGCTTGCCTGTCTGCCGGTCTGTGCCTTTGCGGAAGCTTCGGAGCTTTCCGACGGGGATGAAACGGGGATCTTGCTCTCGACCACGGTTCCGCCAAGTATCACATCAGGCGCAGGCGCAACTTACACGACAGGAAGTGCCGCCGGACTGACCTTCACGACGGACGATGCGAGGGATAACTTTTTACAGGTGATGGTAGATGGGAAGATCGTCTCGTCGGAAAACTATACCATATCCGGCGAACCGCTGGCGATCACGCTGAACAGAGGCTATCTCAACTTACTGCCTGTTGGAGAGCATACCATCGGTATCGAAACGGAAAACGGTACGGCAAAGGCGAGTTTTACAGTTCGTGCTTCTTCTGCGCCTGTGATTTATACAATCATTGCAGGAGCTAACGGTGAATGGACAAAGGGCAGCAAAGAGGGGCTTCTTTTTACCTCGGATGCGGATTTTGATAAATTCGACAGCGTTCTGGTGGATGGGAACACCGTCGCAGCCGGAAATTATACCGCCGTGAAAGGTTCCACGAAGATTACCCTCCTGCCGTCCTATCTGGAAACCCTGCGTGTCGGTTCTCATTCAATTGTGATTGCATCCAGAGACGGAAACGCTTCTACGAACTTTACCATAAAAGCGGCACCGCAGCCGGTTGACCCCACCAATCCGAAAACCGGGGACAGCAGCGATCTTCTGTTGTGGGTGGTGCTCCTTGCAGCCAGCGGCGCGGCACTGACAGGAACTGCAATTTACAGCAGAAAGAGAAAACACGACTAATATCACACGCATAGGGCGGTGACGGTAAAAACCGCCATCGCCCTTTTTACAAAGTAAAGCAGATAGACCAATAGGAAACAGGGCGGCCGCCGGAGTTGATCTGACAGCCACCCTATTATTGTTTTAAGGCACAAGCGAGGTGGAACTATGACTGTGAAAAGAGGTGGGGAATAAAACGGCAAGCTGGGTTTCGCTTGTCCACCTTGCAATGATCTGAATATTGATAACTGTTTTTTGACAGGCGGTATCTTTGCGGCCATTTTAGGCTGCGAGGATGCCGCTTTTTGTATTTTTACACGCTGCCGTTCACCGCCTTTCTTCCCGGCAAATCAAGAAGAAAGGAACGGAAAATGAGCGCCGAAAAAAATTTTTTTGAAAAAATTCTCAAAAGACCGCCAAAACATACCCTCGCCAGACCAGTAAGGGGTGAAAGGGGAAAATCAGAACGGCCTCCCGGCAGAAGGGAGGTGAGAAAATGAAATCTGATCTCCATGAAACCCACAAGCAGCATACCTTTGACAG
>JAZRWD010000090.1:0-3167 GCA_045599525.1 Candidatus Limivicinus sp. | reverse complement strand
GAGGAAGCCACCTCCTACACAGAGGCGGACAAGCGCCTGCGGGTATGGCGGCACAAGCGCCGCTATAACGGCCACGGCCTCATTACCGAGGCGGAGACCGAGGCCAACGCCGTGCTCGACGAGCTGCATGAATTGGAGTGCGTGTCGGAAGAGATCAGCACGCTGGAGAGCCAGCTGGCCGGGGAAGAGCAGCGTGTTGCCGACCTGGAAAAAGCGGTAAGCGAGAGCCGCCGCAAACAGCGCCGCGCGGCGCTGAACCAGCTGGGGGCTGCCCGGTCGGTCAGCACAGAGCTGGGGCGCACGCATGACGAGGCGCTGTCCGTGCTGACGGAGGCCCGTGATGCACTGCGTGCCGGCCCCTTCGGGATGACCCCGCTGGAGGATGTGGAACAGCAGGTGGAGAAGGATATTGCACGGCTCCGCCGTCTGGCAAAGCCGGTCTCCATCAGCCGGCTGGCCGTTTTCGGTGTTCTGTTTCTGCTCCTGGCGGTCATGTTTGCCGCGGTGGGCCAGATTTCCACGCTGACCGCTGCTGCTTCGACCGGGCTTCTGTTCTGCGCGGCCCTGGCCTGTTTTGCTTCCATCTGCCTGCTGATGAAAATGGGCAGCATCCGGCGGAAAAACCAGGAAGCCGAGAACCAGCGGCTGAAGCTTCTGGGCCGATACCATGCGGACGGGATCCGGGACATCCAGCAGCAGCTGGAAGATCACGCCGCACTCTGGGAGGCGGTCAATTCCGCCGAGCGGGGTGAACGCCGCAGCCGTGAGGCCTATGAGACGGCAGCCCTCCAGCTGGAGACTACGCAGCAGAACGCGCTGGAGGCGCTGGACTTTGCCGGCGGCAGCTCGGACGCGGTACAGCTGGGCAAAGAGCTTTCCGAAGCCCGCCGGCGCAGTGCAGGGCTCAGCTCCCGCGTTTCCCTGCTGCGCGGCAAGCTGGCCGCATCCGGGGACCCGGTCGTTCTCCGCAGCAGCCTGACGCGCATCCTCGAAAAGAAGGAGCATCTGCAGGCGGAGTATGAGGCCATCACCCTGGCGATGGAGACCCTGCGGGAAGCGGATACCGAGCTGAGTTCCCGCTTTGCTCCGGAGCTCAGCCGCGTAACGGCCGAGTATATGCGGATCCTTACCGGCGGCCGCTATTCCGATGTTTTTCTGGACAAAAACTTCTCGGCCGCTGCCCGTGCCGCAGGGGATATCGTGGCAAGAGACTCCGAATACCTCAGCGCGGGGACGATCGACCTGCTCTATCTGGCGGTTCGGCTGGCAGTCTGTGAACTGGCCATGCCGGAAGGCGAGACCTGCCCACTCATTCTGGACGATGCCCTCGTCAATCTGGATGCGGAGCGCTTCCAGCAGGCACTGAAGCTGCTGGGCGAGATCGCACAGGAGCGCCAGGTGATCCTGTTCACCTGCAGAGAGGCATAAGGCCGGAAGCAGGGCGGCGGTAAAGGCCGGAACGGCAAACGGTCAGAATGTTAGCCGGTCCGAGCGGCAATTGGCCAGTGAGCCGGAACCATACAAACCCATAAACGACAACGGGGCTGCCTCGAAAGGAGGCAGCCCCGTTTTGCAGAGAAAAATATTGCAGAGAAACAAACAGAGTCAGAGATAATAGATGGCAATGATCACCGGCATGGTAATGGCACAGAGCAGCATGGAGATCACGTTCAGGGCACTGGCATATTCGGCCGTTTCCTGATCGTTGTACAGCTGAGCCATCTGCATTACGGTGGCGCCGACGGGCCCGGACACGGCCAGGAGGCTGATCATCAAAATGGTCTCGCCGTTACTGACCAGGGAGGCGAGGCCGCACTTGGCGATGAGGGCCATGATCAAGGGCATGATCAAAAGCCGCAGAGACAAAACCAGCCAGGAGCGGCGGTAGGAAAAAACCTTCTTGAGCTGCATTCCGCCGATCATCATGCCGGTGATCAACATGCCTACGGGCCCGATCATCGCGGAAATCATGTCTACGGCACTGTCAATTGGCCCGGGAAAACGAAATCCCGTGAAAAAAATAACCGCGCCGGTGCAGATGGCGATGATATTCGGGTTGAAAACGATTTTTTTGAGGTTGATGCGGTTTTCGCCCGTGATCAGGCTGATGAGATGGGTCCACTGCAGGAAGATCTGCACAAAGTTGAATGCGCAGGTGTAGATGACCCATTCCGGGCCGAGCATGGCGGTCACCAGCGGAATGGTGAGGATGCCGGCGTTGGAGTAGATGACGGAACCGCGTTCGATATCGGATAGCTTCAGCGGCTTTTTCAGCAGGTACATCGCCGCAATGAAAATCACATGGGTGAGGACGGCAAATGCTACTGCCAGAAGCATCCCGCCCATAATTTCCGGGGTCGGGTTTACTTCAAAGGCATTCATTACCGCAAAGGGGCAGACAATGTAAAGGGAGAGCATGGACAGGCTTTTGATCTCATTGGATTTGATGAGCCCGAAGCGGACGGTCGCAAAACCGAGAAGGATGATCGCAAAAAGGGCAAGAAGACGGTTGAATAGGATAAGAGCCATTTCCATGTTGTTTCTCCTGAATACGGCAGAGGCTTTTCAGCAGGCTCTGCGGCATAGTATTGATGAGCTGAGACGGCGCAAAACGCCTCCGAAATACGGCACGGCAGGGAAGCCGTGCAGCATTCGGCAAAAAGGGAGTGTATACCTTTTTGACGTGCAAGTCTAGCCCTTTTTGGCATGAATTGCTATGGCGGTCGAAAACCAGGCGAAACTTTCTTCAGGGCGCAGCAGCGCAAGAAGCGTCCACCGCGTATCCGGCCACCAGCAGAGCACCGACGATGCCCATGCGGGAAGACAGCGCAGGGCTGACCGGGGTGGCGGTAAAGCCGAAGTGCGTCAGGATATCGACCATGGCCTGTTGGACAGGAGCTTTCCCTGCAACATAGACAGGGGGCATGCCATAGCTGGCGGTGAAAGCGGATAAAGCGAGAATATCCTCAGCCAGGACGGCACCCAGAAGATAGTTCTGAACCGAAGCGGCGCTCAGCTGCCCCAGGGTCTGCAGGATGCGGCCCGAAAAGGCGGCGCGGCCCAGACCACTGCGGCGGCACTCCTCGGCGCCCTGCCGGACGAGGCTGCTGTCGTAATCCTCCGGCGCCAGGAAGCGGTGATCGACAGAACCGGCTAAAATGGTGTGG
>JAZRWD010000089.1:0-4816 GCA_045599525.1 Candidatus Limivicinus sp. | reverse complement strand
AGAACGGTGGGGATCATTGCATTGACGGTGGCGTATTCCCGTTCCAGTTGTGTGAGAAGCTGGACACTGAGGCAGGCTTCCGGCCCGTTTTGCGTAACGGCGCTGAACCAGATGCCCGGAATGATTTCACTGCGTTCAAGTTTCATACGTTTGCCCTCCCTGTTGTTTGAACAAAAGTATAACACATTTCAATGAAAAAAACAGCAGAAAATACTTTGTGATTCTACCGTATAAGGCTTGACAAAAGGAAAAAGGAGGCGTATATTCTGTAAAGCTGATTTACTTGACAGGAGGACCCCCCGTGGAAGAAGACAGATTCATGCACAGCATGCTTCTTGATTTTTACGGTGAACTCCTTACAGACAAACAGCGCCAATGCTACGACCTGCATTATAACGAAGACCTTTCACTGGCAGAAATTGCGGAACAAAGCGGTATCTCCCGGCAGGGTGTCTGGGATAATATCCGCCGGGCAGAATCCGCCCTGACGGAATATGAGCAGAAAACCGGCCTGATTTCCCGCTTTCGGGAAATGCGACAGGCACTTCGCCTGAGCCGAAAGGCGCTGACAGCAGAGAGCATTGGGAATAACGAAGCAGCCAAAGTTGCACTGGCCGCAATCGATGCGGTGCTGACTGGAGAATGATTTATGGCATTTGAAAGCTTATCCGATAAACTGAATAACGTTTTCAAGCGTCTGCGCGGCAAAGGCCGCCTGACTCAGTCGGACATTAAAGAAGCGATGCGCGAGGTGCGCATGGCCCTCCTGGAGGCAGACGTCAGCTATAAAGTCGTAAAAGACTTCACCAAGCGCGTGACCGAGCGCGCAAGCGGTGCGGATGTCCTGGAGGCATTGAGCCCTGCTCAGATGGTCATTAAGATCGTCAACGACGAGTTGACGGCACTGATGGGCAACGAAAACCAGAAAATCAATATCGGCTCCAAATCGCCGAGCATTGTTATGCTGGTCGGTCTTCAGGGTGCAGGTAAAACGACAAACGGTGCTAAACTTGCCGCATATATGCGTAAGCAAGGTAAACGTCCGCTTCTTGCTGCCTGCGATATTTACCGTCCTGCGGCAATCCAGCAGTTGGAGACAGTCGGCGCACAGCTGAACATTCCTGTTTTCCAAATGGGGCAGACCAATCCGGTAGACATTGCCAAAGCTGCGGTCGAGCATGCCAGAAAGCATGGTAATGACCTGGTCTTCCTGGATACAGCAGGCCGACTGCACATCGATGAGGCTCTGATGAATGAGCTGAAGACGATCAAGGCTACTGTCGAACCGGCAGAGATCCTTCTTGTAGTCGATGCCATGACCGGCCAGGATGCCGTTAATGCAGCAACTGCCTTTGACGAAGCTCTCGGTATCACCGGTGTAATGCTCACGAAGTTGGACGGCGACGCCCGAGGCGGTGCAGCACTGTCCATCCGTGAAGCGACCGGCAAGCCCATAAAGTTCATCGGCACCGGCGAAAAGCTTGATATGATCGAGCCCTTCCACCCGGACCGTATGGCCTCCCGTATCCTTGGCATGGGCGACGTCCTCACTCTCATCGAGAAGGCAGAAGCCTCCTACGATGAAAAGAAGGCAATGGAAGCGGCAGAAAAGCTGCGCAAAAATGCTTTTACGCTGCAGGATTACCTTGACCAGATGGAGCAGCTCAAGAACATGGGTGACCTTGGCGAGCTGGCAGCCATGATTCCCGGTGTGGATGCAAAAGCGCTGCAGGGGGCAAAGCTGGATGAAAAAGCGATGGCCCACCAGCAGGCGATCATCCTTTCGATGACACCGCAGGAGCGTGAAAACCCGAAGATCATCAACAGCAGCCGTAAAAAGCGTATCGCGGCAGGCGCTGGCCTTGAGGTTGTGGATGTGAACCGGATTCTGAAGCAGTATGAAGCTATGCAGCAGATGATGAAGGCGATGAACAACCAGCTCAACAGTAGAAAGATGCGCAAGATGCAAAAGCGTATGGGTGGTGGCTTCCCGGGCATGGGCGGCGGCTTCCCCGGTATGCGTTTCTAATTTCGTTTACTCCCGCATAAGCGGTTGTAATATATTATCAATTATTATTTTGGAGGAAATATACAATGGTTAAGATCAGACTTCGCAGAATGGGCGCAAAGAAGGCTCCTTTCTATCGTGTTGTTGTTGCAGACTCCCGTAGCCCGCGTGACGGCCGCTGCATCGAAGAGCTCGGCACCTATGATCCGATGGCAGAAGGCGAATTCAAACTGAAGGTCGACGTTGAGCGTGCAAAGTATTGGATCGCCAACGGCGCACAGCCCACTGACACTGTCCGCGGTCTCCTCAACAAGCTGAACGGCTAATAGGGAGAGTATCCTACAGCATGAAAGAACTTTTGACCTATATTATACAGAGCCTTGTCGATAACCCCGATGAGGTTTCTGTGACCGAGCGCAAAGCCGACGGCGAGACCGTATATGAAGTTCGGGTTGCTGACGGTGATATGGGCAAGGTCATAGGCCGCCAGGGAAGGATCGTTAAGCAGGTCCGTATTCTCATGCGTGCTGTTGCACAGCGCAAAGGGAAGAAGATCTCCGTCGAGATCCTGGACTGATCAGGTCAAACGGGGCAGAAAAAAATCTGCCCCGTAGCGCTTGACAAAACCAATTGAATATGCTATATTATCTGAGCATTATTCAGTGGCTTGAATTTGCAGAAGTACCCAAGAGGCCGAAGGGGCTCCCCTGCTAAGGGAGTAGGCGTTTAAAAACCGCGCGAGGGTTCAAATCCCTCCTTCTGCGCCAGAAAAACACTCGAAACAGTATCGTTTCGGGTGTTTTTCTTATTTTTCTGATACTAAACACCAATACTCTTTATAACGAAAAATACTCATTGTATTTGCAAATCAGGGATGCTTTGCGCTATAATTTCCCTGTGATAATTTTCCATCTGAAAGGGATTTACTATGTGGCATCCGTGGAAACACCTGAAAACGATTACCCATCACCATAACCTGGTCATGCTGCACTGCTTTCGCTGTGGTTTATACCGCCAGGGGCTGCTGCACGACCTCAGCAAGCTCAGCCCAGTGGAATTCTGGAGTGGAGCAAAATATTACCAGGGCAACCGCAGCCCCAATAATGCCCAGCGCGAGGCAGTAGGTTATACGATCGCATGGCTCCATCACAAGGGGCGCAACAAGCACCATCTGGAGTTCTGGATCGACTATGCACTGGGGGAGGGGTCACAGATGGCCGGAATGCGGATGCCGGAACGTTATGTGGCAGAGATGGTCTGCGACCGCATGGCTGCCAGTAAGACCTACCGTGGCAAGGCCTACAAGGACAGTGACCCGTGGGAGTATTATGCCCGCTCTGCGGATAAGTATCTCCTGCATCCGGAGACAAGGGCACAGCTGGAAGCATGCCTGAAGACTTTGCGGGACGAAGGGGAAGATGCGGTGTTTACCTATATTCGGCAGCAGCTGCTGAAAAAGCATTGATTTCGCATGGGTGACGCCTTGGAGATAAGCTACAGTGTTTGCTGCCTGGACAAAGCAGGCAGCGTTGCTTGCCGGTATCCGGCCAGATCCCTGCTCTATGCCAAACGCTATGCGGACCTTTGCAGGGAAGAATATCCCGTTACGCAGATTCGTGTAACAGATGGGAGCGGGCATGAGTCGGTCTATGAGACCTTCTCCTGGAAAAAAGAGAAAATGTAAAGAAAAACAAGAGAATGTAAAAAAACAAGAGAATGGAACAGCCCGACTTTGTAGCGTATCCTTAAAGGATGTGCTGCAAAGTCGGGTTTTTGCGCCGATTGCAGCTGACAGCAGAACAGAAAAGGACACAGCCCCTGCGGACGATATGTCTGCAGGGGCTGTGTGCTAGGATAATATAAAGGGAGAAAAAAGGAGGAGAAAAGGCTTACTGAATTTCTTTTGCCTTGGCAACGATGTTTTCCACCGTGATGCCGTTCTTGGCCAGCAGTCTCTCATACGGAGCGGAGGAACCGAACTGGTCCTGCACACCGATACGGCGGACAATGCCCTTGCCGGCTTCGGCGACGATTTCGGAAACAGCGGAGCCCAGACCGTTCAGGATGTTGTGGTCTTCGACGGTGATGATCTTGCCGATCTCTTCGACGCAGGCCTTAACAGCATCCACATCCAGGGGTTTGAGGGTGTGCATATCCAGCACACGGGCGCTGATGCCTGCGGCAGCCAGCTCTTCTGCAGCGGTAATGGCCAGGCGGACGGTATCGCCGATGGCGATGATGGCAACATCCTTGCCCTCGCGGAGCAGGTTGGCCTTGCCGATGACAAATTCGGCATCCTCTTCATAGATGACGGGAACCGTGTCACGGGTAAAGCGGATGAACATGGGGCCGTAGGTCTCTGCGGCAGCGCGGACCAGCTTTCTGGCGGAAACATAGTCAGCAGGCTGGATAACGGTCACGTTGGGGATGGTGCGCATGATGCCCAGGTCTTCGATGGCCTGGTGGGAGGCACCGTCGTTTGCCGGGGTCAGGCCGCCGTGGGAGCAGGCGATCTTAACGTTCAGGTTGGGATAAGCCATCTCCTGACGAATCATCTCGCACATTCTCATAGAACCGAAGGCGGCGTAGGTGACGACAAAGGGGATTTTGCCGCAGGTAGCCAGACCGGCTGCCATAGCTGCGCCGTTGCTCTCTGCAATACCGACGTTGACATACTGCTCGGGCAGAGCCTTCATGAACTTTGCAGTCTTGCAGGACTTGCCGATATCGACGTCAACGACATAAACATTGCTGTGTTCCTTACCGACTTCTACGATCTCATCACCGAAACCGTCGCGGGTCGCGATC
>JAZRWD010000088.1:0-3837 GCA_045599525.1 Candidatus Limivicinus sp. | reverse complement strand
TTTGAGCTTCCGCAAAGCTTTTGCGGGCGCTGTCCTCTAAACCTTCGGGAGAAAACCAACCACCAAAATGAGCTGCAGTTATTCCGACTACATCAAACTTGGGAGTCATCAATTGATGTGCAATTGCGTAATGATCATCGGCTTCACAGGCACAGTCTGTGTCGATAATAACGCGGATTTTTCTGGATTGAGGGACGACATAAGGAGCGGATTTCATAGAAAAACCTTCTTTCTGAAATTACCATATCTGGGAAGGATCATAGCAAATGCCAAAATCGGTTTTGTTATCTGCATTTTCTCAGACTCCTTGAAAGAATTAAGGAAGCTCTGGTTAAATCGGGAAATCTGCTATTCATCCGCAGACGATTTATCCAGAGCTTCCAAAAACAAAGATTAGCCCTTATTGCTCAGCAGGGAAGGAATGCCGTTCAGTCTGTTGATGAACAGCAGCATTTCGCCCATGGTCAGGTAGAAATAGGCTCTGCCGCGGGAATAGCTGGCAAAACCGTGGGTTGCGTCGGGATAAGTAATCAGATTTACATCCACGCCCTGGGCTTTGGCAAACGCTACACAGGCACGGGCATTTTCCACCGGAACGGTGGCATCCTTTTCGCCGTGGAAGAAGAGCATAGGAGGATCACCGGCCTTTGCAAACTCGGCGTTCAGAACGGGAACTCCGTTCACCTCAGTACCGGTCAATTGGGCAAGCGACTGAGGGCCATTATCACGATCCAGGATACCGGGGTTAAAGAACACATATCCAATGGGCTCCACTCCGGAAAGGCGTCCGCACAATGCAGCAATCATACCGCCGGCGGATTCACCGGCCAGAACAATGCGGTCTTTGTCCAGAAGCCAACGGTCGGCATGCTCCCGGACATACTGCCAGGCTCTGACACCGTCCAGATGGCTTTCCCGGGCGGTGGTATCATGCAGCGTGCGGATACGGTAATCCGCCGTCATAGCCACATAGCCCTGGGTGGCGAGAAATTCGCAGTTTTTCTGGAAGAGCTTACGGGTGCCAACGGCAAAACCGCCGCCGAAGAAAAAGAGAACGCCCGGTCTCGTGCCAGGGAACGCCTCCGGATTGGGACGCCAGATGTCAATTCCCAATTCAGTACCGTCGCTTATGTAATATTCTGTCTGCATTGTTACGGGCAGATCCAGGGCGGACTGCATTCTGACGACTTCTCCATGGCGCTTGATCAGCCATTCCTTTGATGTCTTATCCATAATTGATCCATCTCCTTTTGAAAAGTATCAGTCGGTGTATTTCTGCGTGAGCACAAAGAGGGGCTTCTGACCGGGAATGAGCTTCTCGCCATCGGTATAGCCCTCTTCGCGTCCGGTGAGTTCCTTTACGAGGCAGCTGCGCAGGTAAGCAATGCGCTCTTGATTTTCAGAATCAGCGATGCCATTGTGGAGCTCGTTGGGATCCTTTTCCAGGTTGAAGTACTGCTCTTCACCGCTCTGAGAGAACCAGATATATTTATCCTTCGGTGTAACAATGAAGTGATTGGACATTGCACGGAAGGAGTGTTCGCCGTGCAGATATTCACGTACCTGCTCCGTCTCGCCGCGCAGAACGGGCAGCAGACTCTTGCCGTCTACGCTGTCGGGAATGGGAATTCCTGCCATATCCAGCAATGTGGGCATCACATCCCGCAGCTCTGTCAGGCAGTTGAACTGGCGGTTCTGTTTTGCCTTCAGCAGATTGCAGGGATCGTAAATCAGGAAGGGAATGCCTGCAGAACCCTCATAAGGAAGGGCTTTGCGGAAGAGATTGTGGTCGCCCAGCATATCACCATGGTCTGAAGTGAATACAAAAATGGTATTACGAATCAGGTTGAAGTCCATGATCGCCTGGAACAGCCGTCCGATCTGGTGGTCAATATGGGTGATGTGTCCCAGATAGGCAGCCCGTGCCCGGCGCAGTGCTTCCTTCGGAATGATGCCCTTCATGGCGCTGGTATTCAGGCCATCCTGAGCGGCGTCCTCCTGGTCTGCCCAGTCGCCCATAAAGGCTTCCGGAATATCGCTGCGGTTATTATAGAGATCAAAATAGTACTGGGGAGGATCCAGCGGAGAATGGGGACGCACAAAGGAGGCATACAGGAAGAAGGGCTTCGAAGGATCTCTGCGCCGCAGAAAATCGATGGATTCATTAACACACCAGTTGGTGGGATGATACTTTTCTTCATAGGGGAAAGGCCGGGACATCCAGGAATTGCAGCCCATGGCGGAATCAGTCAAGTCGGCATCGGCACCTTTGTTTTGCTTCAGCCAGTGCAGGTAATCATCGTTGGAGGCCTGGCTCTCTCCCTGAGGAACCGAGGCCAAGCGGGAGAACTGGTGGAAACCATCATGAAGAACGATATTGTGGAAGCCCATCAGATTTCTTTCGGGATGGACATGCATTTTGCCAACAGCCTGCGTATGGTAACCGGCAGCTGCAAATTCTCCGGCCAGGGTATGCGCATACTCCCAGGCAATACCTTCCTGATAGCCGACACGGCCATGTCTGCGCTGGCTCTGACCGGTGAGGAGCCCGGCACGGGCGGGGATGCAGGAGGGAGTGGCAGAATAGGCGTTGTTGAATTGCCATCCTTTCCAACGCATGCTGTCAAGATTCGGAGTTTCCACAACCGGATTCCCGGAAATACCCATACAGTCCCGGCGCATCTGGTCTACGGTGATTAACACAATATTTGGTCTGTTGTCCATACTATACTCCTCCTGCCATGGGAAATACCCCGGCTTTTTTACTTAAGAGTACGATATCTTCTTTCGTTTGTCCAATTTGCATTGCTTATCGGGTTATAATCAAAATAAAGACCTCACCCTTTTCACGAACAAAGGTTGAGGCCTTTTTTGCTTGCGTTACAGGAATTCATCGTTGATGAGCTTGCTGAATCGGTCGGTAAGGAGCGCGTACTGAATCATATTTGTCTGAATAAGGGAAATCAGCTCGCCGTGCTGAAACTGCATTTTATCCTGAGAGAGATAGTAGATGTTGGTATACCGACAGAAAACATCATCATTGATCTCTTTGTAGATATATCCCCCCAGAGGCTTAAAGTTTTCTTCGAAATTACGCTTTGTTGTGAAGAAAACACAGTCCCGGTTTCCTGCTTCCATGCGGTTTGTGTATTCCTGGTAGCTGTCCTCTGTTTCATAGTTTAACGATATTCCCTGGCTTTGGCACAGCTGATCGCAGAGCTGGCGGAATGCATTCTTTTTCTCCAGTCCGTGAATTTTAAGGGTGGATAAGGTCTCATAGTCGATGTGATTCAGATTGGCTTTGGGATGGCAAAAGGGCATGGTTATTCCAATCGGCTCGGACATGAGCGTTGTATAGGAGATCAAAGGATGCGAGAGCGGAATTACGGAAATCGCAAAATCAATATGTCCTGTCAGCAGCATGCTTTGGGCCATGGAGCTGTTCATATAGGACAGGGAAACATTGCCGTTGTTATACTGACTCAGCGTATTGGAGTAAAACAAGGCAGAGTAGGTATAAGGACTGCCGGTGAAACTGATGGAAATGTTTTTGGCCTGGGCATCCTTCAGAACAGACACTTCGTGGATGAGAATGTCGTGGGATTTCCGAAAATCTTCAAAATAGGGCATCAGCCGTTCGGCATCCTTGCTGAGTACCAGCTTGCTTTTGTCCCGATAGAACAGCGTGATTCCCAAGCTTTTTTCAAGTTTGGAAATGGACAGGCTCAGAGCTGGCTGGGATATAAACAGTTCTTTGGCAGCCTGGTTCATATTCATGTATTTGGCGACTGTCAGGAACTGCAGCACACTCGTATAACTGATGTGAATGAGATTCAT
>JAZRWD010000087.1:0-8563 GCA_045599525.1 Candidatus Limivicinus sp. | reverse complement strand
CGGCCGGTCCGAACGCAGCAGATTCCTCACCAGCTGCGGTACGGCAATCCCCACAAAAGACACCGGCCCGGCAAAGGCCGTCACGCAGGCCGACAGCAGGCTGGAAAGAATGACCAGTGCCACACGGAACAGCGTCACATTGACCCCCAGGCTTGCGGCATAGTCCTCTCCCATCAGATACGCACTGATTGGCTTGGACAGCAGGAACGCACCAACCAGCGAGACCAGAATCACCACGCTCATCACCTGTACATTGGACCAGGTAATACCGGAGAAACTGCCCTTGGACCAGTTATGGAGATTCACAATATCCGCATCGTCAGCAAAGGTCACGATCAAATCGGTCACCGCAGAACAGATATAACCGATCATCACGCCGCTAATGAGCAAAATAGACATACGCCGTACCAATCTGGCCATCAGCAGTACAAAGCCCATAGCCAGCATCGCGCCCCCAAAGGAGGCCAGGATCAGCATGCCGGAGCTCACTGCAGAAGCTGTGGAAAGAAAGAGCACCATCACCAGCGCCACTACCAGTTTTGCCCCGGAGGAAATACCAAGGATAAATGGCCCGGCAATCGGATTGTGGAAAAATGTCTGCATCAGATAGCCGGCCAGGGCGAGACCGCCGCCCAGGACCGCCGCGGCAAGCGTACGGGGCAGACGCAGCTGCATCACAATATCCCGGTACACCGGGTTTTCCCCCCGTCCCAACAGGACCTGGCCCACCTCACGCAGCGGGACAGAGACGCTGCCCGCTGAAATACAGAGGGCGGCCAGCAGCAGACACAGAAGGCACAGCAAGGCAAAAGCCCGCCCGGTTCGTTTGTTCATGATGGTTTCTCCCTCCGTGCCGTTTACCGGTTTTCCGGTGTATGGTTACTTCGTTGAATAGGTTCTTATTGCAGGGCGCGCAGATACTGCATCTGCCCGCCGTCCTCCCGCAGCATGTGGACCAGGTCGGCTGTAAAGTCGCCCAGGCCCATTGAAGACTGGTACAGGTTTCGCTCGGTGCAGTAGACATGCCCTTCCTGCACGGCTCTGAGTCCGGCAAACAGGGGGCACAGGCGCAGAAAGTCCTGCAGATTGGCCAGTTCTCCGACAATTGTGCCGTTATAGATTAGGAAGTCTGCCTCCTGCGCCGCGGCGTAAAACTCCTCCATCTGGATGCGGGATGTCGAGGCGGTCAGGTCCGTGCCCAGCGTGTCGAAGAGATAACGCCCACCCGCGAGAGCAATCATTTTTGCGATATAGTCGTTCGCGTTGCGCACGGAGACCGTGCCGTTAGAGGTCACATAGAAGAAAGCGACGGTCTTCCCGTTGCCTTCTCCGGACGTCAGCTCTTCAAACTGCGTCAGCTGCCTGGCCAGGGCCTGCTCCGCTTCCTCAAGATTGCCGGTCAGCAGACCCCAGAGCCGGATCCACTCCATGCGGCCCTGCGGGCTCTCCTCATAGCTGGAGCGTTCAATCAGCACCGGAATTCCCAGCAACTGCAGTTGCTCGATAACCTCCGGGCTGTGGGTGATCATACCGTTTTCTACGGCCAGGCGGCATTCCCCCGCCCGCAGCAGCTCATAGTCCGGGGCAGAGTATTTCCCGGCATAGACCAGTGCACCGCTGTTCATTGCCGCCACAGCCTCCTCCACGTACCAGTCCCCCGGTTTCAGGGCACTGAAACGCAAAGCGTCCACCGCATCGCAGGCGGCAAACATATCCATCGCTGCCGAGGACACCAGATAAATGTTGTCCATAGGCAGCTGCAGCACGGTCATATCCTGTGGAAGACCATTCGGCAATGTTCCTCCTTCGGGAACCAGAAAATATCGCTCCTGTCCTGCTATGGTCAGCAGGGCATAGCCGCCTTCGTAGGTATCTACGGTAAACCGCTCGGCGTACTGCAGCGGCATGGCACCGGTACGGGTCAGCCCGGCAAGCTCTGCCGGTGCCGGTACAGGCAGAGTGCCTTCACCGTCGGCCGGCTCCCCGTCTTCGGGCAGCTCCTGCTCCTCCGTCCCGGTCATCGGCTCAAAGTGCAGAGTATAATCGATCAGATGCGGAGTGCTCATGGCAACCGTGTCTGCCTGAACCGCCAGGCTGCAGGCCGTTGCCGGCAGGGGCAGCTCAAACACTGAATTGCCTCCCTCGTTCACCGGTTCATAACGCACACCATCCAGAAGCATATAGTCGTAATTGGGACTGCTCCAGCAGATGACCGCAAAAAGCTGCCCTTCCCTGTCGAACAGCTGTGCCGGGGAAGCCACCGTGACTCTTCCCGTACCGCCCTCCAGGCGTACTCTCACCCACGGTACTTCCGTAGGGGCGCTTTCGTTTTCACCTGCTGCAATCGTCTCTTCTGTCCGGCCGTCTTCCACCGGCCGTGCCTTGCCGCAGCCTGCCAGCAGACACAACGCCAGCAGGAGCGCAAGAAATTGTACCGCGCTCTGTCGTCTTTTCATGCTTCGGTCCTTTGCAAACAAGGGGCAAACCGAAGTCTGCCCCTTGTCCATGTTTGTTTTTCTTTTCGTTCCGGACAACTGCCCTATTATTCTGCGACCGGAACCGGGTTGGAAACGCTGACCATATGGTCATACCATACGCCCTTGGTGCCGATGATAGCCAGGGGGAACTCCTCATTCAGGACTTCTACCGGGACATCAAAACCGAAGACCTCCTCAGTCATACCGTCGCTGTAGGTCACGGTGTCCAGGGTCGGCTCCAGCAGAGCAGCACCGTCGGCCTTTGCCTCATCTGCCGCGCCGGGGAACAGGTTGACGATCTTCTTGGACAGGAGGGTAACATGAACGGTCATCTCGCCGTTGTCCACGGTCAGGATGCCCTTGCCCTCGCAGGTCTCGTTCACGCGGAACATGCTGCTGTCGGTATCAAAGTCGACAGTGTACACGCCGTCAGCCAGGGTGCTGTCCGGTTTCGCAATGGCAGCAGCAGTGTGCTCAACATACAGCTGCTGGATAGCCTCCAGACGGCCAAGGCCGGCAATCTGGCAATCCACGCTCTCAAACTTTTCGGAGGCCTCAAACATGCTCTTCCAGGAATCCTCGTCATCGCCTGCCATATCGTTATTGGCATGGTCACCGGCAACGACCAGCAGGGGGCGCAGCACGACCTTGGTATAGCCGGCATCGGCAACGGCTTCAATGACGTTCTCGCACTCGGTTTCTTCCGGTTCGCCTTCGACGGTTCCGATAAATACATTGTCATAACCCAGAACGGACATCTGGGTCTGCATCTGGCTGTAGCTCACCTTGGCAGTATGAGAGGTGCCGTGGCCCATAAAAACGAATGCAACACCGTCTTCCGCAGCCTCGGCAGCGGAGGTATAGCCGGCGTCAGCAACAGCCTGTGCAGTCAGTGCTTCGGCGACGGTCTGCTTGTCGGAATTAATAACTGTAGCGTCACTGCCGACATTGCCCAGGAGCGGTTCGGCAACGGCGATACTTGCAAAAGCATCCGCATACTCCTCCACAGCCTCGCACAGCTCGTCATACTCGGCACCGTGCATCAGGTGGGTAGGCTGGATGATCAGGTTCTTTACGCCATTGGCAACAGCACGCTCCAGGGCCTGGTCCATATTGTCGATAAACTCGGCTTCACGGGCCTGGACATGGTTGATGATGATCTGTGCAGTGAACGCTCTGCGAACAGCCCACTCAGGATATGCAGCCTGAATGGCCTTTTCGATACCGCTGATGTCCATTGCACGGCTCTCGTTGAAAGAAGTACCGAAGCTGACAACCAGGATCTCGTTTTCGCCGATACCATCGGCATTCAGGGGATCATCCAGGGAAGCATCGCCGGTGTCACGGCCAAAGTAATCCGGGTCGGCCTCTTCACCTTCGACCAGTTCCTTCTGTTCGTCGGTCAGGGCGTCCCAGGCAGCCTTGGCAGCGGCGCACTGTGCGTCGGTGTCTTCGGTGCGGGTCTGGACATAGATGGCGTCAATCAGCTCAGCTACCTGGGCAGCAGCTTCGCGATCCGCTTCTGATGGTTCTGCGGCAAAAGCTGTTCCGGTCACCAGCATGGCGGCCAGCAGGCTCAGTACCAGCAGCAGGGAAATGCGTTTTTTCATTGTGGATACCTTCCTTTTTGTATTTGTTGCTTTCCGCTATGGGCCGAATTAAATAAAAAAGACCGCACGATAAGCGCGGCCAACTCAGCAAATGAACAGAACACCTCAGAAAGCATAGGAAGGGTCTCCACATTCGTGAGAAACTAGATCCGTGGACCGCAGATCTGGGATTCCACACACGGGCAGGTCTCCTGACTTCCTTCTTCGCTGAACTTCTCTTCCCGGTCTCCCAGTGGCATGAAGAACAGCTCCGGTACACAGTGACGGCATCGCTCCGGATTCTCACCGGATTCCCTTTTCACCCGCCTCAAACAGCGGACACCCGTATGCTACAAATGTTTTTATTCAATTCAGGGTTATTATAGGGATTTGGCCACAGTTTGTCAATTCGGCACTTGCATTTCTCCGTCGGCAGAGCATCGGCTTTCATGGCCTCATGCCAGTCCAAGCTGTTCCATGGCCCGGGCCAGTCCGTCTTCGGTTAGGGACGCGGTCACGTAGTCTGCCAGTTCCTGTACCGCCTTCGGAGCGTTGCCCATAGCAACAGCAGTTCCGCAAGCCGCAAACATTTCCCGGTCATTCATGCTGTCGCCAAAGCCAAAGGCGTCCCCCGCGGGAATGCCCAGCTGCTCCAGGACCTGCCGTACCGCCGCACCTTTACTGTTTTCCTTCGGAGAAAGCTCCGCGCAAACCGTCTCCTTTCCGGCCCAGCCGGCCAGGTCCAGGCGGTAGTGCTCTGCCAGGTCCCCGAATTCTGCCGCCCAGAGTTCCGCCGGCGCGCAGACCGTCAGCTTTCCGGTCCTCCCGGGCTCCGCCTCCTCCAAGGGGCGGAACTTTTCCAGAAAGCCATCCATACCCATGTCGCGCAGCCATTGTCTTGTTTCGCTGTCCGCAAAAAGGAAGGTATCGGTCTCCAGATAAAAATGCAGGCTCCGGTCCTGAAAGCGTTTCATCAGGTCGGTCAGCCTGTCCTCCGGAAGATGCCGGTTCTGCACAATCTGCTCACCCCTGCGGATATAGCCGCCGACAGAAGCAATGATCCCGTCAAAGCCTGGTGCAAGGACGAAACGGTCCACCTCACCGATGGTCCGCCCGGTGCAGAGCCATACCTGATTCCCCTTTTTGCGTGCACGACGAATCGCCTGTACAGCGCTGTCCGGAATAAAAGGGCCATCTGCACGATAACCCAGCAGGGTCCCGTCAATATCAATAAAAAGAATCTTGCGCGCCATAGCAGTCTCCCTTTCCGTGTTAGCCCAGAAAATGCAGATAGGTGTCCGGCAAGTTGAACAGCAGGTCCCCGGATACCACATGGACTTCCGCGTCCTGCTCCGGTACCGGGGCGTAATCAAAAAGCTCCGTGGCCCCGGTCAGCACCAGGGCGGGCACGATTTCCATATCCTCACCCAAAATGATGCCCAGAAAACGGGCATACTTGAAGGCCTGAGCGACTTCCTCCGGGTCAATTTTGTTTTTCATCTTGAACTCGAGAGAAAAGCAATGCAGTGGAGTAAGCAGCAGTACATCGGTGTAGATGCGAATGTGGCGGGAGCGCTTGATCCTCAGTTCAAAGACCAGCTCCCAGTCTCCGATGTCCAGTGTCGAGAGGGAACGGATGTCCGCAAACAGGCGGCGCATCGTCTCACGCTCATCCCGGAAGGAATGAAAAAGGCCCCTGGTATCGTTCAGGTTTCTCCCGATGTTCACACAGCCCTCTGTCAGGCTGGCCAGCCATTGTTCCTCCGTTAGCGCCAGAAAGTCCCGGACCGTGCCGTACCAGCCGGAAAACTCCTCCAGCCCCCGATGCGGGCTGCCCTGCCGAATCATGGCATGCCAGCAGCAGTCCCGGTCCTGCCAGCACAGCTCATGCAGCAGCGGCGAGGCATAGAGATGGCGATTTACCAGCGACCGGTCCAGACCGGTCAGGTTTGCAATCTCCCGGGCCTTTACCGCGTCCCGTGCAGCGATGCAGGCATAAATCTTCTGTTCCTCCCGGGTAAAGCCGTCCATATTTCGCCTCTTTCTCGTCCCGTATCAAATTTCCTTCCGGGCACTCGTCTACTCTGTCACCTCGCGGGTGATATTCCGCAGCCAGATATATTTTTTGTAGCGCAGGTACACCGCAGGAATCTTGACGATCTCGTCCAGATTCACGATGCAGTAGACCGCCAGTACCGGGGCATGGAACACAAAGGCCGCCAGATAGCCCACCGGTACCGAGAAGCACCACATGGCAAAGATATTACCGATCATATCGAAGCGGGAGTCGCCGCCCGCGCAGAAAACACCGTCCAGAACCACATGGTTGACGGACTGGAACATCAGGTTCACACCGCAGAAGAGCAGCATTCCCTGCAGATATCCCGCAGCGGTCTCCGTCAGCGGGGCAAGGCGCACCACGAATGGCGAGATGGCCATCAGCAGCAGGCCGGTCGTCACCCCGGTCAGAATCGACAGGCGGGTCAGGCGGCCTCCGTAGTCCTTTGCCTTTACCAGGTCATTGGCCCCCAGCACATGGCCCATCAGCACGCCGGTACCACCGCCCAGTCCGCGGATACCGCAGGACACGAGGGTACGGATAATTGTAGTGACAGAATTGGCCGCCACCGCATCGCTGCCCAGGTGGCCCATATACACCGTGTACAGGCTGTATGCCACGCCCCAGACCAGGGAAGCCAGCAGCACCGGGCCGGTGTAGCGGTTAAAATCTGTCCGCAGGTCTGTCTCCTTCGTCAGGAGGCGGTCCCATCGAACGCGGACCCTGCCAGGCTTTTTTGTCTCCCACGCCGACCAGATCAGCTCCAGCAGGCGGGCCAGCACCGTCGCATAGGCCGCACCGACCACCCCGAGCCGGGGAGCACCGCATAAGCCGAAGATGAGCACCGCGTTGGCAAGGATATTGAAGACCACCGCAGTGGAACTGATTCGGGAGCTCAGGTCCGCATGGTCGGTATTTTTCAGAACGGTCAGATAAATCTGAGACACCGCGCACAGCAGGTAGGACAGAGAGACCGCCCGCAGGTAGTCCGCCCCCAGGCCAAGCAGTGACTCGTCGTTGGTCAGAACGCGCATCAGCAACCCCGGTGCAAGGCCGGCGGCCGCCGTAAAAAATACGCCGGTAATCAGATTTACCCGCAGAGCAATGGGAACGATTTTTTCCAGCACTACAGCATCTCCCTTGCCCCAGTACTGTGCCGCCAGGATACCCAGGCCGGCGGTAACGCCCGTTACCACCAGGCTCAGGATAAACTGGACCTGGCCACCCAAAGAAACTGCCGACAGGGAAGCCTGGTCCACAAAGCCCAGCATAATAGCATCTGTCGCGCTAACCAGGGCCAGCATAAAGGACTGGACCATAATCGGCAGTACCAGGCTCTTCAGGCGGCGGGTAAAGTCAGCGTCCCCAAGGAGCTTGTTGTTCAAAAAGGTCATTGCTTCTCCTGTCTGTTCACGCAGGCGGGCTGCTTATTTGCTGTTATTGCCCAGCGGCAGATAGGGAATCAGGCTGTGAGCCACCTTTGCAATCGGCATAGTTTGCAGGGTAACGCGGCCAGGGCCGGTAATCACCGTGTTAAACAGGCCTTCACCGCCCAGCAGTGCATTCTTCACGCCCTTCACGGTCTGGATGTCCATCGAGCAGGTGCCGTCCATCATTGCCAGATAGCCGGTATCCACAATGATCTGTTCCCCGGGCCGGAGAACCTTACTGACCGCTGTACCGTCGATTTCCAGAAAGACCAGACCCGGTCCTACGATGCGCTGCAGTACAAAGCCCTCGCCGCCGAAGAAACCGGCTCCCAGCTTTTTCTGAAAGGCTACTGACATGCTCACTCCGGTGGTAGCAGCCAGAAAGGCGGACTTCTGGCAGAGGATCGCCTCGCCCGGCTGCAGTTCTATCGCCTGGATGTCGCCGGTAAAACTGGAGGCAAAGGCAATGCAGCCCTCCCCGCCCAAAGCGGTGTACGTGTTCAGAAACAGGTTTTCTCCGCTCAACGCCCTACCGAAGAGCTTGCCCAGGCCACCGCCACTTGTCGTCATCTGCATATTGGGGGACATCCAGCTCATTGCACCGGACTCACAGTTCAGTGCCTCTCCCGGTGCCAGAAAGCATTCCACCACGGGCATCGGAGCCCCTTTA
Source organism: Candidatus Limivicinus sp. (assembly GCA_045599525.1). Taxonomy (GTDB): domain Bacteria; phylum Bacillota; class Clostridia; order Oscillospirales; family Oscillospiraceae; genus Limivicinus. Next base: position 338 of record JAZRWD010000087.1, on the reverse strand, counting down.
ATTTCATAACGCATTGCTTCTTCCTCCTGAAAGCATTTCAAAAATCCTGTTCATATTATAAACAGGTACCGCAAACTTTGCAAGGAGCGGCGCAACGAGCCAAAGGGCAGAAAAAAGCCTTGCCTGACAGCCCTTCACGCAGTACACTGAAGAAAAAAGGGTGGCAGCATCCGGCTGAGCCCGCTTCAGGAGGAAAATATCATGCAGGAAATCTCAATCCATGACATACAGAATATCGCCATCGGGCAGGTGGAGGACCCCGTAGGTGCCACCGGCTGCACCGTGTTCATTTCCCCTAAGGGCATGCCTGCCGGCATCGACGTTCGCGGCGGCGGACC
>JAZRWD010000086.1:0-3729 GCA_045599525.1 Candidatus Limivicinus sp. | reverse complement strand
GCTCTTCTCTTGCTCGGTTACGGTATGATTCGTGTTAAAGCGATTCTGAACGAAAAAAAACAGACAAAGGGGCACCGGGTTTTTCCCGGTGCTTCCGGGCAGGAAGGCTCAGAGATTATCATCTTTGGGCCTTTTGCTTTTTTAAAAGGAACGGAATAACCATTAATTCCCTTGTGCAAGTCTGTGGCATAGACTATAATGTTCCCTATAGTGCAGGGAAAGGGGGAGATTCGGTGAAGGTAACGTATACCGGCCACAGCGGATTCCTGCTGGAAACCGATGCCGCGTATTATTTAATTGATTATATCCGTGGCCAACTTCCCGATTTTTGCCCGGATAAGCCTTTGTATGTTATGGCAAGCCACTGGCACGGGGACCATTTCGCGAAAGAGATTTTTGCCTCTCCGTTAGGTGACAGAGTAACCCGCTTTGTTCTCAGCCGGGACATTTACCGAAAGCATAAAAAGCAGCTGCCGGAGTGGGCCGGAGAATTAAATGACAGGATCACCTGGGTCCTGGCAGGAAACAGCTACGAGCTGGACGGGTGTACGGTCTCTACGCTGAAATCGACCGATGTGGGCGTTGCGTTTGTTTTGCGGGAAAAGAACGGCTGCAGTTTCTACCATGCGGGGGATCTGAACTGGTGGCACTGGGAAGGGGAGCCGGATCCCTGGAACCCGAATGTGGAAAAAGCGTATAAAAAAGAGATCGATAAGCTGGCGAATATTTCTTTTGATGTTGCCTTTGTTCCGCTTGATCCCCGGCTGCAGGACGCATACTGGTATGGTCTTGGCTACTTTGAGGAAAAGGTAAAGGCACGGCATATTTTCCCCATGCATTTCTGGGAGGATTACGATGTGATTCCCCGCTATATATTTGAACATCCTTCTGCCGACGGGCAGCAGTCAATGATTCACATAATTCATCAGGAGGGCGAAGAATATGAATTTTAGAATGGTTCACGAAAACTACAACGTCAAAGATCTGGATGCATCTCTTGCCTTTTACAAAGAGGCTCTCGGGCTTACGGAGGTTCGTCGGAAAGTGGCTTCGGACGGTTCCTTTATTATTGTCTATGTCAGCAATCCCGAGTCGGATTTCGAGCTGGAACTGACCTGGCTGCGGGACCATCCGCAGAGCTATGATCTGGGCGAATGTGAATTCCATCTGGCATTCCGCACGGATGACTTTGAAGCGGCGCACGCAAAGCATGAGGCAATGGGCTGCATCTGTTTTGAGAACCCTTCCATGGGCATCTACTTTATTACTGACCCGGACGGTTACTGGCTGGAGGTCGTGCCGACACGCTGACAGATCAGAGAGAGGCCGGCATAACGGTAGAATATGCTGCTGAAACGCTGACGGATCAGAATACAACAGCATATTGAAAGTTTATTCTGCTGAAGACGGACAGAGGCACGACGGAACGGTGTTTCTGTCCGCTTTCTGTTATCCACAAGCATACGCCGGAGAAAAGAAGAAACACGGAACCTGCTGAAGGCAGAATACAGCGAGTATCTGGACAGGGATGAACAGAAGCCATCATCCGGAACGGACCGGGAAAAGGAGAAAAATATGCAATTTAAGGATAAGGTCGTTGTGATAACAGGAGGAGCCCATGGTATCGGCAAAACAACTGCAGAAGCTTTTGCCGCAGAGGGGGCTATGGTTGAGGTCATTGATAAAGCGGAAGGCGCACATTATGTGGGGGATATCAGCCGGAAAGATGTGCTGGAGGAGTTTGCCGCTACTGTTTTGAAGAAATACGGGCATGTGGACGTGCTGGTCAATAATGCCCTGCCGATTATGCGGGGGCTGGATGAATGCACCTATGAGGAGTTCAGCTATGCGCTAGCGGTCGGTGTTACGGCACCGTTTTACCTGACAAAGCTTTTCGCCGGCTCTTTCGGCGAAGGGGCGAGTATCATCAACATTGCCTCTTCACGCGACCGCATGAGCCAGCCGCAGACGGAAAGCTATACTGCAGCAAAAGGCGGGATAGCGGCACTGACCCATGCTCTTGCCATCAGTCTTGCAGGAAAAGTTCGCGTCAATTCGATCTCACCCGGATGGATCGAGACCGGAAACAACATCTGGGAAGGCCCTGATGCTGCACAGCAACCGGTTGGACGGGTCGGCAATACAATGGATATTGCGAATATGATCCTGTTTCTCTGCTCCGATAAGGCAGGCTTTATTACGGGGGAGAATATTTGCATAGACGGAGGCATGACCCGTCAGATGATCTACCACGGAGAACACGGCTGGACCTTTGCGGGAGAGCAATAAAGGATTGAACCGGGAAAAGCTAGCCGGGAAGTGCAAAACAATACGTTTTTGTCATGGAAAGAGAACAAAGAAGAAGGGAAGAGCAAACCAAAACAAGTTGACATTTACACAAAATGCGGGTATTATATCTCAACTAGTCGCATAAATATGGTGTATTATTCATTTTTCGTGAATAAGGAGGAAGTTTATGAACGAATGGTGGGCCAATATTGTGACCCAGTTCACGCGCTGCTTTATTAATGATGACCGTTATATGCTCCTCGTTCGCGGCATCGGCGTTACGATAAAAGTATCTTTGCTGGCTGTTGTCATCGGTGTTTTGATTGGTTTTGTGATTGCTCTGTGCAACCTTTCCAAAAACAAGCTGCTGAAAGCCATCGGCGGTGTGTATACCGATGTTATCCGCGGTACGCCTTCCGTGACCCAGCTGATGATCATCTACTTTGTGGTATTTGCTACCGTTCGCTGGGAAAAGTGGATCATTGCCGGCATTGCTTTTGGTATCAACTCCGGCGCTTACGTGTCTGAGATCATCCGTGCGGGCATCCTTTCCATCGACAAAGGACAGACAGAGGCCGGCCGTTCCCTCGGCCTGACCGCTGCACAGACAATGGTCGGCATCGTTATGCCGCAGGCAATCAAGAACATTTTCCCGACTCTGTGCAATGAGTTTATCGTGCTCATCAAGGAAACCGCTATTGTCGGTTATGTCGGCCTGATGGACATTCAGAAGGCTGGTGACTTTATCAAGAGTGCCACCTTCCTTGCGTTTATGCCTCTGGTTGGCACGGCCATTATCTATTATGTGCTGATCAAGATGCTTACTCTTTGCTTGAAGAAGGTCGAAGATGCACTCCGTAAGTCGGATATTCGCTGAGGAGGTAACGGAAAATGGCAATGATTGAAGTCAAAGAGTTAAGAAAAAGCTTTGGTGATCTGCATGTCCTGCGTGGGATCACAAAATCCATCGAGGCAGGCGAGGTTGTCGTCATTATCGGGCCTTCCGGTTCTGGCAAGTCTACCTTCCTGCGCTGCCTGAACCGGCTGGAGGAAGCCACCGGCGGCCAGATCTTCCTGGACGGTGAATGTGTAAACGACCCGAAGACGGACATCAACAGGGTCCGCCAGAAGATGGGTATGGTGTTCCAGCATTTTAATCTTTTCCCGCACTTTACCATCCGTGAAAACATTACCTATGCTCCCGTCAAGCTGAAGAAAATGACAAAGGAGCAGGCGGATGCCAGAGCCATGGAACTGCTGACCCGCGTTGGGTTGGCCGACAAGGCAGACAATTACCCAGTGCAGCTTTCCGGCGGCCAGAAACAGCGTGTAGCCATCGCCCGTGCGCTGGCCATGAACCCTGAAGTCATGCTCTTCGATGAACCGACCTCCGCACTCGACCCGGAAATGGTCGGCGAGGTTCTGGATGTTATGAAGGAC
>JAZRWD010000085.1:0-12702 GCA_045599525.1 Candidatus Limivicinus sp. | reverse complement strand
GGTGCTTTCGTCTGCATAAGCTACTGCACTCATCCCTGCCAGGCTTGCAGTTGCTGCAAGGGAGCCTTTGATGAAGTCGCGGCGGCTGATGTCGGAGCGGAGCATCTTCTGAATCAGATTTGCCATTTTGAGTTTTTTCCTTTCCTAATATTCCATTTTGGTGCTAAAAAATGCAAAGGAACACATGATACTCCCCTTAGCCTGAGAGTATCATGTGTTCCTTTGCATAAGGCAAGCGGCTCAGTTACCCGCGCCACTCATCGGTCATGTAAACCGCGTAGGCCTGCATGACTCGGAACTATCTGCATCTTAACAGACAGCGTGTTTATCCGTCAACTAATTATTTGCAGATTTGCAATAATTTGCAACAAAGATGAAAAAAGTTGAATTTCGACACCATAATTTTTCTAGACAGCGGAAAAAGAAAAGAACCGCAATTCTATCCGAATTACGATTCTTTTCTGGTGCCGGTGACCGGACTCGAACCGGTACGCGGTTGCCCGCAAGGGATTTTAAGTCCCTGGTGTCTACCATTCCACCACACCGGCGTGTGGCTTCCATACAAAAGATACTGTACCACTGCAGGGAACATCTGTCAAGCGGACAAAAAGGCAGTTGTAAAAAAGTGCAGAATTTGATATAATTACCCATTACATTGGGATAATAGTGAAAACTGTTTGCCTGGAGGTTTATTATGAATAATAAACTGCGCCGCCTGACAGAGTCCACAACAAAGGCATATCTGCTGGCTTTGATTGTGTTTGCTGCTGTTACATTAATGAAAGAGCAGTATATTCTGGCCGGCGGGGAACTGATTATTATATTACTTCTCATGCTGTATTCTCTTCTGGCGAGAAGACAGCGCGAAAAGCAGCTTGCCCAGTATATCGAGTCGGTCACCTATGATACAGACAGCGCGAAGAATAATACACTGGTGCATTTTCCACTGCCAATTGCCGTTTTCCGCCTGGAAGACAGCGGAATAAGCTGGGCAAATGAGATGTTTTTCTCTTTGTGTGACATCCAGTCCAATCGTCTGGATGCCCGCATAACGGATGTCGCCTCAGGTTTTAATAGCAAATGGTTGACCGAAGGAAAAAGTGAGATTCCGACACCGGTAGAGGTGAAAGGAAGACTTTACCAGGTACACGGAAATCTTGTCCGCAGCGAGAAACCGGAAGACGGAAATGCCTTCATGGGTATCACCTACTGGATCGATATTACCGATTATGAGCAGATTAAGGCCCGTTATAAAGACAGCCGACCGGTAGCCGGAATCATTGTCATTGATAATCTGGAAGAGCTGTACCGCAACCAGCCGGAACGCGCAAAAAATGATACCCGCGATGCGGTGGAAGACCTGCTGAATGCCTGGGTCGAAAAAAACGGCGGCATTATTCGCCGCTATGAGCGTGACAGCTACATTACCCTTTTTGAAAACAAGGCACTGAGCGACATGCGTGCGGATAAGTTCGAGATTATTCAGCAGGTGCATTCCGTAAAGAATCCCGCGGGCATTGAAGCGTCGATCAGTATCGGGCTTGGCATTGACGGTGAGAGTTATCAGGAAGTGCTCCAGTATGCTGCTGTCGGTTGTGAACTGGCGCTGTCCCGCGGCGGCGACCAGGCTGTCATTAAGAACCGTCTGAATTTTGAATTCTATGGCGGACGCGGTGGTGAAGTGGAGAAACGTACCAAGGTGCGCTCACGTGTAATGGCCAACACACTGGCCGAGCTGATGCGGGAATCTTCTGAGGTTTTCGTGATGGGGCACCGCTTTGCCGACTATGACGCGGTTGGTGCGGCCGTCGGCGTTTGCTGTATTACACGAAAGCTTGGTGTAAAGTCCTATATCGTCATTAACAAAGAAAGCACGGCAGCGGGCCCGCTGATCGACAGACTGTTGGAAAACGAGCTGTATAAAGACTGCTTCATCACGCCGCAGGAGGCCATGATGAAGGCCGGAGGCAAGTCGCTTCTGGTCGTAGTCGATACGAACCGTCCTGAGCAGGTAGAGGATGTGGACCTTTTGGAAAGCATTCCCCGTGTGGCGGTCATCGACCATCACCGTGTGTCGGCGACCCGCATCCAGAACGCCGCAATGGGCTTTGTGGAGCCCTATGCTTCGTCTGCCTGTGAACTGCTGACCGAGATCCTTCAGGAAGTTACGGATCCGGGCGACATCACGCGTCTGGAGTCTGACGCTCTTCTTGCCGGTATTTGCCTCGATACGAAAAACTTTACCCTGCGTACCGGAGAGCGGACCTTTGAAGCAGCTGCCTATCTGCGCCGTGCCGGTGCGGATACGATCAGCGTAAAAAAACTGTTCCAGAACGGTATGGATGCCACAATTGAAAAATACAGAATTATGCAGCAGGCAAAGCTGTATCACGATGTCGTGGTAATGGCAGTGACAGAGGAAACACATGGCAGAGTTGCACTTGCCCAGGCTGCGGACGAGCTGCTGAATGTTTCCGGGGTGGAGGCTTCCATTGTGGCATCTCCGGACGGCAACGGAAACACATCTGTTTCTGCGCGGTCAATCGGTGATATGAACGTGCAGATCATTATGGAAAACATTGGCGGCGGCGGAAACAAGAATGCTGCTGCGGCTTTGTTGAGCAATACGGATCCGGAAGCTGCTCAGGAGCTGCTCCGGAAAGCAATTGATGATTATTTTGGATGAAAGGAACAAACAATGAAGGTTATTTTTAATGAAGATGTCAAGGGACAGGGCAAAAAAGGCGAACTGAAGGAAGTCTCTGAGGGCTATGCCAGAAACTATCTGCTGCCCCGCAAGCTGGCTTCTATCGCAACAGCAGACAATATTAACCAGTTTAAGCTGAAGGAAAAGGCAAATGCTGCCCGCATCGCCAAGGAAAAGCAGCAGGCAGAGGAGAATGCCGCTAAGCTGAAGGAAATCCAGGTCGTAATCAAGGCAAAGGCCGGCAACGGCGGTAAGCTCTTCGGTGCGGTAACCAGCCAGGAAATCAGCAACGCGCTGAAGGAACAGCACGGTATTGAGATTGAAAAGAATAAGATTGTGCAGAGCGACCCCATCAAGAACTTTGGCAGCTACTTGGTTAAGGCCAAGTTCGGCTATGAAGTCAGCGGAACCATTAATCTGATCGTAACAGAGGATAAGTAAACTCTATGGATGAGCTTCTCGGCAAAAAAGTGCCCTATTCCGCCCAGGCGGAGCAGGCGGTCATCGGGTCGATCCTGATCGACCCCCGCTGTGTTCCGGATGTGCTGGAAAAGCTGAGGGCAGAGGAATTCTATATTCAGCAGAATCGCGACATATTTGAAACGGTTTATGCGATGTTTTCCTTCAGCCGCAGTATTGACGCAGTAACACTGCTCGAAGAGATGCGGGTGCGGGGCGTTGCGCATGATAATACGGCAGAATATATGGCCGAAATCATGCAGATGACACCGACCGCGGCCAATGTTCTGGAATATGCGGCAATTGTCCGGGATAAAGCTCTGATGCGCCGTCTTGGCGATGCTGCCGATGAGATCAGCAGCATGGTTCAGGAAGGGGCCGGCGAGGCCGACATGATGCTCGAGGAGGCAGAACGAAAGATTTATGCTCTCCGCAGCGGGAAGAATGCCGGTGGCCTGGTCCCTGTTGCCCAGGTCGTGCAGAATGTGTTTGACATTCTGGCGGAAGCAGCTGCCAGTGATAAAAAGTATCCCGGTATGGAAACCGGTCTGCCCGATCTGGACAGGGTGATCCTTGGCCTGAACAAGACGGACCTTATTCTGATTGCAGCACGTCCCGGCATGGGCAAAACCAGTCTTGCCCTGAATATCGCCAGCTATGTGGGGCTGAATCTGCACAAGACAGTGGCGGTGTTCTCCTTGGAAATGTCACGGGAGCAGCTGGTCCAGAGGCTACTTTCCCATGCAGCCTTCATTCCCAGCGGTAATCTGCTGACCGGTAACCTTACAGACCGGCAGTGGCAGGATATCACCGAAGCCGCGCAGCGTATGAGTATGGCGGATATCCGCATTGATGATAATGCCGGCCTGACTGTTGCGGATATTAATGCGGAATGCAGGCGAATCAAGGATCTGGACCTGATTGTGATCGACTATCTCCAGCTGATGTCATCCTCCGGCGGGAAAAACTCCTGGTCAAATGAGAGCCGTCAGCAGGTGGTCAGCGACATGAGCCGCATGCTGAAGGTCATGGCAAAGGAACTGAACGTTCCGGTCATCTGTCTGTCCCAGCTTTCTCGTGCGAACGAGTCCAGAACAGATAAACGCCCGCAGTTGTCAGACCTTCGCGAATCCGGAGCTATCGAGCAGGATGCGGACGTGGTTCTGGCCCTCTATCGTGACGGGTATTACAATAAAGACTGCGAAAACCCGAATCTCTCGGAGTGCATCGTTCTGAAAAACCGTAAAGGCGAAACAGGAACAGTGGAACTGGCATGGCTGCCGGAGTATACCTCTTTTGCCTCTGTGGAAAGACGCCATGAAGACGATTGATCGTCGTATCACAGAAAACCTCCGGCGAAATGCAATGCTTGAGCCGGGGGACAGTGTGCTCTGCGCCCTGAGTGGAGGCGCAGATTCCATGTGCCTGCTGCACTGGCTGAAAAGCCATGAAAAGCAGCTGGGCATTCGTGTCTGTGCAGCACATTATGAGCACGGCCTGCGTGGGGCAGAAGCTCTGCGGGATGCCGAGTTTGCGCAGAAACAGTGCGAAAGGCTGGGTATCCCTCTTTGCCTGGAGCACGGAGACGTGCGCCTCTGGGCGGAGGAACAGAACTGCGGTATCGAAGAGGCTGCCCGTATTATGCGGTATCGTTTTCTGGAGACGGCTGCGGAAAAGCTGGGCTGCAATAAAATTGCAACGGCCCATAATGCGGAGGATAACGCGGAAACAGTCCTCTTCCATTTGGTTCGGGGGAGCGGTACAGCCGGGCTGGGAGGAATCCCACCGGTCCGCGGAAAAATCATTCGCCCTTTGCTGGAGGTATCCAGGAAGGAAATTGAAGCCTATCTGGCGGAAGAGAACATACCGCATATCGAAGACAGTTCCAACGCCGAAGACTGTTTTTCACGGAATTATCTGCGGCATCATGTTCTGCCGGCGCTGTGGCGGATGAACCCGTCCTTTCCTGATGCGGTTGCCCGGGCTGCCCGTCTGTTACGGAGTGATGAGGACTGCCTGCAGCAGATGGCAAAGGAATTTCTTGCGCGGTTCCCGGATGACCGAAGCGTTCCGGCATCGGCACTGGCGCAGCTGCATCCGGCTGTGGCATCCCGGGTAGTGCGGATCCTTGCAGGCAAAGCATTGGAGGCGCAGCACGTGGAGGCCGTTCTTGCCCTGAGTGAAGGGGCGGAGCGCGCAGAACTGGAATTACCCGGGCTTTATGTGAAAAGAGAACAGGGTAAGCTGTATTTTTCGGAAATGCGAAGGAAACCGACAGCAATCGTTCCGCGGAAGATAGAACCGGGTGCGATTCTGGAGTTACCGGAAGCAGGTGTTCAGCTAATTGCGCATGTTGAAGAATTTCGTTCACAAAAGAAAGAAATTCACGACTTGTTCAAAACTTATTATTTCAAAAGTGACAATATATGTGGTAATATTACTGTCACCGGTCATTTGCCGGGGGATCGCATGAGACCTATCGGCAGAAATTGTACCAAAACGCTGCGGCAGCTGTTCCGCGAAGCAAAATACACCGAACAGCAGAGAGCACAGACCCTGATCCTGCGGGATGAAAAGGGTATCCTTGCTGCTGTCGGCCTTGCTGTAGATGAACGGGGCTTTGCGGCAGAAGGCGACCGGGTGCTTCAGCTGGATATATTCCCACAAAACAATTCGGAGGAAACGCATTGTGATTGAAAAGGACATAGAAAGCGTTCTGATCTCGGAAGAAGAACTGAAGAACAAGGTTAACGCAATGGGTGCGGCAATCTCCCGTGATTTCGCGGATAAAGACCCAATCTTTGTCGGCGTACTGAAGGGCTGCTTCATTTTCATGGCAGATCTGATGCGAAGCGTAAATATAAACTGCTCCATGGACTTTATGGCCGTTTCTTCTTATAGCGGAACAACGACTACCGGTGCAGTAAAAATCAATAAGGACCTGAGCCAGGATATTGAAGGCCGTCATGTGATTATTGTGGAAGATATTCTGGACTCCGGTGTGACCCTCAATTACCTTCGCGGCTATCTGATGACCCGCAAGCCGGCATCCATTACGATTGCAACACTGATGGATAAACCCTCTCGCCGCAAGGCACCCGTATATGCGGATTATTCCTGCTTTGAAGTGCCGGACGCTTTCGTGGTCGGCTACGGGCTGGATTATAACGAACGCTACCGCAATCTTCCCTACATCGGCGTTCTGAAACCGGAAATTTACTCCTGAGGGAGATAAAATTTACTCAGCAACAGGCTTTGACCTGGGAATGGAATAAGGAAGTGAAAGCTATTTGAAACCACAGCGAAACAGAGCCCGTGACCTTGGTTTTTATATTTTGCTGGCAGTGATTCTCGTTGCCATAATCTATACGACCAGTAATACCGGCACAAAGGAAAATACTGTAAAGACCTATTCTGAACTGGTTACCCTGTTTAAGGACCAGAAGGTGCAGTCATTCAAAACAGAGGGAACAGACATTATCCTTCAGGTCAGGACAGGCGACAAGGTTGTACCCACTGAGGAAATGACCTACAGCATGTACAGCTTTGCCGTGTTCTATGAAGACTTTGGCGACCTGATCAAAGAACAGTACGACTCCGGCGTGCTGGAAAGCTACGACTACACAGAAGGCTTTATTCTGCCCTGGTGGGTCAGCTTTGTGCCCTATCTGGTTATTATGATCATCGCTATGGCTCTTTGGTATGTGATGATGAACCGGGCAGGCGGCGGAGCAGGCGGCATAGCGCGCTTCAGCAAGGCCCGCACCCGTCTTGGCAGCGATGAAAAGAACAAGAAGACCTTTAATGATGTGGCAGGCTGCGACGAAGAAAAGGAAGAGCTTGCCGAAATCGTGGATTTCCTGAAGGATCCGAAGGCCTATACCGCTATGGGTGCCCGTATTCCGAAGGGTGTACTTCTTGTCGGCCCTCCGGGAACCGGTAAGACCCTTTTGGCGAAGGCTGTCGCCGGAGAGGCAAACGTCCAGTTCCTCTCTATCTCCGGTTCAGACTTTGTCGAGCTTTACGTCGGTGTTGGCGCAGGTCGTGTGCGCGATCTGTTTGAGCAGGCCAAGAAGGCTGCTCCTGCCATTATCTTTATCGATGAAATTGACGCAGTTGGCCGGCAGAGAGGCAGCGGCCTTGGTGGCGGACATGACGAACGTGAGCAGACACTCAACCAGCTCCTTGTTGAGATGGATGGCTTTGGCAATAACGAGGGCGTTATTGTTATGGCGGCAACCAACCGCGCAGACATTCTTGACAATGCTCTGCTGCGTCCCGGCCGCTTCGACCGTCAGGTTTATGTTGGCCTGCCGGATATCCGCGGCCGTGAAGCGATCCTGAAGATCCATGCACGGGACAAGTATCTGGCTGACGATGTAGACCTGAACAGCATTGCAAAGGGTACGCCCGGCTTCGCCGGTGCCGATCTGGAAAACCTGATGAACGAGGCAGCACTGCTGGCTGTTCGCCGCAAGCATCGCTTTATTACAATGGCGGATGTCGATGAGGCGATCCTGAAGGTCCAGATGGGTCCGGAAAAGAAGAGCCGCAAGATGAGTGAGAAGGCCCGCAAGCTGACAGCCTACCACGAGTCCGGCCATGCGGTTGCGGGTAAGTTCCTGAAGAACGTTGACCCGGTCCACTACATCACGATTATCCCCCGCGGCCCTGCGGGCGGCTTTACCCTCTTCCGCCCGAATGAAGATCAGGAAAACTTCAAATCCCGTGCGGAGATGTACGAGAATATCATTATGGCCCTCGGTGGACGTATTGCGGAGAAACTGTTCCTGGATGATATTTCTACCGGTGCCTCCGGTGATATTCAGCAGGCCAGCGCCATTGCCCGTGATATGGTGATGAAATACGGTATGAGCGAACGCCTTGGACCGATCTCCTACGACAATTCCGGTCACAGCATCTTTATCGGGCGTGACTTTGGTCAGACAAAGAGCTACTCCGAAGAAACCGCGGCCATTATCGATGAAGAGGTTACGAAGATCTTTGAGCATGCTCAGGCAGATTGTGAAAAGATCCTTACCGAGCACGCAGAAGAACTCCGCAAGCTGGCAGAGTATCTGCTGGTTCATGAAACCATTGAAGCAGCGGAATTCAATTATTTCTTTGAGCATGGTGAATTCATGACCGAGGAGATGCGCCAGGCGGCAAAAGCGGCTGCACAGGACCGCACGATCGAACGCCCTGCCCGCAAGATCTCCATGACAGACGGTTACTCCGAAGAGGCGGAGACCGCGCTTCCGGATGAGGCGGCAGAACCGGCTGATGAAGCACTGCCCGAGGAAGGTATTCCGGCAGATGAAGCTCCGACAGATTCGGAAGAGGCAGACAAAACTGCAGAGTAAGAAACCGAAAACAGGAATCGTGGAGCACGATTCCTGTTTTTTTCTCCCCGGACGTAAATAATGGTTGATTCAGAGGGGGAAAGGTGATACTATGGCGAACAAGGCGTTGAAGGAGAACGACGCTGCAAACGTTGTATTACAGAGAGGCGTGCGTTTGTTGAGAGCACGCTGTACAGCCGCAGCCGATACCACTCCCGAGCCGTACACGAGAAAGCGCAGAAACAGCGCATAAGTGTACCGTATGCCCTTCGAAACAGGGCGTTGAGTGAAAAATCAAGGTGGAACCGTGCTTATTCAGGCACCCTTGGAGAAATCTGGGGGTGTTTTTTGCACCCTTGTCCTTATGCGAAAAACGAAAAGGAGATAAACAAATGAAGATCATTTACAAAGACGGCACCGTTGCGGAATGTCCGGCAGAAGAAGCACAGCATGTTTTGCGCCATTCCGCAGCACACATTATGGCTCAGGCCATCCAGCACCTCTTCCCGGAAGCGGACTTTGCCTATGGCCCTGCTACGGAAAAGGGTTTCTATTATGACGTTGACTTCGGTGAGAAGAAGCTGGGCGATGAAGACCTGGCAGCCATCGAAGCCGAAATGAAGAAGATCATCAAGCAGAATCTGCCCATCAAGCCCTTTATCCTGCCCCGTGACGAAGCGGTTAAGCTGATGCATGACCGTGGCGCCAAGTATAAAGAAGAGCACATCGGCGACCTGCCGGAAGATGCCATTATCAGCTTCTATCAGCAGGGCGATTACATTGACATGTGCGTTGGCCCTCACGTGACCTACACCAAGGCGCTTAAGGCCTTTAAAATTACCCAGCAGAGCGGCGCATACTGGAAAAACGACGCAAACAACAAGATGCTTACCCGTATTAATGGCGTTGCCTTTGCTTCTCAGGAAGAGCTGGACGCTTATCTTAAGCAGCAGGAAGAAGCCAAAGCCCGTGACCATCGCAAGATCGGCGCGGAGATGGGCCTGTTCATGACAGACGACCTGATCGGACGCGGACTGCCCATGTTCCTTCCGAAAGGCTATACCGTATGGCAGGAGCTGGAAGACTATATCAAGGCCAAGGAACGCAAGCTGGGCTATCAGCATGTTATGACACCGTGCGTCGGAACGGTCGCTCTTTATGAGACCTCCGGCCACTGGGCTCACTATAAAAATAATATGTTCCCCGCTATGGAAGTGGAAGGCGAGAGCTTTGTTCTCCGTCCCATGAACTGCCCGCACCATATGCGTATTTATGCCAACCGTCCTCACAGCTACCGCGAGCTGCCGATCCGTATTGGCGAGATCGCACATGACTTCCGTTTTGAATCTTCCGGCACCCTGAAGGGCATTGAGCGCGGCCGCCACTTCTGCCAGAATGACGCCCATCTGTTCGTTACTCCAGACCAGATCAAGGATGAAGTCAGCAAGGTCGTCGACCTGATCTTTGACGTTTACAGAGACTTTGGTATCACCGACTACCGCTGCGTGCTTTCCCTGCGTGCCCCTGAGGACAAGGTAAAGTACCACCCGGACGATGCGATGTGGGATACCGCAGAGAGCGCACTGCGTGAGGTCCTGAAGGAACTGAAGATCGACTTTACCGAAGAAATCGGTGAAGCAGCCTTCTATGGCCCGAAGCTGGACGTTAACGTAAAACCGGCAGTCGGTGGAGAGTACACTCTGTCTACCTGCCAGCTGGACTTCTGCCTGCCCGCAAAGTTTGACCTGAAGTACATTGACTCCGAAGGCAACGGCCAGACTCCGGTCGTTCTGCACCGCGCAATTCTTGGCTCTCTTGACCGCTTCATGGCCTACATGATCGAAGAGACCAAGGGTAAGTTCCCGGTCTGGCTTGCTCCGCTGCAGGTCAAGGTCCTGCCGGTAAGCGAAAAGACCATGGAGTATGCAACCAAGGTCAACGATGCTCTGGAAGATGCAAATATCCGTACCGCACTGGACGAACGCAGCGAGAAGATCGGCTACAAGATCCGCGAGGCACGTCAGGTCGATCGCGTACCATATATGCTGATCATCGGCGCAAAGGAAGCCGAGGAAGGCGTGATCAGCGTACGTTCCCGCGATACAGACGAGACCACCGTTATGTCTCTGGACGAGTTTATTGCAAAGGTAAAGGGCGAAATCGCCAGCCGTGCGCACTGATTATTGAATCGAAGATTATACGAGTCTAGAATAGAAAGACGCTCCCAGGTGTTTTTGGGAGCGTCTTTTTTGTGGTGCGCCCGGCGGGCGTACGTTCTCAAGGGTGAGAGTCCCGAATCCGCCCGACAGCGGGAAGGAGATAGCCAATAGCAAGGGTGTCTTGGGTAACTGAGAATCTGAAGGAAGCCGGAGGCAAATCGCTGACCTGACGAACAGAAATCATGAAGGCTGGATGTGTGGGTAAGGCTGCATAACAAGTCGAAGCCCAATAGCTGTACGGAAACACAGGCAGTAACCATGGCAGGTGCATGGCGAGAAAGAGTATGCGAGTACCCGGGGAGATCCTGCGGACGTGCGGAGTTGTAAGTATACAAAGCACGGTTGAAACAAGATTTGCCGCAGGAAGTCAGAAGAATCCATAGTACCGATGCAGTCGACGGCATCGGGAAGGGAGGAACCCTTGGAGGTGAAAGTAAATGAAGGTTACCGAAGTCGAGAGAAAAGAAAGCACAAAACATTGCTGTGGCAATGGCTGTCCACAAAGGGTAAGTGCGGAACACGGAGAGTATGCGGAAGCGCTTATTGACAAGAGGATGACCGAAAACAACATCACCAAAGCCGACAGGCAAGCAAATGGATTACTGGAGAGAATCGTAAGCCGCGAGAATCTCAACCGTGCATACAAACGGGTAAAGAGAAACAAAGGGGCAGGCGGAGTCGATGGGATGGAGGTAGATGAACTTCTTCAATATCTCAAAGACAAAGGCGAGGAAATCCGGGAATCCATCGTGGCGGGAACATACCAGCCACAGCCCGTCCGAAGGGTAGAAATACCCAAGGACAACGGTAAGAAAAGGAAACTGGGAATACCGACAGCGGTAGACCGAGTCATCCAACAGGCAATTGCACAGGTGCTAACCCCAATCTACGAACCGAAATTCGCAGAAACAAGCTACGGATTCAGACCGAAAAGAAGCACCCATGACGCCCTGCGAAAGTGCAAGGAATATCTGGAAGCAGGTGAGGTATGGACGGTAGATATGGACTTAGAAAAGTTCTTCGATACCGTGAACCAGAGCAAGCTGATGGAAATTTTCTCAAGAGATGTAAAGGACGGAAGGGTGCTCTCACTCATCCACAAATATCTCAGAGCAGGAGCCGTTTGGTGTGGGAAATTCGAAGATACCGAGGTGGGAGTACCGCAGGGTGGACCGCTGAGTCCGTTATGTGCAAACATTATGCTCAACGAACTTGACCACGAGCTGGAAAACAGAGGACACCATTTTGTGCGCTATGCGGACGACATGATGATATTCTGTAAAAGCAAAGCGAGTGCGGAGCAGACACTACGGCACATCATTCCGTACATCGAAAAGAAGCTGTTCCTCAAAGTGAACCGGGAAAAGACAGTAGTAGCCTATGCGGGAAAGATGAAGTTTCTCGGATATGGGTTCTACAAAGGTGCCAAAGGGTTCAAGTTTTGCGTTCACAAGAAGTCTAAGTTAAAGATGAAGGCAAAGGTCAGAGAGCTGACGAGCAGAAAAAATGTCAACAACTATGAGGCATGGCAAACGGCGATCAAGCGATTTGTAGTTGGATGGGTAAATTACTTTAAGTTAGCAGACATGGGAAATTTCTTGAAAGAAATCGACGAATGGATGCGAAGACGCATCCGCATGGTATTTTGGAAGAAATGGAAGCGTGTCCGAACAAGGTGGAGAAATTTACTGAAACTCGGTATATCAAACTCCAATGCGGGGATATTGGCAAATTCAAGAAAAGGCTACTGGCGAATAGCCGCAAGCCCAATCATGAATACAGCCCTCTCAAACCAAAGGCTTGAAAAGGCTGGATTTCAGTTTTTCTATTCTTACTACAGCAAATCTATCGCTTAAACAGGGGAGGAGCCGTGTACCAGACCGGTACGCACGGTTCTGTGGGAGGTCGGCTGACTAACCGATAGTCAGCCTCCTACCCGATTGCCCAAATTTATTATCCAACAAAATTTTAATCT
>JAZRWD010000084.1:0-6934 GCA_045599525.1 Candidatus Limivicinus sp. | reverse complement strand
GCCATGGGCCTTTCTCTGCGTCACTTTGACGAATATGAATCCCGGCTGGAAGGTATCGACGCCAGTATCATTGATGAAAAGTACTACGATCCCCCGCTGATCGATATCATCAAGTTTGCCTGCAACCGTTGCCCGGAAAAGCGTGTCGTTGTCACCAACCTGTGCCAGAACTGCCTGGAGCATCCCTGCCGTTCTATCTGCCCCAAGGGCGCTGTTTCTATCGTACACGGCGGTGCAACCATTGACGAGAGCAAGTGCATTAAATGCGGTCAGTGTGTTACGGCCTGCAGCTACAATGCTATTGTTAAAATGGAACGCCCCTGCGCAAAGGCCTGCGGCATGAATGCCATCCACTCCGATGAGTATGGCCGTGCGGATATTGACCACGACAAGTGCGTTTCCTGCGGACAGTGCCTGGTCAACTGCCCCTTCGGTGCCATCATCGACAAGAGCCAAATCTTCCAGACCATCACCGCAATTAAGTCTGACGTCCCTGTTTATGCAGCCGTTGCCCCGGCAATCACCGGCCAGTTCGGTGCCAAGGTGGATTTTGGCCAGCTGCGCACGGCAGCCCGCGCCCTCGGCTTTGCCGATGTGCACGAGGTAGCCGGTGGTGCTGACCTCTGCACGGTGGAAGAGGCAAAAGACTTCCTGGATGAGGTCCCTGCCAAGAAACCCTTTATGGCAACGTCCTGCTGCCCCGCCTGGTCCGTTATGGCCAAAAAGCTGTACCCCGACCTGGCCGAAAACATTTCCATGGCACTAACCCCGATGGTCCTCACTGCCCGTCTGATCAAGAACCGTCACCCCAACTGCAAGGTCTGCTTTATTGGGCCCTGCGCAGCAAAAAAGCTGGAGGCGAGCCGCCGCACGATCCGCTCCCATGTTGACTTCGTGCTGACCTTCGAGGAATTCGCCGCAATGCTCGATGCCAAGGAAATTGACATCACCAAGTGCGAACCGACCGGCCGCGCGCATGATGCCTCCTCTGACGGTGTTGGATTCGCCGTTAGCGGCGGTGTTGCCAAGGCCGTGCAGAACGTAATCCGCGAGACCGAAGGCTTTGAGATCAATATTGCCGCAGCGGAAGGGCTGGATAACTGCCGCAAGCTGCTTCAGCAGGCCAGAGCCGGCAAGTATAACGGCTACCTGCTGGAAGGCATGGCATGCCCGGGCGGTTGTGTGGCCGGCGCGGGTGTCATTGCTCCGGTAAACCGGACGACCCTGGCAGTGCAGCGTGAATGTACGGCCCGTGAAGAAAAGTCCGCTCTGAATTCTGAATATCTGGACCTGCTGGGCGACCTGGAGATGGAAGTCGGCCTGACCGACTGACGCCGCTGTATAAGACGGATAGACTGACTCAGCCGAATAAACTGACACAGCTGAATAAAACATTTTCCGGACTATGGGCAAACCGTAGTCCGGAATTTTTTGTGGTAATTCACCCTGTTTTTCGTTATACTGAGAGAAAAAACTGAGAGAAACAGCAAAGGAGAATGTTATGATCTACGAGCTCAGCTGTGCAGACTTTTCCCGGCAGCTTGCCTCAAAAGCACCTGTGCCGGGCGGCGGGGGCACTGCCGCACTGATGGGTTCCCTCGCGGCTGCATTATGCGCCATGGCCGGCAACCTGACCTCGGGCAAAAAGAAATTTGCGCTCTACGAGGATGACCTGCAGCGGATGATTGGAGACTGTGAGGCTTTACGCGTCCGCTTCCTTGCGTTGATTGACGCCGACGCTGACGCCTTTGCCCCGCTCTCCCGGGCCTATTCCCTGCCCAAAGAAGACCCTGCCAATCTTCAGATCTTACAGGAAGCCACACTGAATGCCGCCAGGGCACCCTTTGCAATGATGCAATGCTGCTGCTCCTGCATCGCATTGCTGGAAGAAATGCAGGAAAAATGCAGCCGACTGATGATCTCTGACGTTGGCTGTGGGGCCCTTGCTGCCGCTGCGGCCCTGGAAGCCGCGGCAATGAACGTGTTCATCAACACCAAAAGCCTGCCCGAACAGCCGGAGGCACAGGCAATGGAAAAGGCCGCCGACGAGATGTTGGATGCTTATCTCCCCCGTGCCCGCCGGATTGCCGCAACCGTAAGCACCGCTCTGCGCAGATAAGAATAAGGGACCGTAACCACGACACCGCACGGCAAAGAATAAAGAATACGCGAACAGAAAAAGCCGACCGGCCGGTCGGCTTTTGTTCTTTATTTGAGCGTTTTCTGCCTCTTATCGTGCTTTATGCATATTTGCGTAGGCCTTTGTCTGCTTACAGGGCTTTATGCAGCAGCTGCAGCACGGTGTTCAGGTCTTCCACGCCCATTTGCCCAGGCGCGGATGCTTTCTTCGCCGCTCCGAAGGTCAGTGCAGAACCGAAGACCTCACCACAGACACGGCTGATTACGCCGGTATTTTTCATCGACATCGTAATGATTGGGCGGTCCGCATATTCCGAGGTCATTTCCTCCGTAGCGGAGAGAAGGGTAAGCACATCCTTTTTGGTCTGCGGCATTACGGCAATCTTGCAGATGTCTGCACCCTGCTCCTGCATGCGGCACAGGCGACGGACCAGTTCCTCCTGCGGCGGGGTTTTCTGAAAATCGTGATTGGACGCGACAACGAACGCACCGGCTTTATGCACACCCTCAAGTATGGTTTTTACGACCTCGTCCCCGATAAAGGCTTCCACATCGATCAGGTCAGCACAGCCGGATTCTGCCGCCGCAATGTTCAGGGCCGCATAGTCCTCAGCGCAGATTGCCTTCTCGCCGCCCTCGGCAGCAGTTCGGAAGGTCACCAGCAGTGGGATCTCTTTCAGGGCTTCACGGACAGCCTGCAGGAGCGCCAGAAACTTTTCCCGATCCAGCACGTCTTCGTACCAGTCAACACGCCATTCGACCACATCCGCCGGAAGGTTATGGATGATCCTTGCCTCCGCAAGGATCTCTTCTGCCGTTGTCTGGGCAATCGGGACACAGATTTTGGGTATCCCCTCGCCAATGACAACATTGCGAACCGTTACTGCTTTCATTGTTTTGCTTCCTCTCCGTTTATGATTTGCATCAGTATAGCACATTCTTCCGCCGAATGGTAGCAGAAAACCGCATGGAAGCGGCCTGCATTGTATTGACTTTCGCCTTCCTTTCGTTGTAAAATCTCGAATACGTGTAAATAAAAAAGGAGTATATTCCCCCTATGAAGCTTGAACATTTTAAAGCGGCACGCGCTGCTCTGACGGGTATCATTCGTCCGACAAACCTGATCCACAGTGAGTATTACTCTACGGTTTCGGGCAACAATGTTTTCCTGAAGCCCGAAAACATGCAGGTGACCGGTGCTTATAAAATTCGTGGCGCCTGCTATACCATTTCCACCTTGACGGAAGAAGAAAAGGCTGCCGGCCTTGTCACCGCAAGCGCGGGAAACCATTCTCAGGGCGTCGCCTACGCAGCAAAAAAGGCCGGCGTCAGCGCTACGATCGTTATGCCGACGACTACCCCCCTGATCAAGGTCAACAACACCCGTAGCTATGGTGCAAACGTGATCCTGCACGGCCTGACCTTTGATGATGCCGCAGAAGAAGCCTACCGCCTTTCCACTGAAGAAGGCCTGACCTATATCCATCCCTTTAACGACCTGCGTGTGGCAACCGGTCAGGGCACCATTTCTTATGAGATCTTCTCCGACCTGCCGGATGTGAATGTGATCCTGGTCCCCATCGGTGGCGGCGGTCTTGCCAGCGGCGTTTCTACCTACGCCAAGATGCTGAACCCGGGTGTTAAGGTCATTGGTGTAGAACCCACCGGTGCGGCAAGCATGAAAGCCAGCATAGAGGCAGGCCATATTGTCACGATTCCGGTTGAAACCATTGCCGACGGCGTTGCAGTAAAGACGCCCGGTGATAAAATCTTCCCCTATATTCAGGAAAACGTGGATGAGATCATCACGATTGACGAGGAAGAACTGGTCTCCTGCTTCCTGGACATGACGGAGAAGCACAAAATGATCGTGGAAACGGCCGGCCTGCTCACCGTTGCCGCGCTGAGCCACCTGAAGGACTACGGCATTCAGGGTCAAAACGTTGTTTCTATCCTGACCGGCGGCAACATGGACGTGATCACCATGTCCTCCCTGATCCAGCACGGTCTGATTTACCGCGGCCGCGTATTTACCTTCTCTGTCCAGCTGCCGGACCGTCCGGGCGAGCTGCTGCATGTTGCCGAAATTCTCTCCCGCTCCAACGCCAACATCATCAAGCTGGAGCATAACCAGTTCGTAAATATTAACCGTCAGCATGGCGTGGAACTGCGCGTTACGGTCGAGGCCTTTGGCCACACCCACAAGCAGGCCATCCTGGAAAGCATGCGTTCTGAGGGTTACTACGCTGTTGAGATCCAGGCCAGCATGTAATTGCTTATGGAAAAGAAACGTTCTCATAAAGCCCTGAAGGTTTTTCTTGTGCTGTTTGTTCTGCTTCTTCTAGCGGCAGCAATCGCCTTCGGCGCGGCTGTTCTGCTAAAACAGAATAAGATCAAAAATACGACCGCAATTGCGGCAGTCGTTACGGAGGAAGGGCTCTCTCAGCTGGAGCAGTACCCCAATCTGGCCGAAGCCGACCTGCGGGGCAGCACCTGCTATGACGCGATCCTGGCCTATCAGGCCGGCCATCCCGCTGTTGCCGTTCTCTACAGTGTAAGTGTGGATAATGCTGAAATCGACAACCGCACTGCGTTTCTGGACTGGGCCGGCCACTCCCCTGCCGCACTGACTGCATGCAGCCCCTGGCTGCAGAATCTGACCGCAATTGATCTGGGTGAAACACAGGCCTCTGCCGAAGAGCTGGAAGCACTGCAGCAGGCTTATCCGGGTGCGGTGGTCTCCTACTCCATCACGTATAACGGAAAAACCTGGTCTCAGGCCGACACGTCCGCGGACTTTACCGCTTTCCGCTCCGCGGACAGCAGTGCGCTGGCCGATGTGCTGAAAAAACTGCCGGCCTTGCAGCAGGTTTCCCTCCCGGAGGAAAAGCTTTTTTCCAAAGACAGCTACATTGCCCTGTATCAGGCACGCCCGGACATTACCTACCGCTACCGTTTCACACTGTGGGAGCAGGATTTTTCCACGGCCTCCACGGAAATGAAGTTCAAAAAAGTCAGCATCGGAAACCGGGACTTTGCCAAGATGGAGGAATTTCTCCATTGTCTGCCATCCCTGCGCTACATCAGCTTTGACCGCTGCGATATTGATGACAGCTACATGGTCACCCTACGGGAAACCCTGCCCGATGTCAAGGTTGCCTGGCGCATTTATTTCTGGCAGTTCAGCGTGATGACCGATGTTGAGCGCATCTGGGCCATCGGCGGTCTGACCGACGAGCACATTGCCTCTTTGAAGTACTGCACGGACATAAAATATCTCGATCTGGGACACAATGAGATCCACGATATCAGCTTTCTGGCCTGCATGCCGAAGCTGGAGGTCTGCATTCTTTCGATGAGCCCCATTGATGATATTTCCGTGCTGGCCAATTGCCCGGAGCTGGAATATCTTGAGCTGACCCTCACGCAGGTTACCGACCTGTCCCCGCTGCTCAACTGCCCGAAGCTGAAGCATCTGGAACTGAGCCAGTGCTACAGCCTGAGGGATATCTCCCCGCTCTACGAGATTGACCTGGAACGCTTCCACATGATGTACAATTACCATGCGGTTCCACAGGAGCAGATCGACCGGTTTTTACAGCTGCACCCCGGCTGCTGTGTCGATTTCGGTAATCAGGATCCAATCGACCCCTATTTTGACAGTGACTGGCGGTATCTTTACGGTACCTTTACGCCCAGGTATGCCCTCCTGCGTGAGCAGATTGGCTATGACGACCCGATGAATGAGTCGTACCTGTATGAATGGCTGGAAACGGACTGACGGGTGAGCCATGGCCTTTCCCTATTACTTCAACCTGCTAGGTAAAACCGAGCAGCAAGCGTATTACGCCATCAAAAGCGGGCTGCTGGAGCTTGCACCGTCTTTTTCTGTTCCCCGTTTGCCCATTCACGATATTTCCGAGTTATTCTTCCAAGTCCGGTTGGACTGCCCGGAAATATTCTATGCGGTCTCCTTCCATTGCCAGGCTGTACGGGATGCCGATTTCTGGGAATTCATCCCCGAGTACATGTTCGCCAAAAAGCAGATTCTTGAGCAGCGGCAGATCATGACTGCACGGGTCACCAAGCTTGCCCGGGGGGCGGAAAAATTGGACGTCAGGGGCAAGGAGCAGTACATACACGATTTTATCTGCTCTTCCGTCCACTATGACAAGCTGAAAAAGCCCTACTCTCACGAAATTATCGGCGCACTAGGGCATGGTGTTGCCGTATGCGAAGGCATTGCCAAAAGCGTGAAAATCCTCTGCGACAAGCTGGAGATTCCCTGCATTATTGCGATTGCCGAGGCAAACCCGGAAAAGAATATCCGCTACCGCCACGCCTGGAATCTGGTCTGTATTGAGGGCGAATGGTTTCACCTGGACGCGACCTTTGACAACACCCTCTCTGCGGAAGATGGTATCCGATACGACTACTTCAATATCAATGACGACCGGGTATTTCGTGATCACGAGCCGTCTCTGTATCCCCTGCCGAAATGCCGCAACGGGCACCGTGACTGGTATACGGAGAAAAAACTGGCTTTTTCCGACTATGATAAGATCCGTTCCCGTGCTGCGCAGGCCGCGAAGAAAAAGAAGGAGCTTCTCTTCCGTTGGAACGGCGGCTATCTGACCAGGGACATCATTCAGGAGATCGTGTCCCTGCTCGGCGAAGAAGCCGGTGCGCGGAACCTGAATGCTTCACTCTCTACGAATCTCGCACAGTCTGTATTCCGTGTCCGCTTTCAGGCCGACGCAGCAGAAGACATCACCTTTGAGCAGGCCAATATTGC
>JAZRWD010000083.1:0-3237 GCA_045599525.1 Candidatus Limivicinus sp. | reverse complement strand
GACCCGGCCAGCAGCTACGTGATGAATCAGCGGCGCCTGAACCTGGACAAGGCGTGGAAGGGACTGCTGGGGGAGAAGCACTACCGTGTGGTCACGATCGAGGACCTGGCGGAGACCATAACCGAGCTGGTCAGAGCGCATGCGAAAGCGAACGGAGGCCCGGACGGGACGGGGGAGACCGCAGACAGGGCTGACGGGAGAGAAAACGAAGGCGAGGAAGAGGGAATGCTTGCCAAGCTGCGCCACTTCTGGTAAGGAAGCCGGGCACAGAGAAGGCTGCTGGATACAGGGGAAGTATGATGTCGGCGCCTTGCGGAAGACGCCGGGGGCAATGTGAGGGGACAGCTGCACAGGCAGGAAAACAGAAAGGAAGAAAACGATGGAACATCAGGCAAAAGTTATTATTGGTGCCAACTATGGTGACGAGGGGAAGGGACTGGTCAGCCGCAGCTTTTCCCTGCGGGCAAAGCAGGAGGGCTTCAGCCCAATCACCGTGCTGCACAACGGCACTGCCCAGCGCGGCCACACGGTGGACTACACGCCGGATTTCCGCCATGTGTTCCATCACTTCGGGAGCGGTACACTGGACGATGTCCCAACATTTTTTGCAAAGACCTTTCTGATCCACCCGATGACCTTTGTGCGGGAATACACGGAGCTGAGCCGCCACCGGAAAATGCCGGAGGTCTACTGCGACCCGGACTGCTTGGTGATCACGCCGCTGGACATGCTAGCCGACCACGCCATCGAGGCCGACATTGCGGTGAAGTACGGGGAGCGGGAATACGGCTCCTGCGGGTACGGGTCCTGGAGCGCCACGGACCGTGTGGCGGCCTTCCCGGAATATGCCTACACTGTCAGGGACTTTATGCAGGGGGAGAACTACACAGCAATCATGGACAATATCTGGAAGTGGGTGCTCTACCGGATGGAACAGTTTCAGGTGGACACCGCACGGCTGCCGGAGTTCCGCAAGTACTTCACTCCTGACCCGGCTGCGCGCAGGGGCATTTACCGCCATTTTGCAGCGGACCTGCGGTTCTTCTTTCAGCACACCCGGCTCAGCGATTTCGACGCTATATGGGGTGCCTATGATTACACCCTGTTTGAGAACGGTCAGGGGCTGGGCCTGGACATGGATGTGCCCTATGAATGGCACACAACCTCGAAGACCGGGCTGGCCAATCCCGGGGCGATGCTGAAGGAAAAGAAGGATTTTGCGGCAGAGGTCGTGTATGTGACGAGGTCCTACCTGACACGGCACGGGGTCGGCCGGCTGGAGGAGGAAGTCCGCAAGGCGGATATCAATGCGGGAATGCACGACAGAACAAACGTGCCGAACGAATTTCAGGGGACGCTGCGCTATGGCTATCTGGAGGATGCCGAGCAGCGGCAGCGCATTGCGGACGACTGGGCGACGGTTGCCGGGGATGCCCGCTTTACGCAGAGCATTGCCACGACCCACTGCAACGAATTTCAGGAGGTGCGCAACAGCAGCCGCTATTACAGCGAGGACCCCTATACATTAAAGGAAAGGGATTAAATTACTCTCGCTTGCGAACGGGAGCGGTTTATACTATAATATATAGGTTAAACAGAAATAACGCTGGATTGACTCGATTATTCGTAGACGGAGCAATTTATGGACGAAAGACAGATCAGAAAGCCGAAAAAGCGCCGCGGGAGTATTTTGGGGCGTATCCTGTCCCTGGTGCTGGTGACGGTGTTATGCCTGACGGCAGGCCTGGTTGGTGTGATATGGGTGCTGGAGAAAGGACCGTCCCCCACGGTGACGGGCATGTTCTGCCGCTCGGTGCGGGAGACCAGCGCAATCCGCTGGGTGAGTGAGCTCTTTCTGAGCGAGGAAGAACTGGCACAGTATAAGACCGCAAACACCGAGCAGCTGGAGACCGAGGCCGTGAACACCTCCCTGATTCACATCGCACAGGGTAGCCGGGCAGGAACAGCCGACGGAGCCGCAGAGGCGGAGAGCGTGGAGCTGGTGCAGATCAACGAAGGCAACTGCAAGGGCTGGATGATCATTGCCCGTGACCCAAAGCAGGTGCAGCTGGGCATTTCCTCGACCTGGTTCGGGGAAGACGCGGCAGGCCTTCTGCTGACCGATATTGTGGCGAAATATGATGCCATCGGCGGGATCAACGCAGGCGGCTTCAACGACGAGGACGGCTTCGGCGACGGTGGCGAGCCGCAGGGGCTGGTGCTGTATGACGGGCAGATCCTGTGGGGAGGCCACAGCACGATCTATAACATCGTGGGCCTGGACGGCGACGGCATCCTGCATGTGGGCACGATGAGCGGTACGGAGGCCCTGGAGCTTGGCATACGCTGGGCGGTGAGCTTTGTGACGCACGACGGGCAGTCGTCTACGCTGATCGTGAACGGAGAGGTCCAGACGGCCAACCTGGGCAGCGGCGTGAACCCCCGCACGGCCATCGGCCAGCGGGCAGACGGTGCGCTGCTTCTGCTGGTGCTGGACGGACGGAGCATCAATACCCTCGGGGCATCGATGCAGGACGTGTGCGATATTATGCTGGAATACGGAGCGGTGAATGCGGGTAACCTGGACGGTGGCTCCTCTACCGTGATGGTGTGGGACGGCGAGATCATCAACCACTGCGCATCCGTGACCGGACCGCGGCGCATCCCGACCGCATTTGTTGTGCTGGGTGAGCACAGCGGCACGGGCGCAGCGGAGAATGGGTGAAGCAAATGAGAAATGAACACAGACGGCGCCGTGGCCTCGGTTGGGGCGGTTTTCTGGCAATCTGGGCGGCTGTGCTTCTGCTGGCGTGCGCGGCAGGCTGCACGGTGCTGTACCAATACCTGGGTGTGTATGAGAAGACGCGCCCGGAGGCAGAGATGGAAGCACTGCTGGCAAAGACCGCAGCGACCGAGTGGGAGGCCATGGCCGAGAAAACCCTGCCGGACAACGGCAGTTTTGAGAACCTGACGACCATCTACCGCAATTATTACAACGAATATGTGGCAGGCCACGTGGTGAGCAGCCGCGAGGTCAAGAACAAGCGCAGCAGTGAGCAGGCGGTGTATGAGCTCCGCGCAGGCGGTGTGCCCTTCTGCACGGTAAGCCTGAAGGCGGGGGCGGAGCGCTATCCCTTCGGGCGGCACAGCTGGACGCTGGACACGGTGAGCGCACAGTGTGCCCTCAACAACCTGGACAGTGTGATGGTGCGTGTGCTTGCCCCGACAGGCACGGAG
>JAZRWD010000082.1:0-10677 GCA_045599525.1 Candidatus Limivicinus sp. | reverse complement strand
ATCATCCACGCCGGCGCGTTGGGCATTTTCGTGAGCAATTGCAATGGCGTGGGGGTCGATGTCAGAGCCGATTATGGTATAATTGTTGTGAAACTCGGCGGCGACTGCTTCTTCACGAATCGTATCCCAGATGGGACGCTCGAAGCCGGGCCAGGTCATAGCGGTAAAACTGCGGTGAATACCGGGTGCACGGTTTTTGGCAATCAGCGCTGCTTCAATCGGCAGTGTGCCGCTTCCGCAGAACGGATCGCAGAAATCATCACGGCCGCGGAAGCCGGAAAGCATGACCAATGCGGCTGCCATGGTTTCCTTTAATGGTGCTGCGTTGTGGGCGGGGCGGTAGCCTCTCTTGTGGAGCCCGTCACCGGTGGTATCGATGCAGAGAGAAACAACATCCTTCATGATGGAGAACTGAATCTGATACTTGGGACCGGTCTCCTGGAACCATTCGATACGGTATTTTTTCTTTAGACGCTCGACAACTGCCTTTTTTATGATCTTCTGACAGTCAGATACGGAAAAAAGCTTGGAGTTCAGGCTGTAGCCCTTAACAGGGAAAGCGCCATCTTTGGGAATCAGCATTTCCCAGGGGAGAGCCTTTGTGCCTTCAAAGAGCTCGTCAAAGGTGAGCGCGGGGAAACTGCCCAGTTCAATCAGAACACGTTCACCTGCACGCAGCCGGATGTTTGCTTTGGCAACGGCTTCCGGACCGCCGGAAAAGTACACACGACCGTTTTCTGCAGCAACGCCATTCATACCCATACGCTTTAATTCGTCCGCGATGGGCTTTTCCAGACCAAGAAGGCAGGGAACACATAACTTGTAATTCATGCAAAACCTCAGTAAATTGGGTAACAGCAGTAAAGATGCTGTTTCAATTATTAATATTACAACAATTCTGCATGCTTGTAAACAAAAGAAAAGAAGTAGAATTTGCACAAATGCGGGGGATACAAAGCGGGAAAAAGGTCACAAAAGTAACATAAAAAATGAACAAATTGTGAAAATGCCACTTGAAAAAAAGTGCCGCAGGAAGTATATTATAGATGATTAATATAAGTCGGAATTTAGCCCTTGGCGGAGGAATACATGGCAATCGAACGGTCAGCTTTTTTGGATATCCTGCAGGAATCCTATAGTGCATACTATAATATTGTACCAAACGAAGGCTTGACAGAGCTGCCATTGGTGTTCCGCGGCGATTTCTTTGCCAGTGGAGAACAGTATTTTCTGATTCGCAGTGCAAAAATCTGGTCAAATGAGACGAACGAATATGTGTACTTGTTTTCGGCGCCGTCCTTTGATACAGCACTCATCGGTCAATGTATCGATTATGCTCTGGAGGATGGTCTTCCGCGGGTAAAGCCGCATAAGGAACACCAGTACACGAACTTCCTCGTTATCCTTGTTGCTGAGGCCATCGGCGCTGAGGAAGCAAAGGTCATAAAAAAACGCAGCTTTTCCAAAAGCTACAACCACAGCCTGTGGGGCTACTCCCTGCTCAAGGTTGCCGGTGTAGATCTTTCTACGGAGAAGCTTGTCACCAACCGCGCCGGGCATGACCTTACCGGCTTTTACAAGAAACTATTCGCCTCCCGGAAGGAAGACGGGAAGACGGGTAGATATAAATTTTTATCGCATAAGGAGTGAAAAGTGTGAGCGCATTACTTATTCTCATCATCGGCGTTGCGCTGCTGGCCCTTGGCTACATCTTCTATGGCAGCTGGCTGGCAAAGCAGTGGGGCGTTGACGCATCCCACGAAACCCCGGCACACACCAGCTACGACGGCAAGGACTTCGTTCCTGCTAACCCGGCTGTTCTGATGGGCCATCATTTCTCTTCCATCGCCGGCGCCGGCCCGATCAACGGACCGATTCAGGCTGCTGTCTTTGGTTGGGTTCCCGTATTCCTGTGGGTCGTTATCGGCGGCATCTTTGTTGGTGCTATGCACGACTTCGGCTCCCTGTTTGCTTCCATTCGCCACAATGGTGGTTCCATCGGCGAAGTCATCAAGCAGAACATGGGTCGCCGCGCACAGACCCTCTTCACCATTTTCGCACTGCTGGTTCTGATCCTGGTTATCGCATCCTTCACCTCTGTTGTTGCAGGTACCTTCGCTGTTGAAGGCGCACCCCTGTTCACCAGCGGCATGGGCAATGTTGATGCAAAGGCATCCACCGCAACGACCTCTCTGCTGTTCATCGTTATTGCATTCATCTTCGGTTATTTCGTATACCGCAAGAATGCAAAGATTGGCCCCGCAACCATCATCGGTATTATCGGCATTGTGGCTATTGTCTGGGCCGGCCTGGTCTGCGGCATCAACCTGGGCCGTACCTTCTGGGTTATCTTCATTGCTGTTTATGTTACCGTTGCATCCCTGCTTCCTGTCTGGATGCTGCTGCAGCCCCGTGACTACCTGAGCTCCTTCCTGCTCTACGGTATGATGATCGTGGCTATTTTCGGTATCATTGGTTCCGCCTTCACCGGCATGAGCGTTACTCTGCCTGCTTTCACTTCCTGGAAGCTCGCAAATGGCAACATGCTCTTCCCGACTCTGTTCATCACTGTTGCCTGCGGCGCATGTTCCGGCTTCCACTCTCTGATTGCTTCCGGCACCACCTCCAAGCAGCTCAACTCTGAGAAGGATGCCAAGGTTATCGGCTACGGCGCAATGATCGTTGAATCCGGCCTTGCTATCATCTCCATCCTGGCCGTTGGCGTTATCTGGGACAAGGTCCAGGCAGGCGAATTCGCTCTGAATGCACCTCCCACTGTGTTCGCTGGTGGTATTGCTACCATGGTCGCCTCCGTCCTGGGCGAAGGCGCTTATGGCATTGTTTACACCCTGCTGACCCTGGCTGTTTCTGTATTCGCACTGACTTCTCTGGACTCCGGCTGCCGTCTGGCACGCTACATGTTCGCAGAGCTGTTCATCCCCGAAGGAAAGTCCTATGACGATCTGACCGGCGTTGCAAAGTTCTTTGCCACTCCGATCGTTGCCACTCTCCTGATGGTCGTTATCGGCTGCGGCATCGGCTTCCTGAAGCTGAGCCAGATCTGGGGCGTTTTCGGTGCTGCTAACCAGCTGCTGGCAGGTATCGCAATGCTGGCTGTCTGCGCTTGGCTTGCCAATATCGGCAAGAACAATAAGATGTTCTTTGCTCCGATGGCATTTATGCTTGTCGCAACTCTGCTGTCCCTGGCTCTCACTGTTAAGGGCAAGATCGCTCTGATTGCCGCCGGCGGGGCTGTCTGGGGCGACTGGTTCCAGATGATTTGGTCCGTTGGCCTGATCGTTCTGGCAGTAATGCTGGTAATCGAGGGTGCAAACACTCTCAAAAAGGCTGGCAAGAAGGCATAATTTGCTGTTGCTTCCTTAAACAGTAAATCATAAACCGTGGGGCTGTCTCCGGCAGAAGACAGCCCTTTTGCCTTGTTCACGTTCTATATGAAGAGATACGGAGCGTAGAGTAACTCCCTAAAAAACGCGAAAGCATCTGTTCCAGAATTCCGGAACAGATGCTTAATTGTTAATACCGGTAAGCTCAGGCTCTGGTCTCTGCCTTCAGCTTCTTGACTAGTTTCTTGATGACGGCATTGGCGCAGTCTTCAATCTCCTTGGAGGTAAGGGTCTTGCTCAGGGAGCCAATCAGGAGACGGATAGTGACAGACTTTTTGCCTGCGGGAATCTGCTTGCCTCTGTACTCGTCAACGAAATAGGCTTCGCGCAGAAGGTTCTCTTCGCTCTTCTTGCCGACGATCAGCGGATACATATCTTCCCACTTTGTTGCAACATCAAACAGCAGGCTGACGTCATATTCGGTCATGGGATATTCGGGAAGATGCGTGAATGCATTGGTGCGGGATGTGAACGGTTTGAGTGCCTCAACGTCCAGCTCGAACAGCATTACATTACGATCTTTAACACCGCATTCAATGGCTGCCTTGTGGGCCATGAGGGCCAGATTGCCGACTTTTTCCTCACCAAGGTAGATGTTCAGCCAAACAACATCGTTTGCCCAAACGGGCTTCTGGACCTGTTTAAACGTGAATCCTTCCATGTGGGTGTAGCGCGGCATATTTTCAACAACGCCCTTTGCACGGCGGAAGAGAGCGGTGACAGCGCTTGCATCAGAAGAACCAACAAAGGCACCGGCGATGTTTCTGTGCTGATACGGAAGTTTTTCACGCTCGTCATAGGGAGTGGTCCAGTCAGCATCCTTGAAAATCTGGCTGCATTCGAAAATGGAGAACTCGCTGTAATTGTACTGGTTCTTAACGACGGCTTTGACCAGGTTCGGAAGCAGAGATGCCTTGATATACTTTTCTGTCTGAGAGGGAGGAGTAGACAGGGCCAGCATATTGTCGGTTGTCTGAAGGATTGCATCGATGTATTCCTGGTTCATCCAGGGGTAGGTAAAGACTTCCTGCATTCCGCAACGGAAGGCCAGATATTCCTTCAGCTTGCGCTCAAGGTCTTCATCCACCTGGTTGATGGCGTGCATGAAAGTAGTTGTAATGGGGGCAGCCTCAAAGTTCTCGTAGCCGTAAAGTCTTGCGACTTCTTCCATGATATCTGCTTTGATGGAGATATCACCGGTAGAACGCCAGGTGGGAGAAACAACGTGCATGTTATCGCCGTCGAAGCTTACCGTGAAGCCAATGCGGCTGAGCTGAGCCTGCAAGGTTTCGTTATCGATAGTCTTACCAAGACGTCTTGCCAGCCAATTCAGAGAGACATCGATTTCTGTGCACTTCAGCGGTTCGGGATAAATATCCGTATATCCGGAAATGCTCATTTCAGGATATTGTTCCTTGAAGAGCTGCATGGCAAGTGCCATGGCCTGGTCGCAACGCTCCGGATCGATTGCTTTTTCGTAACGGGCTGCTGCATCGGTGCGGTTCTCGTGACGCTGAGCTGTGCGGCGAATACCGGCGGAAGTGAAATTAGCTACTTCAAGAATGACCCGGTTGGTCTTGGGAAGGACAGAGTCCTTTTTGCCGCCCATGACACCGGCAAGACCGACTGCGCTTTCTACGTCAGCAATGACCAGGTCGTCTGTGCTGAGGTTAAGCTCTTTGCTGTTGAGCAGCAGAAGCTTTTCGTCGGGCTCAGCGCGGCGGACAACAATGTGGTCCTCAATATTGTCAGCGTCAAATGCGTGAGTGGGCTGACCGGTTGCGAGCATAACGTAGTTGGTGATGTCGACAAGGGCGTTGATGGGACGCATGCCTGTTTTCCAGATGCGGCACTGCATTTTATACGGTGCGGGCTTGACATAGAGGCCTTCAATCTGTGCAGCATTGTAACGCGGGCAGCGTTCAAGGTCGCGCACTTCTACATGGAAGTCGCTTTGTACGTCGCATTCAAACTTCTCGAACTTTGCGAGAGGAAGGTCATACAGACCGGCTATCTCACGTGCCACACCATAGTGACCCCACAGGTCGGGACGGTGCGTCATGGACTTGTTATCGATTTCCAGAATGATATCATTCAGGTCGAGGGCATCGGCAATAGGGGTGCCGGCAGGTGCGTCAAACGCACTGAGGTCCATAATGATGGCCTGCTCTTCGTCGAAGGGGAACAGGTCATACAGGCCGACTTCACTGGAGGCGCAGATCATACCGTAGCTGGGAACGCCGCGAAGCTTGGCATTTTTGATCTCTACCGGTTCTCCCTGGCCATGCCAGCGGCAGATAGCACCGGGCTTGGCAACAAGAACCTTCATACCAACCCGCAGGTTGATACCACCGCAGACGATATCTTTCGGCTCGCCATCGCCAATGTCCGTTTTGCAAACGGTCAGCTTGTCGGCATTGGGGTGCGGGTTGAGTTCAAGAATCTGACCAACAACCATGTTGTTGAACTGCTTCGACAGGTCGATTGCATCTTCCACCTCAACAGTGGACATAGTCAAATCGTATGCTAGCTTTTTGAGGTCAAAATCATCAGGAAGCTGTACGTAGTCTTTGATCCAATTTAAGGAAAGTTTCATCTTTGCATGCCTCCTGCTTACTTGAACTGTTCGAGATATCGGAGATCGGCACTGTGCATCAGACGGACATCATCAATGGCATAACGCATCATGACCAGTCTGTCGAGGCCGACGTTGACATAGAAGCCGGTGAATTCATCGGGATCCAGGCCGGCAGCTTTCAGCACATTGGGATGAGGTGTGCCGCCCGGCATAACTTCAATCCAGCCGACCTGCTTGCACACGCTGCAGCCCTTGCCTCCGCAGACAAGGCAACCCATATCGATTTCATAACCGGGTTCTACAAAGGGGAAGAAGCCGGAACGCATGCGAACGGGAACATCGCGGCCAAAAACCTTGGAAAGAACGCTTTTGATCATGACTTTACCGGCGGAGAAGGTGAAATCACGGTCGACGATCAGTGCCTCATACTGGAAGAAGGCTCTCTCGTGACGGGCATCCGTAGTCTCGTTGCGGTAAACACGGCCAGGATAAACAAAACGGAAGGGCGGCTTGTGAGTCTGCAGATAGCGGACACTGCCACCGGTCAGGTGCGGACGCAGGCAGAGCTTATCCTGAGGCGCGCCGGAAACGTGACCCTCCAGCCAATAAGTGTCCATGCTCTCACGAGCGGGATGGTTGGGCGGGAAGTTAAGATTGTCGAAAGCATAAAGCTCACTGGAAATGTCGTCTTCGTGATAGACTTCGAAACCAAGAGAACGGAAAGCGTCGTTCAGGTCGTAGCACATCTGAGTAATGGGGTGAAGACCACCAACCGGCGGCTCAAAACCGGGAACGGTTACGTCAAAGTCAGTCGATACTTCAGATGCTTTCAGTTTTAATGCTTCACGCTGAGCGTTGATCAGTTCAGTGAGTTGCTTTTTGGCAAGGTTAGCTGCTTTACCCAGCTCGGGACGAAGCGCAGCATCCAGCTTGGGAAGCTCCTTCATCAGTAGGGTAAGGTCGCCATCGTTGCCAAGCAGTTTGCCCTTTATTCTCTGAAGACGATCTTCAGAATCCGCAGAACGAATTGCTTCTTCGCCCTCACGGAGCAATGCTTTGAGTTTTTCTTTCATTATTCTTCCTCCGTATCTGCAAAACCGCAAAATGCGGTAATACAATCAAAAACGCCGGCTATCGCCAGGACGCCATTACATTATTATACCTATATGCCGGATTTTTTCAAGGCAGAAATTCCGCGAATTCGGCATAATTTAGCGATTTTAAGTAAAAATGTCAAAAACAGAAATAAAATAACTTTACAGTACATGGAAATCTGATATAATTACTACAAGATAAGTAAAACTAGCGAGGGAAAAAGTATGGAAGACATTAATGTAACAAGAAAATTTGCTGCGATGGACAGCAAGGCAGAAATGAAGGCCATTTTGTCCTCTGTGTATAATTCTCTGATGGTCAAGGGATATAACCCGATTAACCAGATCGTCGGCTATATTCTCTCTGAAGACCCTACCTACATCACCAATTACAATAATGCACGTACACTGATTTGCCGGATCGACAGAGATGAGCTTCTTCAGGAACTACTGCGCACATATTTGTCCAAATAAATCGGATAAAACGTTTTGAAAAAAGGCTTGACAGAGCGTTGAACCTATGTTATCATATTTGAGCTGAAGAGGAAACGGTCTGCGGGTGTAGTTCAATGGTAGAACACCAGCCTTCCAAGCTGGATACGTGGGTTCGATTCCCATCACCCGCTCCAGTTCTTGTTGAGCGGAGTGAGCGATATGCGCCAATAGCTCAGCAGGATAGAGCAACTGCCTTCTAAGCAGTAGGTCGGGGGTTCGAATCCCTCTTGGCGTGCCAATTTCATATGGTGGGATTAGCTCAGTTGGCAGAGCACCGGATTGTGGTTCCGGGTGTCGTGGGTTCGAGCCCCATATCCCACCCCACTTAAAATAATTAGCCGGCTAGTCCGGCTTTTATATAGTTTTTGGGATGTAGTGTAATGGTAACACACCGGACTTTGACTCCGATATAGTGGGTTCGAGTCCCGCCATCCCAGCCATATTAGCCCCAGTAGCTCAGTAGGTAGAGCACCGCCCTTTTAAGGCGGGTGTCCGGGGTTCGAGCCCCCGCTGGAGCACCAGAAGATCTGAAGAATTTTCTTCAGATCTTCTTTTTACTTTTATGCCATTTTGAATAAACACACAATAAATAAAGGACCTTTCCCAAACGAGGAGAGGTCCTTTTGCTTTGCAGTCAACGGAATAATAAGTATTATTTCGGTTTAGTCAGGGATAACAAATTCAGGATTACTACGGTCGACAAAGCCAAGAGTGGGCTCAATGCCGAAATACTTCACTAACAGCTCAGCGAGCTCGTCGCGTGCTTTAAGTGTTGCGTCCTTATTAAAATCGGTGAAGCCGTCGATAGGAATGAAAATATCGGTTGTGTTTTCCGCAATCTTGCCAACTTCGCTTTGACGCCAGGTCCAGCGACGGGTACGAACCTCATTACCGGAAACATAAACCAGTTCACCAACATCCGGGTTATCCTGTGCAGTCTCACCGAACGGAACGAATGTGTCAGCGCCGGTAGCAAAACGAACCTCAAGATCACCCTTCATGGAGAGCAGGTCGTGTGCACCCATCGGGAGGTGATACTTGATGGAAACGGCATTGCCGAGGTCAACCAGAGGATTGATGCAGGGGAAGCCCTTTTTCTTTGCAATGCGGGTCAGAAGTGCTTCAATTGAGCACATAAATTTGTTGGGGTTTAATCCCAGGGCACGGAATGCTTCACGATATACGACGATATCGGGAGCTTCTTTGACCTTTATGCCTTCAAACTGCCCTTCGCAAACAGCAATATTTGCCTGCATGAGTTCTTCAATCCCGGCGATTGCTTTGGTATTATCTGCACCGCGAATTACAGCGGTTGCAACGCAAGCGGTTGGGAGTTTTTCGAAAACTTCATCAAAAATAACGTATTTCATTTGTCTCTCCTCGAAAGATTTAAATTGCTAAAGTGTTTAAGATACTATACCGCAACTATTGTAGATTGTAAAGGAAAAGCTTTTACTTATGAGGAAAACCAATCTGTATCTGTGGTGCACGCCTGACAATTTCGGAAAGTGCTTTGTCCATTTCGGCTTCCTTTTCGGAAAGAATACTGGCGAATTCCTTTCCATCCTTGCAGAAAACAAGTTTGCAGTAAAAGAGCGAATTGCTGCAGCAGCCTACCCTTGCTTTGACTTCCTGTACGCGAATAAATACTCTTTCGGGGTAAGAATAGGGAATCAAATGGAGATGGAAACCTTCGCGGTAATAGATGCCGAGCTTTCCGACACGAACATGGTCAAACGTTGAGGCCTGTTCATAATCGGAAACGTATTCCGGCGAGGTTTCAGTAACACCG
Source organism: Candidatus Limivicinus sp. (assembly GCA_045599525.1). Classification (GTDB taxonomy): domain Bacteria; phylum Bacillota; class Clostridia; order Oscillospirales; family Oscillospiraceae; genus Limivicinus. The sequence goes on along the minus strand of JAZRWD010000082.1, from coordinate 1,314 downwards.
GTTACAGAGCGAAATTTTGATGGTGACATAATACACTCCTGGTTGGAATAGTGATGTGAGGCCGGTAAAGGAGATAGAATGCTTGATAAGCACACAATAGCTTTGGAATGTGTCTTCATATCTGAAGTTGTTCATCGGGCGCTTATTCGTATTTTGCGTGCATTAGAATACATATACAACACACATAGAACTAGTATACTGTAGATTTAAGAAATCTGTATCGTACTGCTGTTTATGAATTATATCAGATAATATGAATTCTGAATAGCACCCCGAGAGACCATGCGCGATGAATTAACTGAAGTAAAGGGGATAAAAATGGAACTGCAGTTGTTACTGCAGTTCCATAAAGAAAGGGTTAAATTATTTGCCGAAGTAATTGATGATCTTTCTCGGGCAGATATCCGCGCAGTGACCACACTGGACACACTTGGATGTATCGACCTGAGCGAGAGCGTCTTTGACAACGATTGCGTCTGCCGGGCATTCACGCTGGCACTTCATGCAACCGATGCAGCCAAAGTCGCACATCTTCATGACTGCAGCACCCTTATCATGGTTAGAGCAGGCAGGCATGATCTTCTGCTTTTCCGGGATGAGCTTGATGATGCTCTTCGGGCAGGTATCTGCGCAGGCGCCACAGCCAACACACTTGGAGCGGTCGACCTTTGCAATACCGTCGACGATATGAATGGCATCAAACTGGCATGCACGGGTGCAGTTTCCAAGACCAATGCAGGCAAAAGTACAGGTCTTGTTGCTCTTCCCGCCAAACAGCATTGCAGCGGTGCAATCCTGCGGGCCGGAATAATTGAAGCGCATCTCTGCGTGACCGGTTGTGCCGGAGCAGGGGACAAAGGCAACCATCTTGTCAGTATCACCGGCGGAAACACCCATGATCTCGGCAACCTTGGCAGCAGCTTCAGAACCACCGGCAACGCACTTATTCGTGGGAGCTTCACCCTTCGCAACTGCAGCGGCATAACCGTCGCAGCCGGGGAAGCCGCAGCCACCGCAGTTTGCACCAGCGAGCACTTCGCGGATGGCAGCCTGCTTGGGGTCTACATCAACATGGAAGATTTTGGAGGCAAAGGCGAGAATACCGCCAAAAACGCCGCCCAGAGCGCCGAGGACCAATACAGCAAGAACAATTCTCATAAGTTCGATCCTCCTTGATTAAAAGATGCTCATTCCGCTGAAGCCCATGAAAGCAAGAGCAACAAGGGCGGCGGAAACAAGGCAGATGGGGAAACCTTCAAAGCATTCCGGATACTCAGAGAACTGAACCTTTTCGCGGACGCAGGCGAACAGAAC
>JAZRWD010000081.1:0-6808 GCA_045599525.1 Candidatus Limivicinus sp. | reverse complement strand
AAGGCTGCAGGGATTATACCATGATTCAGGGCGAAGCTCAATTCTTTCTCGAATGAAAAAAGAATGAATTGCCAAATTCGTGATTATTACCAAGGCGCGGAGAGAAAAACAGCGTGCTCAATATAGGAGAAAAGCAGGGGGCTTCAGAGCTTTTCGGACAGCCTCTGCAGACGGAGCTTTTCCTGCAGGCGCTGACGCTTCCAAAGGGTACGGAGCTGCTTTTTGTGCTTGCAGAGCTTTTCCGGACAGTTCGCGCAGTGAAGACTGAGGTTATGCTCTTCACTGAAACGTTCGGGGTGGCGGAAAGCGGTCCATTCCCAGCGGACGAGAAGGATCAGGCTGAGAAACACAAGAGAGGCAGAATAAAAGCTGCGGATGAACAGCATGGGCGTGAACATCATCGGATAGTCCCAGTTGTATATGCGGCAGGTGGTACAGCAGCGGTTCTGCATGATCCAGCTCTGGAAGGGGCAGAAAAACAGGATACAGATCATATCCGAGACAGAGTAGAACAGGCTGATGATGACCAGGATCCCTTCGTCGATAACATGGGTAAAAAAGAGAGCAGCGATTATCCCGTTCAGCGCGACCCAGGCGGCGAGTGCAGCAAGGACGCGCCCGGCAGAGGTGTCCGGCTGTATGCGGCGGCCCTGAAGGTCAGGGGCCGGTGAGGCAGGACGGTAACACCGGCGAAACTGCTTCTGGGAACCGGGACTCTCCAGCGAAGAGGGGAAAAGGCGGAGCAGCATTTCTACGACGAAGACAAACCAGACCAGGGTCAGAAAAAACGGATGGCTGTCTAATGCTTCATAAAAGCTCTGCCCGGTAACCAGGCGCCGGTACAGATATTCTAATGTGATGCCAAGCAGCAGGAGACTGCGAAAGACGAGCTTGACATAATGCAGTAAAGAGATTTTTGAAATTGATTGTTTTTCCATGTGAGACCCATACCGCAAGAAAAAATATAGTGCAAATATTTTACCACGATGCAGTGACCTGTACAAGAAAAAACGGAACAATGCAGGGAAATGTGCTATACTTCTTTTCAACGGGAGAAAGGAGGAGAATGGCGATGGCGTTATTTCCGGAGATGAACTGCTGCGTGCAGTGTGGTACAAAATTACTGCCGCGTTATCATGCGGAAGAGGGAACAGAGATCCCCTGGTGCCCGGAATGTGCGGAGTATCGATTCCCCATCTTCAGCGCAGGGGTGGTGCTGATCATTCTGAATGAGAGCCGTACCCATGCCCTGATGATCCGCCAGTATGGGGATGAACGATATTATCTGGTTGCGGGCTACATCAACAAAGGAGAAACAGCAGAGCATGCGGCAGCCCGGGAGATGCGGGAAGAGGTCGGACTGGAAGCTGCACGGATGGAATACAACGGAAGCAATTATTTTGCGCCGTCCAATACGTTGCTGTTCAGTTTTGCGGTAACGGCAACAGGGCAGACGGTCACTGCGAATGCCGAGGTGGAGGATTACTGCTGGGTCCCGGTGGAGGAAGCCATCTATACGCTGCCGAAGCACGAGCTGGCGGAACAGCTTTTACGCCGTTATTACACAAAGCAATAGAAATCCGTGCCGTCCGAAGGACGGACGACACACCGAAAAAAGTACTGTCCACTGGCAGAAACACTCTGCGAGCGGGCAGTACTTTTTTGGTTCCGGGTAAAGAAAATGGATCAGTCTTCCAGCCCCAGCATATAGTCGACAAACTGTTGAGCAGTGCGGCCGGAGAAGCCCTGGTGGCGGACCTCCCAGGTGTCTGCCTTTGCGAGAAGTTCCGCCTCATCGGTCTTAATGCCCTGTCGTGAAGCGAGCATTTTGACGATAGCGTGATACTCTTTTTTCGTGGGGGCATTGTAGTTGATGGCAACGCCGAAACGGCTGGCCAGAGAGGTCTTTTCTTCGACAGTGTCGGAGCGGTGGATATCGCCATGATGCTCCATATCGGTGCGGTCGTTCCATACCTCACGGATAAGATGGCGGCGGTTGGAGGTGGCGTAGATCAGCACGTTTTCCGGACGGGTCTCTACACCGCCTTCAATCACGGCCTTCAGGAACTTGTATTCCACTTCGTTCTCTTCAAAAGACAGGTCGTCAATGAAGATAATGAAACGGTAGTTGCGGTTCTTAATGGCGGCCAGGACCTTGCTCAGATCCTGGAACTGGTGCTTATAGATCTCAATCATGCGCAGGCCGCGGTCATAGTATTCGTTGATCAGGGCTTTCACGCTGGTGGATTTACCGGTACCGGCATCGCCATAAAGCAGAACATTGTTGGCAGGTTTGCCGGCGAGGAAGGCCTCGGTGTTGGTGCGCAGTTCTTCTTTCTGGCGCTCGTAGCCGAGCAGGTCGTTGAGCATGATGCGGTCGATATTGCTGATGGGCAGAAATTCCACACTGCGGCCATCGCCCTGAATGCGGAAGGCACGGCTCATGGCGAAGGAACCGAAGCCGTACTGGCGGTAATACGCCGTCATCAGGTCGAAGAACTCATTTTCGTCCTGTGCGGCATCCAGCTCTGCACGGAGGCGGCAGATCTGTGTGCTGATGTCCCGGTTGTACATCCGTTCGCTTTTGGGAATGGCGGTGTAGTTGCAGATGACCGAGAAGCAGTCGATGCCGAGGTCGGCTTCTATTGCAGAGAAATCGTAATGAAACAGGCGGCGGAACACCGCAAAGTCCGCTTTGGCAAAGTGATTGACACTGCCTTCCCGGCTGCCTGTACGCTCGCAGGTGCGCGTGAAGGAGTTTTCGTTGGTCATCAGGATCCAGGTCAGATAGCACTGCCAGAGGTTATCGTTGAAGCCGCAGGACGTGCTCAAATCCAGCAGCCGCTTGATCTCGCGGTGGATGCGGCCAATCAGGGCATCCTTATCTGCGGTGCCATGCGCCCAGTCGGCGGTGATGGCGGCAAGATTTTTCAGAATTTCATTCTCCGGCATGTCACTGAACAGCAGGAGACGGGAAAGCTCGTGGAACATAAGAGTCCTCCGGGAAAGAATAGAGTTGTGGAGCAGCGTGAAAAACTGTTCCAGTGCCACTGGGAAAGAACAGGATTATCTGCTGCTGCGGAAAAGGGGCTGCCGTTGCAGCGGCAGCCCCGTAAAGAACACGAGTATTACTCGAGAATTGCACCCTTGTCGGCAGAAGAGACCAGCTTGGCATAGCGGGCCAGGTAACCGGTCTTGATGCGCGGTTCGGGGCAGACCCAGGCAGCCTTGCGGCGTGCCAGCTCCTCGTCGCTGACCTGCAGCACGATGGACTTGTTGGGAATGTCGATAGCGATGATATCGCCCTCTTCTACCAGACCGATGGTGCCGCCGGAAGCAGCTTCCGGAGAGACGTGGCCGATAGAAGCACCGCGGGTTGCGCCGGAGAAGCGGCCGTCGGTGATCAGAGCGACGTCCTTATCCAGACCCATGCCGGCAATGGCAGAGGTCGGGTTCAGCATTTCACGCATGCCGGGACCGCCCTTGGGGCCTTCATAGCGGATAACGACGACGTCACCGGCAACGATCTTACCGGCATAGATAGCGGAGATGGCTTCCTCTTCGGAGTTGAAGACACGGGCGGGGCCCTGGTGTACCATCATCTCGGGAGCGACAGCAGCCTGCTTGACGACGCAGCCATCGGGGGCGAGGTTGCCCTTCAGAACGGCGATGCCGCCGGTCTTCATGAAGGGGTTATCCAGCGGACGGATGATCTCGGGATCGCGGTTGACCGCGCCGACGAGGTTTTCTGCCAGGGTCTTGCCGGTGCAGGTCATGACACTGGTGTCCAGGAGACCGGCCTCAGCCAGCTCGGCCATGACGGCATGAACGCCGCCGGCTCTGTCCAGATCTTCCATGTAGGTGTTGCCGGCCGGTGCCAGGTGGCACAGGTTCGGGGTACGCTCACTGATGGCGTTGGACATATCGAAGGAGATCTCAATGCCGCATTCGTGTGCGATTGCGGGCAGGTGCAGCATGGTGTTGGTGGAGCAGCCGAGTGCCATGTCAACGGTCTCCGCGTTATGGAAGGCGGCCTCCGTCATGATATCACGGGGACGGATGTTCTTTTCGACCAGTTCCATGACCTTCATGCCGGCGTGCTTTGCCAGACGCAGACGGGCAGAATACGCAGCGGGAATGGTGCCGTTGCCGGCAAGACCCATACCGATTGCCTCCGTCAGGCAGTTCATGGAGTTTGCGGTGTACATGCCGGAGCAGGAACCGCAGGTGGGGCAGGCGTTATTTTCGTAATCTTCCAGACCGGCGTCATCGAGCTTGCCGGCATAATGTGCACCGACAGCCTCAAACATATGGCTCAGGCAGGTGCGCTGACCGTTGCTCAGGTGACCGGCGAGCATCGGGCCGCCGGAAACGAACACGGTAGGAATATTGAGGCGTGCAGCGGCCATCAGGAGGCCGGGCACGTTTTTGTCACAGTTGGGGATCATGACAAGACCGTCCAGCTGGTGAGCGGTTGCCATGCATTCGGTAGAGTCAGCAATCAGGTCACGGGTGACCAGGGAGTACTTCATACCCACGTGGCCCATGGCGATGCCGTCGCAGACAGCGATTGCCGGGAATTCGATCGGCGTACCACCGGCGAGGCGGATACCGGCCTTAACGGCTTCTGCTACCTTGTCCAGGTTCATGTGACCCGGAACTACTTCGTTAAAGGAGCAGACAACACCGATCAGCGGGCGCTCCAGCTCTTCTTTTGTATAACCCAGGGCGTAAAGCAGCGAACGGTTCGGTGCTGCGGGAACCCCTTTTTTAATTACGTCACTCCGCATGGAAGTTGTTCTCCGTTTCAGATAATAGAATTTCCTGATTTTCATCAGGGATTGGGACTTGGGAAAGAAAGGAAATATGCTTGGTATGCAGAGACTTCAGCCCATGAAAACACGGGCTGAAGCCATCAGCAAAATGAATTCAGATAGGAATCAGTTGGAAGCGGTGTCGAGGTTCTTGTCGTCGCCCCACAGCATGTTGCGGCGCAGCTCTTCGCCAACGATCTCCATCTGGTGAGCAGCGAGCTGGTCACGCATGGAGTTGAAGAAGGTACGGCCAGTCATGTTCTCAGCGATCCACTTGCCGGCGAAGGTGCCGTTCTGGATGTCGGTGAGGACAGCCTTCATGTTAGCCTTGGTCTCAGCATAGGGAAGCACGCGGGGACCGCTGACATATTCGCCGTACTCGGCAGTGTCGGAGATGGAGTAGTTCATTGCTGCAACGCCGCCCTTGTTGATCAGGTCGATGATGAGCTTCATCTCGTGGATGCATTCGAAGTATGCGTTCTCGGGAGCATAGCCTGCTTCAACCAGAGTCTCGAAGCCGAGCTTCATCAGTTCAACAACGCCACCGCACAGAACAGCCTGTTCGCCGAACAGGTCGGTCTCGGTCTCGTCTTTGAAGGTGGTCTCCATGACACCGCCACGTGCGCCGCCGATGCCGGCTGCGTATGCGAGGCCAAGGTCATGAGCCTTACCGGTTGCGTCCTGCTCAACAGCGATCAGGCAGGGAACACCCTTGCCGGCAACGTAGGTGGAGCGAACAGTGTGGCCGGGGCCCTTCGGAGCGATCATAGCGACGTCGACGTCTGCGGGGGGAACGATGCGCTTGAAGCGGATGTTGAAGCCGTGTGCGAACATCAGCATGTTGCCTGCTTCCAGGTTGGGAGCGATGTCCTTCTTGTAAACTTCAGCCTGAACTTCGTCGTTGACGAGGATCATGATGATGTCGCCCCACTTTGCTGCTTCTGCAACGGTCTTAACTTCGATACCTGCCTTCTGAGCTGCTGCTGCGCTCTTGGAGCCTGCACGGAGACCTACGCATACCTGGCAGCCGGATTCCTTAAGGTTCATTGCATGTGCATGACCCTGGGAGCCGTAACCGATGATAGCGATTTTCTTGTCGAGAATCTTGCTCAGATCACAATCTTTCTCATAATACATTCTTGCCATAATTATATTCCTCCTTGAGTTTGTTTTCGTCATATATAGTGCTTCGTCCTCTTTCGATGGCGATAGTACCCGTTTTGGCAATCTCCAGCACGCCATAGTCGTTTAGCATGTCGGCTAGAGCTTTGATTTTGCTGCCTTCGCCCATGATTGCGATAGTCAGCGATTCAAGACTTACGTCGATTATATTCGCTCTGAAAATATTTGCAAGCTGAATTACCTCTTCACGGGTATTTCTGTCGCTTGCAGCAACTTTTATCATAGCTACTTCCCAGCGAATTGCCTTTTCCTCGTTGATAACCTTAACGGAAAGAACGGGGTAAAGCTTGCTGCACTGTGCGGAGATGAGATTAATCATGCTCTCATCACCGATAATGCTGATTGTAATTCTGGTGATACCGGGTTTTTCGGTTTCACCGCTTACGATAGACTCAATATTGTATCCTTTTCTCGAGAAAAGTCGGGAAACCTGGCTTAATACACCGGGGATATCCTTTACGAGAAGCATAAGGGTATAAAGCTTTTTAGTAGTGTCTGTCTGTCTTTTCAAAACTGTACACCTCCGCTTATGCCAATGTAAAGTCGTCGATATCCTTGCCGGGGGAGACCATAGGTCTGACCATTTCGTCGATATCAAGCATGCAGTCGATAACGGTTCCCTTATCGGAAGCAAGAGCTGCGGCAAATGCTGCCTCAAGTTCGGCCTTTGTGCTTACTCTAACACCGTTGAGACCGTAGGCCTCTGCAAGTTTAACAAAATCCGGGCCTCTGTCAAGTGTGGTTGCAGAGAAACGCTTTTTGTAGATGAGGTTCTGCCACTGGCGAACCATACCGAGTGTGCCGTTGTTAAA
>JAZRWD010000080.1:0-3306 GCA_045599525.1 Candidatus Limivicinus sp. | reverse complement strand
CCTTGCATAACAGACGGCAGAACCGATGACGGTACATCGGTTCTGCACGAATGATTCAATATCTATCCTTTATCAAGATGTGAGAGCTTTTTTGCTGAATACAATCAGAATTCGTTGCCCGGAAACTGGGGGATGCCTGCGAAGCCGACTGCCAGATCCTCGTCAGTGGGGATGTAATCAGTCATCTCGCCGTCGTGGAACTTTTCATATGCGACCAGGTCGAAGTAGCCGGTACCGGTTAAGCCGAAGAGAATGGTTTTTTCCTCGCCACTTTCCTTGCATTTGAGAGCTTCATCAATCGTTGCACGGATTGCATGGGAGCTTTCAGGCGCGGGCAGGATACCTTCAGTGCGGGCAAAGAACTCAGCTGCTTCAAAAACGGAGGTCTGCTCAACAGCGACGGCTTCCATGTAGCCGTCATGATACAGCTGGGAGAGGGTAGAGCTCATGCCGTGGAAGCGAAGGCCACCGGCGTGGTTTGGAGAAGGAATGAAGCTGCTGCCAAGAGTATACATTTTTGCCAGAGGACAAATCATGCCAGTGTCACAGAAGTCGTAGGCGAAAACACCACGGGTGAAGCTGGGGCAGGAGGCAGGTTCAACGGCGATAATACGGTAGTCTTTTTCACCGCGGAGCTTTTCACCCATGAATGGGGCAATCAGACCTCCAAGGTTAGAACCGCCACCGGCGCAGCCAATGATGATATCGGGCTTGACGTTGTACTTATCCAGGGCGGTCTTTGCTTCGAGACCGATGACGGACTGATGCAGCAGAACCTGGTTCAGAACGCTGCCGAGAACGTAACGGTAACCTTCGTTCTGAGTAGCGACCTCAACTGCTTCGGAAATGGCGCAGCCAAGAGAGCCGGTAGTGCCGGGATGCGCTTCGAGGATGCGGCGACCAACAGCGGTTTCCATTGACGGGGACGGGGTGACAGTAGCACCATAGGTACGCATGACCTCACGGCGGAAGGGCTTCTGCTCATAAGAAACCTTGACCATGAAGACTTTGCAGTCGAGATCCATATAGGCGCATGCCATGGAGAGAGCTGTGCCCCACTGACCGGCGCCGGTTTCGGTAGTAACACCCTTCAGACCCTGCTTCTTGGCATAATAGGCCTGAGCGATGGCGGAGTTGAGCTTGTGGCTACCGCTGGTGTTGTTGCCCTCAAACTTATAATAGATTTTGGCCGGTGTGCCGAGCGCCTTTTCAAGGCAATATGCACGAACGACGGGAGACGGACGGTACATCTTATAGAAATTGCGAATCTCCTCAGGAATCTCAATGTACGGGGTGGTCTCGTCCAGTTCCTGTTCTACCAGCTCACTGCAGAAAATGGGCTTGAGCTCGTCAGCGGTGAGAGGCTGGTGTGTGCCGGGATTCAGCAGGGGAGCCGGCTTGACCTTCATGTCCGCGCGGAGATTATACCATGCAGTGGGCATCTCGCTTTCGGAAAGATAGATTTTGTAGGGAATGGTCTGTTCTGCCATAATGGTAATCTCCTTATCAACTTATATTTATGATTAATAATTCATGTCGCTTTCTAAGCTTGACTTATTATAATCCCTTTCCTTTTTGATTGTAAAATGATATAATCCTTTTTGGTAATAAGCTCAACTTATTACCAAAAAGGACCTTGGAGGCGGAGATGAACCTAAATCAGCTGGAATATTTTGTGTGCGCGGCGGAACAGTTGAATTTTACCCGAGCTGCAGAAAAATGCTTCATTTCACAGACTGCGATGACACAGCAGATTCGTGCGTTAGAGCAAATTGTAGGTGTTCCTCTGTTTGTGCGGGATAAGCATCACGTAGAGTTGACTTCGGCTGGCGCAGTCTATCTGCGGGAGGCGCGGCAGGTATTAGAGCACAGTGACCAGGCTCTGCGACTTGCACGGCTGGCTGCGGATGGCACAGATGGTGAACTGACGATTGGATACATTACCGGTTTTGGACTCAGCGATGCCCCCAAAATTTTGCGAGGCTTCAGCTCTGCCTATCCCAATATTCGCATGAAGCTGATGCGGGATACAATGAGCGGCCTGATGAATTCTCTGGAAAAAGGAGAGTGCGACGTAGCTTTTACTTTAACTTCTTCACAGTTTCAGACACAGTATCTCGGCATCGAACACCGCTATTTGCAGAGCTATCCGCTAATGGCTGTGTTCCCTAAAGAACATGAGCTGGCAAAACGGAAACTGATCTCCTATCCGGAACTCAGGGAAGAACGATTTATCATCATGCAGCCTTCGGCACGATCGCGCGATGAGATGGAAGAAGTACTGTTGATTTACAATCGTGGCGGCTTTATGCCACAGATCGTTGCTTTTGACCGAGAGCCGGAAACGATTTTGCTAATGGTTATGGCGGGTATGGGTATTTGCATTATGCCGGAATACATCGTTCGTCACTATCATAAAAACCCTAACCTGAGCCTTGTCCCGGTTGTCAGATCAGATGGCAGTGCGGAAACGCTGGACGTGGAGATTGCATGGTCAAAAGCAAACGGTAATCCGGCTGTGGAAAAGCTGCTTTTATGGCAGAGTGAGAGAGAATGACACAGATAGCCGGAGCATAATAAAAAGGGACAGGCAGAAAATGTTAGCCTGTCCCTATTATCATCGCCCAGTACAGCGCGTGTCAATATGTGTTCCTGGCTTCAGTAATAACGAGATTGGTGTGACCTTTTTAGCCAATTACGCCATACAGCACAGTGTACTGCGACTCCTCGAGAAAGCCTTGCAGGGCTTTGCCAAATGAAGAATCAAGCGTAGATAGTCTTCCCCTGCCGGCTATTAGCGGATCAATATAACGTCTCTTGGCGGGAATAATCCGACCTCGCCCTTCCGGAATTAGGGTTGGGTCTGTAATCATCTGATTTAGTGCGCAGAAATGCTTCCACGCCATACCGCATACGGGATCGGTTTCGAGCTTTTCGATAATCTCCGGTTCTGTATCACGGAAATCGGAAGCACAGATTACGTTCCGCTCTGCCGCAAGACGAAGGACTTCAGCAAGACTCTGCATGGCGTAACGGTCCTCATCCGAGACATAGACCCGTGAACAGGAGAGTGCGGCATCGCCAAAACTGGCAGCCAGAGAAAGATTGCGGAATGCCAGTTCCGGCTGTCCATCCTCAGCAGACACCACAGTCAGGTCATCATAATATTGCTGAAGCTCTGACCTGTTTCGAAAACCATAGCGCCATGCATTACCCATGGTGTATTCCAGACGGTCAGAGGATAGACGGGGAGCGTTGTTGTCTGCAATGGGATACCGATGATAATCCTTTACTTCATCTGTCGTG
>JAZRWD010000079.1:0-3745 GCA_045599525.1 Candidatus Limivicinus sp. | reverse complement strand
TCGTGGGTAATTGCGCCATCCTTACGGATGAAGTCCTGGATTGCACCGTCGCCGCCGCGGATACCGGCAGCATTCTGGTAGTCTTCCATTGCATAGAAGCCGAAGAACTGGTAGTAACCGTTGCTTGCGCTCTGGTTGAAGACAAACTGCAGGGTTGCCTGCCAATCGCCTTCCACAGGAACAATAACAAGGTCCTTAGGCGTGGTTGCTGCATCGCCGGAGAGCTGCTCATTGGCATCTTCAAAGGCATCCTTGGTGGTGACCATGTACAGGCCTTCGCCATCGCGGATCGCGGTGACATCCTTGTTCACGATCTCGAACTGGTCAGCAGCTGCGGGATCGGTGAAGTCGATGTCCTCGGGTACGGTTGCACCGAGTCTTGCAATGCGCTTGGTCTTGGTTGCATCGCAGCGCGTGCAGGCAATGGTCAGAACGCCGGGCGTGGTCTCGGTGGGAGCTACGGTAACGGTACCGTTATCCCAGTCATGGCCGAGAGCTTCGATGATATCATAGGTAAGCTTGTTGCCGCAGATCGAGCAGACAGCGGTGGTATAGCCGTTGGTGGTGCAGGTTACGGGAGTGACAGTCTCCACGTATTCATGATCATGATCGCTGTACTCATAAACGACATTCGTATCGCCGCGGGCAATGACATAGTCAAGGCCAACGATTGCACTTTCAGGAGCATCGTCAGCAACTGCCAGATTGAGCGTTGCGAACAGAGCCTTGGTTGCCTGAGCAGGCGCAAAGGCGAAGTCGCTGCCGTAAGCTGCGATTTCGAGCTGTTTGCCGTTCTGTTCCCAGTCAAGCTCGCCCTTGACGGAGTCAGCAAATGCGACATCGGTCACGGTGAGGCCTTCGGGGATATTGAAGGAAGCAGCGATTTCGGTGAAGTTGCCGCCGGGCAGCTTGTCGAGATATACAGGAAGTTCAATGTTCTTCTTGCCGCTGAGTTCCAGCTGGCCGTCCATCTTGACGGCAAGAACCTTGGCCTCTGCAGCGCCATAGAGCTTATCGCTGAGACGATAGAAGTCGATATCCACATAGCCGCCGGTGGTCTGGGTAGCATAGTTGAAGATGGAGAAGCGATAGCCCATGAAGTGGTTATCGGTGCCGTAGGACATCTGCTGCTGGTTGCCGAGCTGCGTCCAGCTAATGCCGTCGTAGCTGTAGTAGAAGGTGCCCTTATCCGTCTGGTTGGTGAAGTTTGCATCCGCCTTGAGGTAGACAACATCGGAGGTCATTGCGACAGATGCAATATCAGAGTGGCTGGAGGTGGAGGAGCTGTTGGTCATCACGAGGGTCTTGGTGCCGTTTGCCATACGGACGGAGATTGCGCCGTACTTTGCAGTAAACAGAGCCAGACCTGCTGCGTCGCCGTCCTTCATGCCGGAAACGTCCAGCTTGATCACAGCGGAGCTCGTCGGGCCGAAGGAACGCTGAGAGATCGTGTTGGGTGCGCTGAGAACATCTTTGACCGTGTAGCCGGTCGTCAGTCTCAGCCAGCCTTCACGCTCGGTCAGGGACCAGTAGCGGTTGTCGGGGTTGTGATTCCACTGCCATTCAAGCTTCAGGTTGGAGCCGTTGTAGGCATACTGCGGATCGGTAACAGGAACCATCGCATCAATCGCTGCCTGGCCAGTAAGGCTGGGATCCAGCGGCGTAATGTTGGAATCATAGTAGAGGGGCTTGGGAGCGTTGTTGTAGAATTCATCAGAGGTAACGGGGCTGGAAAGCTCATAGCCTGCGACGGGTTTTAGACCGCTTCTCTGGAGACCCGTGTAGGAGGGATTGCCTTCTGCATCCTTACCGTACATCGGCCACTGGCCGTCCCAGGTGATGGGCAGGATCCAGGGGATACGGCCAACGGCACCGCTATCGCGGAACACAAAGCCGAACCAGTTGCCCTTGCCGTCATCAACGATACCGCCCTGTGCAGGGCCGCCGCCGCTAACGTCTTCCTGTGCAACAACTCTGCTTTCCCACGGGCCAAAGAGGCTGTCGGAGATGTGGCAGACCTCGGTACGGGGCTTGCCGGAGGGCCAGGTGATTGCAAACAGATAATACTTGCCGTTGATCTTGCGAATCTGAATACCTTCGTTCAGGCCGCTGGAGGGTGTTCTGCCAGTGACGGGATCGGGAGCGTGCAGGCTGCTCAGGCCGATGCTCTTGGCGGATGCGCCGGGAGCAAGGCCGGTCACGGTGGAGTTCAGCTCGATGGCATTCGTGCCGTAAACAAGCCAGTTTCTTCCGTCGTCGTCCAGCAGAAGGCCGCAGTCATGGTATCTGGAGCCAAGCTCATATCTGCGCCAGGGCTTCGTTTCGGGATCTTCGGTCTGGAATATGTAGGTCTTGTTCGTTGTGGGAGAAGGAACCGCACAGTAGAACGTACCATCCTTATAGGCAAGGGCGCTGGCCCAAGTGCCGTTGGTGTACATATTTTTACCGGTCTGGAGCTTCATGTTGTCGCTGTCACCCATAACCAGGTAGCAGTAGCTGACGATCTTCCAGTTGACGAGGTCATAGGACTTCATAATAGGAACGCCGGGGGTGAGGTGCATGGTCGTGCTGGACATATAGTAGGCATCGCCAACACGGATAATGCTCATGTCGGGTATGTCTGCCCAGATGGCCGGATTCGTGTAGGTGCCATCGCCTTTATCGGAGGAACCGAGCGGAGTTGCGGCAGATACAGGGAGCATACCGAGAACCATCGCGACTGCAAGAACAGTAGCGAGGATTCTAAGAAAGCTTTTCTTAACCTTCATCTTTTTACCTTTCCTTTCTGCTGCGCTTCAAGACACTAAATAGAATGAAACGAGTCTTCTCCAACACAGCAAGACGTAAGTTTTTAATATGCTTGAGGAAACAGGCGCACTGCACAGCACTTGGAGGTGTACAGGCATGGATTCCCAAACATAATATTTTGCTGTTTCTTTTCTCTTTTCAAAAACCACGGCAAGAAACAGCGGATTGCCATGGATTTTTGCCGAATACCTTGGGTGAGTAGCCCTCCATATTCAGAATGATCTTCATTTGGACATATTTGCTCCATACACACCTCTTTTCGTTTTAAAATGGGATAACGAAAATGTTATAAACAAGGTTGGTAAAACCTATGTTATAGCTCGTTCCATGTCAGCGGCGTTATATTTTATGGCCTCTTTTTATGTTGAAAACAAGTCTATTTTATTATAATCACATATTTTAAAAATTCAAGTTTGCTTTTTATCCGTCGCAAAAAAACATGATAGTGCACAATTTTACAGCAAAATATTGTGCACTATCACAATTGACATAAAATCTTTGGCCGGGTATGCACCTTTTTACGGGTGCATACCCGGCCATTTGCTTAAGAGTCAGGATTCACTTGTGTAGATCAATCACCAATGATCCGTGTTATTGATGAGAACGATCAGCCAATCGCGCGCTGGAGGAAGGTGACAGCCTGTGCACGAGTGCAATCGCTATCGGGCTTGAAGGTGCCATCGGGATAGCCCTCGGTAACATTTGCTGCAACTGCCCATGCAACTGCGTCTGCATAGTATTCGTCGGCAGAAACGTCGGTGAATTCTACGTCAGCTTCAGCCTTGGGCTGTCCTGCGTATCTCCACAGGAAGGTCACGATCTGAGCACGTGTGCAGACTTCATCAGGAGCAAACTTTCTGTTGCCAACACCGTTGGTAATGCCCATCTCCACTGCCCATGCGACTGCATCGTAGTAGTATGCGCCAGTCTTGACATC
>JAZRWD010000078.1:0-49816 GCA_045599525.1 Candidatus Limivicinus sp. | reverse complement strand
TCCGCTTTCTGCATACCGTTCCCGTTGTATAGTCCGTGCCGCATTTACCCTGCTTCGAATCAGAGCAGAAGGTTCTGCTGTAGTCCGTTGTTTCAGACTATCAAACTCCAGAGGCGGAACTTCCACAATCAGGTCTATTCGGTCAAGTAAGGGCCCGGATATACGATTGTGGTAACGTCGTACTTCGTTCGGGGTGCATCGGCAGCGGCCGGAAGGATGTCCGTACCACCCGCATCGGCACGGGTTCATCGCACATACCATCATAAAACGGCTGGGAAAGGTCACGGCACCCGACACTCGTGACACCGTTACTTCGCCATCTTCCAGCGGTTGGCGAAGTACTTCCAAAACATCGGCGCGAAACTCCGGTAATTCATCCAGAAAGAGCACACCGTTATGGGCCAGGCTTATTTCTCCCGGACGTGGAATCGTCCCACCGCCGGAAAGACCGGCGGCGGAAACGGTATGGTGCGGTGAACGGAATGGCCGTTGCGTTACAATTGGTTCACTTCGGCTAGTCAAACCTGCAACGGAGTGAATTTCCGTGGTACGGATCATTTCCTCGCGGTCCATATCCGGCAAAATTCCCGGTAATCGTCGCGCCATCATGCTCTTTCCCGCACCGGGAGGGCCAACGATCAGAATGTTATGCGAACCGGCAGCGGCAATTTCAAACGCTCTTTTAACATTCTCCTGCCCTTTGACATCTGCAAAATCCAGCAGCTGTCCTGTGTAGGCACAGATATCCGGTACCTGCGCAGGCTCTATCTGTCTCTTGCCTCGTAAATGAGCAATTAACTGCGCAACATTTTCTACCGGGTATACTGTCAACCCTTCTGCAAAAGCTGCCTCCTGTGCGTTATCTGCGGGAACAAATAACTCTTTCACTCCACTACGTAATGCACCGATTGCCATCGGCAGTGCGCCTTTAACTGAGCGAAGCTCTCCTGTCAGGGATAGCTCACCAAGGAACGCTCTCTGCAGGCCCGGATCCCGTATTTCTCCCGAAGCAGCCAATATGCCAATCAATATTGGGAGATCGTAGACCGTTCCGGCCTTTTTGCAATCTGCCGGTGCAAGATTTACCGTCATTCGGCTGACCGGAAAGGTAAAACCATTATTTTTAATGGCTGCCCGTACACGCTCTCTTGCTTCTTTTACCGCCGCATCCGGAAGTCCAACAATATCAAACGCTGGAAGGCCACTGCTGATATACACTTCTACAGACACTTCATAGCCGCCAATACCACTGACGCCCATGCTCTTTACACCACAAAACAGAACCGATCCCGCCCTTCTGTATGGCAATAGTATATGCTTTCCATGTATTCCCTTTTTCGTTTGGGGCACACTTCTATCAAAAAGCCCGGAGAGCAGCGTGGCCCTCCGGGTAAACGTTTGCAGGTTTGGCTGCTTTATTCCTTTTCGTCTCGGACGATAGCAATGTGCAGTTCATCCAGTTGTTTCTGCTCCACGGGAGAAGGGGCACCCATCATGATATCCTGTGCGTTCTTATTCATGGGGAACGGAATAACCTCACGAATGCTGTCTTCACCGGCCAGAAGCATCACCATGCGGTCAACACCCGGTGCTATACCGGCATGTGGGGGTGCGCCATAGGTAAATGCATTGTACATTGCAGGGAACTTCTTTTTGACGTCTTCCTCTCCGAGACGGACCATTTCAAAGGCTTTAACCATAATCTCCGGGTCGTGATTACGGACTGCGCCGGAAGACAACTCTACGCCGTTGCAAACCAGGTCGTACTGGTCAGCAGTAATTGTCAGCGGGTCGATCTCGCCGCGTTCCGCCTTCAGCAGGCTGTCCAGGCCACCGGAGGGCATGGAGAACGGGTTGTGGCAAAATTCCAGCTCACCGGACTCATCACCAATCTCGTACATTGGGAAGTCCACGATCCAACAGAACTCATAACGTTCCTTGTCCATATGACCGGGAACTGCTGCACCCAAGGTCTTTACGGCAACGCCAGCCGTTTTCCGTGCCTGATTCTTTTCTCCGGCAGATACCACAACTAGTGTGTTCGGTGCGAGAGACAGAGCTTCCGTCAGTGCGGGGACACGATCTGTCAGGAACTTGGCCACGCCACCGGCAAGGGCACCGGTCTCGTCCATCTTAAACCAGTAGGGCTTTGCGCCGGACTGGACTTCGATATCACCGCAAATCTTATCGATGTTCTTACGTGTCAGGCCGCAGTTGCTGACCGCAATGGCCTTGACCGTATTGCCTGCAGCAAAGGGTGCAAACTCAGTCCCCTGTACCAGAGCAGTAATATCCTTGACGGTCAGGTCAATACGAAGGTCCGGCTTGTCTGAACCGTAAGTCTCTATTGCTTCCAGGTACGGAATACGCTTGAAGGGGGCAGCGGATGCGACATTGTAGGTACCATATTCGGCAAAAATCGGGGGCAGAACGTCCTCAAGAACAGCAAAAACATCTTCCTGAGAAGCAAAAGCCATCTCCATATCCATCTGATAGAACTCACCGGGGCTGCGGTCTCCTCGGGCATCTTCATCACGGAAGCAAGGAGCAATCTGGAAATAACGGTCAAAACCGGCAGTCATCAGCAGCTGCTTAAACTGCTGAGGCGCCTGTGGAAGGGCATAAAACTGGCCGGGATGCTTACGTGCCGGAACCAGATAGTCGCGAGCTCCTTCCGGAGAGGAAGCCGTTAGAATGGGGGTAGTAATCTCCAGGAATCCATGATCTGTCATTGCGCGTCGCAGTGCAGAAACAACATTGCAGCGCAGAATGATATTCTTTTTCACTTCCGGATTACGCAGGTCCAGATAGCGGTACTTCAACCGTTGGGTCTCGTCTGCCTCACGGCTGCGGTTAATCTCAAACGGAAGCTCGTTGTGGCGGCAGCGACCGAGGATTTCAATCTTTTCCGGGGAAATTTCAATGTCGCCGGTAGGCTGCTTCGGGTTCTTGCTGGCGCGCTCACGGACAGTACCTTCCACAGAAATGGTGGATTCCTTATTCAGGCCCTTGACGATTGCCATCATTTCCTCGTTCTCAATAACGACCTGGGTCGTACCATAAAAGTCACGGACAACGACAAAAGCAAAATTGCTACCGACCTCACGGACATTTTCCATCCAGCCGGAAATCTTCACCTTTTCGCCAACGTTCTCCAAACGCAATTCATTGCAATTATGTGTTCTGGACTGAAACATTTTCTGTCTCCTGTTATCTTAAAGTATTATTGGGGTTTGCTTCCGCGCTGGATTGATTACTCTTTGATCACGGCAGCGTTGTTATAGGCATCAATTACGGCACGAATATGGGCTGCAGACTCTGTTGGGTTCAGCTTGACCTGTTCACCCGTACGCATGTTCTTCACGGTAAGCACGCCGTCACGAATCTCATCCTCGCCAACCAATACAACAAACGGTACACCAATCTTGTTGGCGTAATTCATCTTAGCCTTGAACTTTTTCTGTTCTCCGTACAGCTGTGTACGCACGCCTGCCGCACGCAGTACAGTGGAAGAGGATACGGCAAATCCCAGATCATCTGCCATGGGAATGACCAGTGCATCACAGGGAGCCGTTACGATCTCATCACTCAGCAATCCCTGCTCATTCAGCACGTAAAACAGACGGGTCAGACCGATAGAGATACCGACGCCCGGCAGCTGCTTATCGGTATAATACTCTGCCAGATTATCATAACGACCGCCAGAACACACGGAACCAATCTCCGGGTGGTCCAACATGACCGTTTCATAGACGGTTCCGGTATAATAGTCCAGGCCACGGGCAATGGTCAGGTCGATAGCAAAATTTTCTTCCGGTACGCCAAAATCGCCCAGGTAGCGTGCAACCGTCTTCAGTTCATCCAGGCCTTCATCGAAGGTCACATCCATCCCGCGGTAGCGTTCCAATGCGGTCAAGACCTCCTCGTTGCTGCCGGTAATCGCCATGAAATCCATAACGTTTTCCGCCTTGCAGGGCAGCATCTTCACGTCATCGATCAGAGCCATCCGCACCTTTTCAGCGCCGATTTTGTCCAGCTTATCAACCGTACGCATGATTTCTCCCGCTTTTTCAGTCATGCCGTTCATTGCGTAGAAACCGTTAAGGATCTTTCGGTTATTTACGCGAATCTTAAAGCGCGTAATACCCAGCTTTGTAAAGGTATTGTAAATAACCGCCGGGATTTCTGCTTCATTAATGATATCCAGTTTTCCATCACCAATGACGTCAATATCTGCCTGATAGAACTCGCGGAAGCGACCACGCTGGGCACGTTCGCCGCGGTAAACCTTACCGATCTGATAGCGGCGGAACGGGAAGCTGAGTTGCCCATAATTTTCTGCAACGTATTTTGCCAGAGGGACAGTAAGATCAAAGCGAAGCGCCAGGTCACTGTCTCCCTTGGAAAAACGATAAATCTGTTTCTCGGTTTCACCGCCGCCTTTAGCCAGCAAAACCTCTGCAGCTTCGATGACCGGTGTATCCAACGGGGTAAAGCCGTAGGCAGAATAGGTATCGCGCAGGATCTGCGTCATGCGTTCCATTTTCATCTGCGGTGCAGGGAGTAGTTCCATAAAACCAGAAAGAGTGTGCGGGGTCACTTTTGCCATTGTCAGCCTATTCCTTTCATCATAAAGGGTTTGTTTTCAGCGTTTCCGCTGAGGATTTACTATATTGCGCCAATCCAGATCGCCACGGCGCAGACCTTGCAGCAAAACTTCTGCCGTTGCCGCATTCGTAGCAAACGGTATCTGATACTGGTCACAGAGGCGCTCGATTCGATTGATATCTTCAAAGCCACGGGGGTTTGTCGGGTCACAGAAAAAGAGTACCAGATCGATTTCATTGTAAGAGATACGTGAACCTATCTGCTGGGCACCTCCCTGGTCCGCATGCAGATAAAGAGTGATTGGCAGGCCGGTAGCTTCAGTAACAAGTTTGCCGGTAGTGTTCGTCGCACAGATGGAATGCTCTGCCAGAATACCACAGTAGGCAATACAAAACTGAACCATGAGCTCTTTTTTCCTGTCGTGGGACATTAACGCAATGTTCATAGTACCCTCCTTCAATTGTTCTCTCTTTTATTTATTTTTATTTTTTCTCTATTTTGAATGTGGCATCTCAGTAAACACGGATCTTAACCTATTTATTATAAGCGCCGCAGTCTAAAAGTTCAACCGCCAAGACTCGCCAAATAAAACCATTTCAGCAGTACATCCTTCGGAAAGTACAAATACTCAGCGAAGTAACTCCATCTCGCCTTCTGATGAGTCGCTGTAGCTTCGAATGTTGATGTACACGTCCATCATCTGCTTTGCCATAAACTGGACCGAAGCACCGGCGCCGCCTCGTTCAACGATAATAGCAATGGCAACCTCCGGGTCATCATACGGTGCGTAACAGATAAAAATACCGTCATTGGTTATATTTTCGCCCTTCTGGGCAGTGCCGGTTTTGCCTGCAACTTCCCATGCGCAATCAATCCAGCAAAGGTAGTTTGATTCATTGATTGGACTGTTAACCACGTTCCACATACCTTCGTGAACTGCATCCCAGTTGAAATCCGCACTATCTACTATACTCAACACCTTTGTTCCGCGTTCATAGAGCTGCTCACTGTAGTCAAAGCTTCGAATGGACTTCAGGATGGATGCCGAATAACGTGTTCCACTGTTTGCAACCGTTGCACAATACTCAGCCATCTGCAAAGGTGTAAAAATACTATCCGACTGACCGATTGCAGCCTGCAGCGTGTCACCAATTCGCCATTCCGTTCCCGCATAGTCATAGTGGTTATCGCGGTTTGACATATTACCGGTAGTTTCAACCAACTCAATACCGGTTGGAACGCCCAGCCCGAAGTTATGAGCGAACTCACCTAAAGTATCAACACCAAGATCATTACCAACAGAGTAGAAAAAGTAATTGCACGAGTCACGCAGACCGGTAATGACATTTTCTTCGCCATGTGTCAGGTTGTAAGAAGACCAGATCCAACATTCCGGCGAGTAGCCTTCAGCCGCATATCGGGTATAAACACCCGTGCAGCGGAAAGTATCCTCTGTGTTGATAATACCGCTCGTCAAACCTGCTATCGCTGTGCATGGCTTAAACGTTGATCCAGGCGCATAAGCGCCCATCAATGCGCGGTTAAATAGCGGTGCATTAGGCGCTTCCATCAAATCTGCATAATCTTCAATGATCGTCGCAACATTGTATGTCGGCCAGCTGGCGATTGCCAGCGGTTCACCGGTTTTAACATTTACAACCACTGCAGCCGCACCGGTAATTTCATCCTTCATTTCTTCGTTGTATTCGCCACGCATCTTCGCTTCGGCAATTTCGTTTTCACGGGTACGAATCAACGCATTTACGCCACTGTTCAGGATGCGTTCAACCTGCTCCTGAAGGGCAATATCTATCGTAAGATAAATATGGTCACCCGGTTCCGGTTCAACAATATATTCCGTTGCCAAAACCGTACCAGAGGAGTTTTTCGTTTCACGGACCTGACCGTCCTGTCCGTGAAGGTAGTCTTCAAAAGCATACTCCACGCCGTCTTTGCCTACGGTCGCATCCGTTGCATAGTCCAAAAGGGAATATCTCTCATATTCTTCCTGGGTCATCAGACCAACATATCCCAGAAGATGCGCAGCATATTCGGTATTGTATTCACGAACATAAGCACGGCTAATTTCGATGCCCACCAGCTTGTTCTCCAAAATGGATGAGATCAGCTGCATGTCGGCATCCTCAACGAAAACGTAATCCGCCGTATTGATTGCATATCGAACGTTAATCGAATATCGTACACCGGCAATCAGCCGCATTTCTTCCGCCGAATAACTGGTGTCGATATTATATCGCGTCCGCATATAGCTCATCAGTTCCACTGCAGTAGGGTTTTCCGGCAGGCTATCGCTTTTATCTTTAATATATGCCGCCAGCATCGTTCGCTGAATCGCAGTCATATTTTCGTCGTATGTAAAGGGTGCTGTCTGACTGATGGGCAGGTCATCGGTATAGGTGCCGCCGTACTGCTCAACCATTTCGATCAACTCGAGAATCGTTGCGTTGGGATCCTCATTATCAAAGAGCTTATCGGTGTTTATTTTCAGGTTATAGCATTCTTTATTGCTGACCAGAATACGACCGTATCTGTCAAGGATATTTCCCCGGGCAGCTGTAACTGTCGATGTCGTCTGCGTAAGCCGGGAACTCCGACTATACAGTTCTTCACCCTGCACGATCTGCAGTCTATACAGGAAGAACAGATACACACACAGCAGTATCGTCAAAATCACGAACAGCGCTGTCACCCGTTCAGGTTTGATTACTTTTCTCATCAGATACTCACTTCTTTACTCGATCCATTTTGCCGGCGGAAAATAAACGACTGCCGCAAATGGCAACGACCACAAAACCTGCAGAACCGCTGTGTTGATCATAACCCCAGCCAGCCCTTCTGCAGTTGCCACACGCAGCAGTTGAGCAGCAGCCGTTATAGAAAGGCCAACAAATGCTGCACCCATGTATGCAAAAAAACGGCGGTTGATAAAAAACTGCGAAACAAAACCGGCAAAAAATGCCAGTGAGGGCATCAGCAGCGTAAACAGGACTGTGCTCTCCACATAAGCCAGATCTGCAAAGACGCCCAGAATAAGGCTGAACAGAGTGCCCCAGGTAACGCCTTCAAACATACCGACCGCCACCGCTACTGCCGGGAAAATCATCGGTGCTACCCCCAACGGGCGGAACTCGCAGAAGATCATATTCTGCAAAATCAACACCACCAGGAGAAATATGCCGTAATACAGCATTCGTTTGGGCACCTGCCGTTCAAAAAACTCTCTGATTGCTTCCAATGTCTCCCCGCTTTCATTTAAGCAAAATGTTTGACATGCACAATAATTATTACTGTCCGAATGAATTATTCCGTAACATCAAAATCTTTGATAACAAAAACCTGCACAAGAGAATCCAGATCTGCCTGCGGTTCTACAACACCGAACTCGATCTGTCCCCCCGCTTCCGTCTGTACCGCTGTCACTTTTCCGATTACCAGCCCCTGGGGAAATGCACCGCCGGATCCGGAAGTCAATACCTCGTCCCCTACGAAAATCTGGGCACCGGTTGCCAGATAGGTCAGTTTTGCCTGATTTCTCTTCATCATTGCATACTCGCCCACGACCATACCGGACACGCTGGCGTCCCCGGCAAAAGCACCGACACTCATGTCAACATCCAGCACCGTGCTTACTGTTGCCCATGTTGTTCCCAGCTCAGTAATCTGCCCAACCAGTGCACCATATTCGGTTATCACAGGGTCACCCAGTTCAATTCCGCTGCTTGCTCCTTTACTGATTGTAAAGGAAGAGGACCAGTTTGAGGAACTCCACAAAACGATCTTTGTCGATTCCAACGTATAGTCAGTATTCTTTTCTCGGAGATTAAGCAGCTCCCGAAGCCGCTCGTTTTCCTCCGTGGCGGCAATGCCATCACGCGCTGATTGCTGTGCGTCTGCTAATTGCGCACGCAAGGATTCATTCTCCGCCAGAAGAGAGTCATAGTCATACAAATATCCGTAAATTGTGTTGACCCAGTTTACTGCCGAACTCAGAACCTTCTGCAGCGGGCTTGCCGCAATTCCGGTTGCATCATGCGCCACTCCCACATTTCCGCCTAAGGCAGCTGACCGTACCATCACAAGAAGCACTACAGCCAGCACGACAACGCCCAGCTTTATACCGTTTTTCCTGAGATAGTCTTTCACAGCAGTCTAACTCCCAAATCCGTCAAAATCTGCCCC
This sequence comes from Candidatus Limivicinus sp., assembly GCA_045599525.1. Classification (GTDB taxonomy): domain Bacteria; phylum Bacillota; class Clostridia; order Oscillospirales; family Oscillospiraceae; genus Limivicinus. The sequence goes on along the minus strand of JAZRWD010000078.1, from coordinate 41,008 downwards.
AGGTGGCACAGCGGCAAACCCATAACATTAAAGAAATCTCCTTCAATGCCAAGGATAAACAGCGAACCGATTCCCTGAATCCCGTATGCCCCTGCCTTGTCCATCGGTTCACCGGTTGCAATGTATTGCTGAATCTCGTTCTCAGACAAATCGCGGAAGCAAACCTTTGTCATTTCAAATTCGGTTGTTTCCATCCCGTCCGCAATCACGGTCACGCCGGTATACACCTCGTGATCATTTCCTGAGAGTTCACGAAGCATGGATGCCGCCTCTTCTTTGGAATGCGGCTTGCCATATTTTTTACCGTCAAACCATACGATGGTATCTGCAGCAATAATGACATCCTCCGGTGCGCACTGTACGGCAACTTCACGTGCCTTTGCCGAGGCCAGCGACTTTACAATATCTCCCGGATGGGCGTTTTCCGGTGCAAGCTCTTCTCCTCTTGCAGGAAGAACGTGCAGATTCTGCACACCTAACATTTCCAATAATTCCTTACGTCGGGGAGACCCGGACGCCAATACGATCTGTCTCATTTTTCTTCTCCCTTCCGGTTCGTGTTTCAGTCGACACCCCGGTAATACAGCCCCCGTGTCAGCACATTGGGCCGATAGTCTGTCAATCCAAAAATTCCCTTTGCGACTTCCAGGCATTCCCGTTCCGTTTCCGTTGAGAATATCAGTCGTGCGCCCCATACGCCGGCAGCAGTAATCTCTTCCTGTTTATCCGCCAGATAAAGCTTATGGGCATTATAAATAACATTTCTGCATCCGAATTCTTTTACCACTGGGAAAATAGACCCCATGCGGTCTGCAAGTTCCTGGGGGTTCTTACACACGCAACGGCCGGCACTTTGCCGGATTATGCATTGGTCCGAAACCATGAGAGGAAGACGGCCATATACGATAATTTCTGTATCCAGGGACTTGCGCAGTTCACGAATTTGCGCCAGTCTCAACTCAAAAGACGCTGTCGCTGAAAGGAAACCAATATTCTGCAGTACTTCCGCCGTATAGGAATTAAAGCAGTTCATGCCAAAGTCTGCTCTCATTTTCATTCCCGCGCCGCGGGCCAGGAAAATATGTCCCAAATTGCCAACAAGAGCTTCGCGAATTCCCTTGCTTGCCAGACTGTCCAGCATTCCCCGAACATCCTGAACCTGATTATCGGTAATCACTCGAGGCAGTACGGCCACCGGAACAGTTCCACGCTCAGTAAAGGGCAGAATTGCGTCATAGTTTTCCACCAGCTCAGTCGCCGGAATGTACAGGTACGCCGGACTCAGTTCTGCCAGTTCTTCTGACAGCTGGTTAGCTGTGCGGACCTGAAAAATAGGCACAGGTGATGCAGCTGTACATGAATTGTCCGGCAGATTGGGGATGCGCCCTATCCGGCGTTTCGGCGATTGGCCACGCTGCTCAGAAAGCAGAGAAATCAAATCACGGCGCAGTTCATTCACCGCTTTTGCCGGCAAGAACAGCCCCGGGTCGGTTTTCGCCTGGTTCTCTACGCAATAATACGGAGTCCCTCCCGTTTTATACATCTGTTCTGTCAGGAAGTTTGCTGTTATTCCCTGTTGCCGGGCACGCTCAGGCACAGGGCCTTCTGCCACAGCCCTATTCCCGTCATTATCGAAAGCAATCGCCTGCACGGGCTTCCCTTTTTCCGCAACAGTATAGAAATGTACCGGAACCCGACGCATCTCGCCGTCAGCATATGCCTTGCGCGCCGCACTAAATGTTTTTTCGATATCCTTTGAAGGCTCACCGCGGACGCCCAGCATGTCTGCCTTTGTTCCGTTATAATATCCCTGGGTAAAGCCATCACGGGAAAAAGTTTCTTCCAAAAGCAGAAGCTCGTCTTCTGTTGGTAAACGTTTTTCGTGAAGGATTTTGGAGTACACCCCGGTTACTATGCCACTGTATTCCGGCCGCTTCATACGACCTTCAATTTTAGCACAGGCTACCCCGGCTTCCTCCAGCTCCGCCAGCTTATCCGCAAGGCAGTTATCTTTCAGAGAAAGGGGCGTTTCATCCATCCGTCCGCCCAGGCTATACTGCAGCCGGCAGGGCTGAGCACACTTCCCTCGGTTTCCACTGCGCCGACCAATCATCGCCGACATATAGCACTGCCCGCTATGGCAGAAGCACAGTGCACCATGAACAAATATCTCTGTTTCGATCGATGCATTTTGGGTAATGAATTTAATCTGTTCAAAACTCAACTCGCGGGCAAGCACTGCCCGTGTTAATCCCATATCCGCAACAGCTTCTACACCGGCAAGATTATGCACACTCATCTGGGTACTGGCATGCAGCGGAATATCCGGCAGTGCCTCCCGCAGCACGCGAATAAGCCCCATATCCTGAATGATTATTCCATCCGCACCGGATTCGGATGCCGTTTTGGCCGCATTTACCGCCGCATCGATTTCCCGGTCATTCACCAGGGTATTCAGCGTTGCATATACCTTACAGCCACGCACATGGCAGTAGCGTACCGCTTTCGTAAATTCTTCATCGGTAAAATTTTTTGCATTTCGTCTGGCATTAAAATCGCCAAATCCCATATAAACAGCATCTGCACCATTCTGTACTGCCGCAATTACGGCCTCGGGTGAACCGGCCGGGGCAAGGAGTTCAATCATAGCTTTTTCCTCTATATCCCGATAATACTCGCATGATAATTCATATTATTATAGCACAGGCCAAGCTCTTGCGACAAGAACAATTTAATGATATAATACATGTAATAATATGATGTTCTCCTGGCTTATCCCTGAAAAATACATGAACAAACTCTGAATTCCTTTTTCAGTGAAAAGACGTTTATCCAAACCGAAACTGGAGCATTTTACATGTCCTATTTGACTTCGACTGCCGGACCGGTGGGCTTTTCCACCGAGTCTAATGAAGCAGATCTTTTACTTCGCGCACACGATGGTGATGTAGCGCTTTTATATCTATTCAGCCGTTCCCATCCTAACAGTAACGACGAGCAGGCCGCCGGAGTATTATGCCGGACCCTGAGCGATATTCACGCAGCACAGGAAAAGCTGCAACGTATGGGATTCACCGTCTTTGCCGATGCCAATACAACGCCCCGCCAGGCCTCTGCCGCCCGGAAGCCGACAAATGATCTTCCAGGTGCTGCGCCGGGTATCTCCCCCCCGGCCACTCCTTCGCAGCCGGAAGAAGGTCGCAAGATTGTTCCTGACCGCATTGAGCCTGTCGAACAGCTTCCGGAGTATTCATCTGATTATCTCGCACAACGCCAAGACTCGGACGTCTGCTTCCAAGGCATCCTTGAGGAAGGGCAAAAGGCTTTCGGGAGGATCCTCAGTACGCCCGAAATTCAAATGCTTCTGGGCATTTATGAATATCTTGCCCTGCCCGCAGAAGTAGTTCTTGTGCTTTTGAACTATTGTGCCGGCCAAAACGCGGAAAAAGGCAACGGGAAACGACGTCTGTCTGCCCGTGCGGTTGAGCAGGAAGCTTACCATTGGGCCCGTCTGCACATCGATACGTTGGAAGCCGCCGACGAATACATCAGCAGGAACAAAGCCCGCCAGACCGAAGCCGCTCAGGTTGCAGAAATTCTGGGTATCACCGGGCGCCCGCTTTCTGCTACAGAACTGAAATATGTCAACAGTTGGCTCGATAGCGGTTTTGAGTCTGCAGCATTATCCATTGCCTATGACCGCACTCTGCTCAATACCTGCAATTTCAGTTGGCCCTACATGAACGGGATTCTGGAAAATTGGAAAAGCCGTAACCTTTTTACTGCTGCCGAGATTGTAGAAAAAGACACCCGCGCTCCATCCTCAAAGAACAGTTCACGCCCGCAGGTTACTGATTCGCCTCAGGTCGATGTCAGTAAACTCAATTCGCTTCTTGATCTCATCTGATTGGAGGGAAGAATTATGCCGTACGAAGGCAAAACACTGGCTGCTGCCCGCGCAAAGCTTGAACAGCAACGTGCGGAGAACGATGCTGAACATCAACGGCGTATAGCCCTTATTCGCACAAGAATCCCGGAAATCGCGAACATTGATAACACAATGCGTAATCAGATGACCCAGGTCGTAAAGCTTACTCTCCGTGGCGGGCCAGATCTGCAGGCCCGCCTCAGCGCGCTGAAAGAGGCCAACCTTGATCTGCAGATCCGCAAAGCGGAACTGCTTACCGCCGCCGGTTATCCCATAGATTATCTGGATGATATCTATACGTGCCCGCTGTGCCGTGATACCGGACTTCATAACGGTCGCGTATGCTCCTGCCTCGACACACTGTACAACCGTGAGTTGACCCGTCAGCTAGGCACGCTCCTCCGGACAGGGCAGGAGAGTTTTGATACATTTGATTTAAACGTATACAGTCCCGAATATGACGCTTCATTCGGTTGTATTCCCCGTGAAAGCATGACCGCGGTTTATAAAATCTGCCGCAAATTCGCTGATGTCTTTCCTGCAGTTTCATCTCACCTTTTGCTGCAGGGAAACACCGGTCTGGGAAAGACATTTCTTTCCGCCTGCATTGCTCGAACCGTTGCCGAAAAAGGCTATTCCGTCTGCTACGAATCGGCTGCAGATGCTTTTGAACCTTTTGAAGCGCAGAAGTTTTCCCGTATACAGGAAGATGCGCAGGCAGCAAGCACAAAGGTCCAGATGATGCTTAACTGCGATCTGATGATTTTAGACGATTTGGGCACAGAGATGATCACTACCCTTACCACAAGCGCTTTTTATACACTTTTGAACACGCGTCTTCTCCATAATCGTCCAACAATTATCAGCACAAACTATTCAAACGACGAATTGCAGAAAAAATATACGCAGCAGATTGTTTCACGTTTGCTAGGCGATTTTATCGCTCTCCCATTTGTAGGAAATGATCTGCGTCGTCAGCGATAGAGGCGACTCTATTTTCCGTATCAGCTAGTTAACCAGGTTAATTATCCGTTTTTCATCCTATCTATTTACTTTTTGATTCTTTGTTCTTCTGTGTCAGGAACAATTTTGTTGCTGACACATTTTTGTATACTGTTTTCTTACTTTTTTGATACTTTCACGTTCTATCAGTCATTACGATCAGTAATAGTCGGCTTGTTCTGTTATTCGTTTGATTATCGGAATTTTGTGAAAAGTGCTGTGTTTTCTCTTGTCCTGTTTATCGCATACGTGCATTGACATTTTACTTTAAATAGCTAATAATTACGATAATTCCGTTTATCGAAACTGTCCCGATAAACAAGAGAAATAATGGAGGAAAAAAATGGACAAAAAAGTTAGCAAGGGCCTGCCAGCGTTTATTGGCGTTGCCGCAGTGTGGATGGGCACCCACTTTGGCCCCGGTGTTGCCAGTGGCACTCAAATCATTACGTACTATGTAAAGTTCGGTATTCCCGGCATCCTTTGCGCTGTCTTCGCAATGTGCCTTCTGGGTGCAGCTCTCTACTGCTCCATGGAAGCATCCCGCATCTATAAGACCTACGAGTATCAGTCTTGGGCAAAGAACATCTGGGATTTCTCCTTCACAAAATCTTGGATCGTATGGCTGTTCGACTTGTCCTTCCTAATCACTATTATGACAGCTCTTGGCGGTTCTCTTAACGCAGTTGCTACCCTCATGCAGAATCAGTGGGGTCTTAATTACTGGTTCGGCATTATTCTCGTTATTGCCATGACCATGTTCCTTTGTGCATACGGCGCAGACTTGGTCCGTAAGGCTTCTTCCTACATGATGTTCTTCGTCGTGGGCATCCTGCTCGTCATCGTTGTTCTGTTGGTAGTCAAGGGCGACGGTAATCTTGGTGCTGCCATTGCTTCCCAGAAATCCAACCCGGGCATTACAATCAATGTACCCAACTCTATCTGGCAGGCCATTGTTTATGCCGCATTCCAGGCCACTGTTGTTGCCAACATCGCGTCTGTTGCAGATACCCTGAAATCCCGCAGCGACTCCAAGAAAGCTGCTATCACCGGCATCATTGCAAACGCAGCTCTGCTCGTCATCCTCGGTTTGGTTCTGTTTTCTTACACTAGTGTCGAAGGTTTCAACATCCTTGACCAGAAAGAAAATCCCCTTCCCTTCTTTGCATTGCTCCAGCGTCTTGGCTATAACTGGCTGACTGTAGTCTATATTCTTATCGTCACTGTAGCTGTTCTGTCTACCGCTGTCGGCTTCTCCTTCGCCGGTGTTGCACGTTTCGGTAAATACTATCAGGTTAAGAGCGGTAAATCCAGTTCGCTTCGCGATGCAGCATTCGTCGGCGTTATGCTGCTTCTGTGCGCTTTTGCATCTAGATTGGGTATCGTTGCTCTTGTTAAAACAGGTTACACCGCGCTTGGCTATGTTAACCTGCCTGTTATTCTGCTTTCCGCTCTCTTCCTTGGCGGCCGCAAAATCAGCAAGAAGTACCTCAAGGAAAACAACATCGATGCACCGGGTATCGACTAATACGCAAAGCGTTTTGTCGGTTTTCGGCTAAACAACGCAGGCGCCTCCTCTTATGAGGGGCGCCTGCATTGCAAGGTTTTGATGCTTTCATCATTTATCTGCAACACTTCTCGACCACTCTCTCCCCGTTAAGCACTTGATTTTGCATTTTTTCAGGCTATGCCTGTTGAGATAAAGAAATAAAAATGGAGGAATTTGATTCATGAAAGTTGCTATTCTTGGCAGCGGTGCTGCCGGCAGTGTCTTCGCCTGTTATCTGAAAAAGGGTGCTCCCGATGCAGAAGTATACCTTGTCGACCTGTATAAGGCACATATTGAAAAGGCAGCCGCAGAAGGCATGACCTTTGACACACCGGAAGGCTCTACAGTTATCCATGGTTTTAAGGCTGCTGCAAATGCAAATGAAATTGGCATTGTCGATCTGGCCATTATTGTTGTCAAAGCCATGCAGACCGATGCCGTTCTCGGCAGCAATGCCGCCTGCATCGGCCCGGACACCGTTGTTGTCACGCTGCAGAACGGTCTCGGCAATGACGAACGGGTAAAAAAATATGTCCCCGCAAACCGTGTAATTTTTGGCTGTGGCAACATGGGCACCGAGCTTCCTGAACCTGCCCACTGCATTGCGCGTCCCTTCGCCGGCGAAAATATGTACTTTGGCGCAGTTGAAAACTGTGAACGTACCAACGAAATCGGCAAGTGGCTGGAGGCTGCTTTTGCCGCCGGTGGTCTTCGCCCGAAGTTTTACGAAGATGTTCGCCCGGCCGTATGGAAAAAAGCTACCTCTAACTCCGGTTACAACACCGTCTGCGCACTTCTACGAATGAAGGTTTCCGAAGTTGCAGCCGATCCGAACGGTATGCAGCTGGTATGGGATATCTGGAAAGAATGCTCCAATGTATCCGAAGCCATGGGTATTGAGGGCATCTGGGATTACACTGTCGCCATCTGCGATACGCTTACCAAGTCTCTTGGTGATTATTATCCCTCCATGGCCCAGGACCTGTGCCTCTATAAGCGCCAGACTGAAGTTGATGCACTTACCGGTGCAGTGTCCATGTATGGCAAAATGTACGGCGTTCCCACTCCAACCTGCGATGTCTGCACCAAGGCCATCAAAGCTATCCAGGCAAACTTTGACAAACTGTACCTGAAGTAATCTTCCGGAACCTATTTTAGTGTTGACTCGCTCCCTGTTGCTTACGCACAGGGAGCGCTTTTTTCTATTCTCCCCGATGTTTTTGTTGCGGTTTTTCCAGCGTCTCTGTTATACTGTATTAATAAAGGGATATGAGGAAGAAGGTAATACCGTGATTCTGGAATGTGGTCGTCCGGCTGATATAGGTCTTCGGCTTCCGAAAGAACAGCGGGTCTATGAGTTATTAGACACGCTGAAAATTGACTATGAACGGGTCGACCATGCCCCCGCAGAGACCATGGACGCCTGTCTTGCCATAGACAAAGTTCTTGCTCCTGCGGTTATCTGCAAAAACATTTTTTTATGCAACCGGCAGGAGACCCGCTTTTACCTTCTCATGATTCGTGAAGATAAAAAGTTTCGGACAGCTGACATTTCCAAACAGATTGGCAGCTCGCGTCTTTCTTTCGGCAATGCAGAATATATGTCACGTTTTCTGGATATTACCCCAGGCTCACTCAGTGTACTCGGGCTCATGAACGACACCGATAATCAGGTTCAGCTGTTGGTTGATGAGGATGTTTTGCAATCCGAGCAATTTGGCTGCCACCCCTGCATTAACACATCAAGCCTTCGCCTAAAAACAACAGATGTTTTTGATATCTTTCTACGTGCGGTTCATCACAATTATGCCATTGTAAAGGCTGCAGTGAATGACTAAGGAGATAATTATGGCTAAAAGGACTTATTCTCCGGAAGAATACCTATATTTAGAAGGCGCACCGCTGATTATTACCTCGATCTCCTCCAGCCGTGGCCGCGGGCGGAGAGACGTGCAGATAAAGCTGAAACGCGTGGGCATCCGCCCGGTTCGCTCAGCGGAAGTCGTCATTACCGAACTCAATACCGGCAGAGAATTAGGACATGCACTCGTCAAAAATGAAAGTGAGAACGGCCTGACCGCTTCAACTGCTGTTATCCCGTTATCTGCGGATGCCGGCAAATATTCCGTCTCCATCCCCCGGATAATACTCTGCGATGACACTGAGCTTCTCCTGCAAGGAGACTGGACTCCTCTTACCACCCGTACCAGACTTGAAATTGCTCTGGAAAGTAGAGACGTCGCAGACGAATTCCGTCTTCAATACGGCAACGACTGCGTCTTTTTCCCGCTTTCTGAACGTGGTGTCTGGACCTGTACCTGCGGAACAGTAAACAGTATGGATGAAGACCGCTGCAGCAACTGTCGCCGCCGTTACGCTGCATTCCAATCCATTAATCTCACTTCCTTAAAAATTGAAGCAGCCCGCCACGCTGAAATGCGTACTTCAGCAGATGAAAAAGAAGCCGCCCGCGAGGAAAAGCGACTTCAGCGTGCACTGCGTTGTGAAAAGGCAGCAAAGGGTCTCTCCACACGTTTCGCGGCCCGCCAATCTCGTGATGAAGAAGAAACTGTGCACTCCGTTGCCACCGCAGATTCAGCCGCAGAAGCTGCAATGACCGCACAGGAACAGCAGCCGGATAAGAAACGGCGTCTCCCGCTTTTTCTTCTTCTCCCCTTTATCCTTCTGTTCGTTTGCCTGATTGCTGTCATCCCCAGCTTTTTGCAGAATAAGAAAACCTATAACGCTGCAGCAGAATTACTTGCGGAGAATCGTTTTGACGAAGCCACAGAAGCCTTCTCCGCAATGGGTGTGTACGGAGACAGCTCCGAGCAGGTTGAGAAAAACATTCCCTATGAAAAAGCCTGCTATATTCTCCGGTGTGCAAAGGTTTGTGACCCGAATGCCCTTTCACTGTTAAATCTCAGTGCAGAACAGTTCACGGATACTGATCATTTGCAGTTGGCTCTGTTTACCGAGGCTGCCCAGCAATTTGACGCACTGGGCAACTATAAAGACAGCCTTTTGCTTCGGCAGGAAGCCCGGCAAGGCGCCTCAGATATTGAACATAAGCTCCTGCAGGGGAGTTATGATGACGCCCTAAATCTCTTGCAGGCAGGCAGATACAATGAAGCACAGGAAGCTTTTTCCGAACTGGGGAACTACTCAGATTCCCAGAAACAGGTTCTAGAATGTGATTATCAAAAAGCAGAAGAACTTCTCCGTTTCTGCGAAAGCTATAACTCCCGTGACGTATTTGCCTCGATTAGTGAAACCATCGGAACTCCGTCTGTATTCTCGGTTTCGGCATCTGCAGAAGAGCGGCTCGGTGCAAAAGGTGTCGCCGCATTAGAAGCTCTTCTGGCCGCTGACGGCGCCACAGTTCTGCATGAAGACACTCCTGGCGACGGTTTTGTTCAGATTACCAGCGCCGCTTCAAATCTTTTTGCTTCCCTCAACAACTACAAAGATAGTGCGAAAAACGCTGAACGTGCGTTGACAGCAGGCGACTTCACAAAGCCCTTCTATGATTATTGTTCCTCCGGAAACATCAATGCTGCGCTTCTTTGGCTCAACAGCTATGATGGTGAGTTTGAAGACCGTGAGGCCTGGATTCGTACAATCAATATGTTTCTCCCCTTCGTCGGTGACTGGAATTTCCGAAATGGTGATTCCACGCTCATCCCTTACAGTGCAGGAGTTATGGATACCTCTTCCCCCGTACTCAGCACTTCTGTTGCCATACGCGATAGTCATATTACACTGCAAGTCTACTTTAATAGTATCGGCGACCGCATAGTCCTGGAATATGACTGGGATCTGAGCTGCTTTGTAAACTACGGCGACATTTACCGATTCTTCGCCGATTTGAACAACAGCAGCAACTTTGTCTATATGAGCTATGGAGAGAACGGCATGCTGAGCAGCTGCGAATATGCACGCTCGTAATAACCGCGCACGAACAGTATCCATAAATCTCCGGAACGGGAATACTGTTCCGGAGATTTTTTCTTCTTGCTATTTTGCTCTATATGCATTATACTATGTGGGCATAAGCCGGTGTGATGGAATGGTAGACGTGACGGACTCAAAATCCGTTCCTGGCGACAGGGTGTGGGTTCGAGTCCCACCACCGGCACCATGCTCTCGTTTCCTCTCGGGTTTCTGTGCCCGAGGGGATTTTTATTGTATTGGGGAAAAGGAGCCGTTCTTATGAAAAAAATACCACTGGGAAATACCGGATTGCTCGTCACAAAGACCGCTCTCGGTTGTCTGCCTATTCAACGTTGTACAGAACGCGATGCCATTGAGATTCTCCACGCAGCCTACGACGGAGGAATCAACTACTACGATACAGCAAATGCATACACCGATAGTGAAAAAAAACTTGGATTAGCATTTAAGGATGTTCGAGAAAACATCGTTATTTCTACGAAAAGTGCCGGTAAGGACAAGGAAACTGTTCTTTCTCACATTGAAAACAGTCTCCAAATGTTAAAAACAGATTATATTGATCTTTTTCAGTTTCATCAGGTTCCATCGGTGCCTGATTCGGAAGATCCAAACGGCGCTTTTGCCGGGGCGTTGATTGCCAAAGAGCGGGGCTGGATCCGTCACATTGGCGTTACAACGCATTCTATCGATGTTGCCGAGCAGTGCATCTCTTCCGGTCTGTTTGCAACCCTTCAGTTTCCCTTCAGCTATATTTCCGCAGAACGCGACCTCGCATTAGCCGACAAGTGCAAAGCAGCCGGTATGGGCTTTATTGCTATGAAGGGTCTCGCCGGCGGTCTTCTGTCTGATGCTCGTTGCTGCCATGCCTTTATGCAGCAATACGATAACGTCGTCCCAATCTGGGGTGTGCAAACCATGAAGGAACTGCAGGAATGGCTTGCTTTAGCAAACGAAAACGTTCCTCTCACACCAGATATTATACAAAAAATCGCCGATGATAAAAAACAACTCGGCAGTACATTCTGCCGCAGTTGCGGTTATTGCATGCCTTGCCCTGTCGGCATTGAGATTCGCAATGCTGCTCGCATGAACATGCTACTGCGCCGTTCTCCCTGGCAACAGTATGTTACCCCGGAATGGCAGGCAAAAATGGCTAAAATCGATGATTGTCTGGAATGTCATCAGTGCAGCTCCAAATGTCCTTATTCATTAGATACCCCCAGCCTTTTGAAATACATGCTGAACGACTACCGTCAGTTCTGTAAAGACCACAATGTCTCTCTCCTCTGAAGGTATCTTTACTATGTAACGCCACAAAGGAATAATCGGTTTCACTTGCAAAAAACTACGTTCACTCCCTGATTGTCTTTTCGGGAGTGAACGTAGTTTTTTCATCGATAATAGCAATTCCCCCGGCACCCTTTAGGGAACAGTCTCTGTTTCAGTTCTTTCTCAAAGCTGTGTTTGGTCTCTGCCTGATCAAGAATCTCAATTGCTTGCTTTGCGGCAGAAATATCCCGCAAAATACGTTCTGTATAGTTCCCTCGGCCAACGATTTTCAGATGTGTTACTCCTGCATCCCGCAATTGATACATAGAACACAGGCCACAGCCGCTGGCACCCAGTTCATCAGACATATCCAAAGGTTCTGTCTGCCTCCCTTTGAAACGATACGGAATACGGCAAAGCGGTGGCAATTCATCGCAGTGCAGACTTCGGCAATACGCGCCATGAAAGTGGCACTTCTCATTTAGCAGAAAAGCTTCATATTCACATTCTCCGCACTCATCTACGCATATCTTCATTTCATCAAAGCTGAAGTGCCGGGGAAAAATGACTCGCTTCGCCCCTTTCTTTTTCAGTTGGCGGATTACGATCGGGTTCATTTCCCCATATTCACCGCTCACCTGCACTTCAATTTCCTGAGAAAAGTCTCGTCGCTTCAACGCAGTAATCAGTCCCGGATCCGCAATAATAAATCGTTCAAATCCTATTTCTATACAGCGCCAAATGTAGTCTATTAAGAATGGATAGGTCGTCGGATGAAAAAAAGGGCGATTTAACGTAAGCGCTACCGGAACACCATACGCTTTCACCATTTCTCCAAGGATCCGCAGTTCGCTTTCGCTCCCCAGCTGCACATTACAGAACAGTACCTCTCTTCGATTCATCGGCTGCAATCCAAATCGTTCCATCCAGCCCGCTGGAATATAGCCACAGAACAGTTCATCTGCCCCTGCAGTTACACATAATGGATAATCCTCCACAGAATTGAATCCTGCCACTAATTTCATTCCTTAGTGCCTCTCTTTTCATAAAACCGATCAGAGCAGATTAAAAACCACTTTTTCCGCATGTTCAAGGAGCGGTTCTAGTACTTCTGTTTTTTCCAGTATCTCCGGCTCTACAGCAAACACAGCATTAAACACCCCCACTGCATGCAGAAAATCCGGGTATTGCACCGTCTCTTTCAAGCAGGGGCACAGACATGCTCTCGGGAAAACTTGCCTGCCGCGTTCTCCATAGTTCGACAAAGCCCGCAATGCGCAGTTTCCCCCACTGTTTACCGGCGCATATGGCAAATATACTGCAAGAGGGACATTTGGCAGGTTTCCCCTTTTCCACCCAACTGCGGAAAAGCTGCTGATTCGAAATGCCCTATTTATTTCAAGCAAATAATCAGCGTCATGCAAGAAAGGCATTCCGATTTTATTCAGGCTCCATTGTTCACGCGGATCCAACTCCTGGCGGTCCATTCGAACGCCCGCCCGTATTTTCCACTCCAACGACAGAATGTCACACGCTAGCTCCGCTGAACCGGTATCATTAATCACCAGCTCCGGGTCGCTTAGCCCCGCATCGACATCTTTCAATACCGTAAGCATCCGGCGAAAGTATGGCATGTCCATCGGCCTCATTGGTGGAAGCGCCAGAGTAAGCTGCAGTTTTTCTGCAGATCCTTTCTCCCAGACCTGCCTGAGTTTCGTTTCATCCGGCAACAGGAAACGACAAAACTGATTTCCTAACTCTATTGCGTTTATGGTAATCTCATCAGAATGGTTCTTCAAATAGCTTTGATGAAAAACCGTATTGCTGAATTGATCTATCGGTTCTTTCAGATATCTCTCAATCTGGTCTGGGGTTTGCAGGCACAACGCCCGCTGTGGAACTTGCTGAACTATTTTTATCCAGTCTGCTTCCGGACAAATGGCTGAAAACGTTTTCTCTTTCCATTTTTCAAAATCATCGTAGAAAGCGTCTTCCTGTATACTTGGGTATCCTGTACGCTTTTCTGCCAGTTCCGACTCGCTCAATTCCAGCTTGTCACTCACGAAAGAAAGATACTCTGTTGTCAGCTTGTTTATTATTACTGCATACGCTTTTTCCTGCACATCTACTCTGTATTTAGTCCAGAAACGGTTCTTTTCAAGCTGACGAATCATTGTCGGCTGTAGCTGAATCTCCATTCGCTCTTTTGTCATTAACTCTGTAGCCCACAGCAGAAACTCTGATTTTTGTTCCGGCACTTGCTCTTCTGCAGTAAGCCGGAAGGTGAAGTACTGCGCGGATACTTCCAAAATACTAAAGTCAATCGTCCTCCCATCAGGTTTTTTCAGGCGACCGCTCAATAATCCCTGTGGTATCATCGTACCGCATCCTCCATCTTACATAAAAAACGCACAGGCCCTCTGCTTTCGCTGTATGTGCAGGCCCTGTGCATCTTTATACTGTCTTTTTCCGTTTTTCGCGCTCCAAAACGCCGCCTGTATACCGATACTCCTTCGGTGTACATCCCATCGCGGAAGAAAAGCATTTCCCAAAATAACTGGGCGTACTGAATCCGCAAGCCTCACTGATTTCCAAAATAGTCGCATCTGTATCCAACAGCTTTTCTGCTGCCACATGCAATCTATAGTCTGTGAGATACTTCACCGGCGGTTTTCCAACGCAGCGATCAAAACAGCGGTTGCACTCGCGCACGCTAACACCGGCAGATGCTGCAATCTGTTCTACGGACAGCTTTTCCGCATAGGATGTATGAATAAACTCCAGCATGGTCTTGATCCGCTCTTTATCGGCAACACCTGTTCGCTCTGTGTTTTTTCTCAGTTCTTTCGTTTCCTGCAATAAACCGATCCAGAAACTGCTCAACTCTGACCGCAACTGTAGTTCATAACCTTCGGGCTCACCTTTCAGCAGTTCCACTGCATTGAGCACAGCCCGAGCCATCGCTAAGCGAGTATCCGAATCCGGCGAAAAAGAATAACACTCGATTCCGCTCTCTTTAACCGGCAGAATATAGCGCCGCTCTAACACCCCATTATACACACCGGAAAGAAAATGCATATCCACCAAAATAGCATACACCACAGCAGGATTTTCCGGGATTCCGTTAAACTCATGCATAACACTATGATTCACAAAAAACACGTCTCCCTGCCGTACAACTCTTGTACTGTCTGGCGTACGAAGTTCCATTTCCCCCTGAACTACATAGTCAATCTCAAAAGTATCATGCCAGTGCCATGGAATACAACGATGCGCATAACGTTCCAGGCTGGCTTTTATGCAGACGAATAGGTTTTCACTAAAGCTCTCCGGTAATATTTCTCTATTTCGAAGATCCGACTTAAATTTCGTTGTATGTATCATATTATGTCCTCACAAGCTCCAGCCCCCATACTGTCCTAAGTAATATTATAGCTGAATAAAATGCAAAATGGAAGGGAAACCCGACCTTGCAATCTGCAGGCCCTCTCCCTACAATGATAACTGCCTCGCAAAGGCCAGGTTTCTTTCCCGCTATATACTCCCCTGCAAGAGAACGAGCTGTCTTAAAAGAAAGACGGCCACCTATTCAGAGAAAAAAGAACTGCCTCAGAATGATTGGCTCATTTTGAGGCAGCATATTTAGGTTCAAGATATATTTATGCAGAGACAGCGTCTTTCAGAGACTTGCCTGCCTTGAAAGAAACACCCTTCGATGCTTCAATCATCATTTCTTCACCTGTGCTGGGATTACGTCCGATGTGTTCCGGGCGTTCCTTCACTTCAAAAGTGCCAAAGCCGACCAGTTGGACCTTGTCACCCTTAACAAGTGCTTCAATCAGTGCCTCTTCAACCGCAGCAACAGCCTTCTTTGCCTGATCCTTGTTCATATCCGCTTTTTCTGCAACTGCAGCAATCAGTTCTGTCTTGTTCATTATTTTTTCCTCCTGAAATTTGCGAAAACCGCTTTATGATGAATCGGTGCATTTGCTCCGATACATATAGCATCTGTCGCATAATATTGCAACAGCGGAGATACTACCATAAAGCCTTGAAAATAGCAAGAACTGTCTCCTTTTTCACATTTCAGCAAAAAACTATGGCTCGCCTTAGCTCATATGAAGCAGTTTGGCTAGCTTTTCTCCTTTTGGAATCAGTGCCATGTCTGCAACTGTAATTGCCCGAAGCTTAATTACCGCTGCCAGATATACCAGTACAGCAACCAGAATTCCCGCACACATCGCCGCTGCAATGAAAAGTCTGCTGTTTCCCAGGAACTGAGACAGGAGGAAATACACTCCGCCAGCGCTGACTCCCATCAGCGCACTGCAGATTAGCGGACGCATAAAGATTTTGATCACACGGGGACGTCTTTCCATATTCCGACACATAAAGAAATAATCCATACCCGCCATAACCGCATAAGCACATAGTGTTCCTATCGGTGCGCCATAGATATTCACAGAGGGCGTCGCAACAAGAAACCAGTTTACAATAATCTTTACCAGGCTCCCTGAAACCATGGCAATCATTGGCAATTTTTCTCTTCCGGAGGCCTGCAGAATTGCATTCTCCAGTAATACCAGACAAACAAAGAACGATGCTACACCCATAATTGCCAGCAATACCGGCCCGGCTTCATGGCTGGACGGATAGATCACGTTCATGATTGGATAAGCCATTACTGCCAGCCCAACTCCCATTGGCAAGCTGATACAAGCTGAAATTCTTAGAGAATCCTCTGCGATATCACATGCCTCTGTCTTCTGATTCCGTACCATTAATGCAGAAATCGCAGGAACGATGGACACTGTCAAAGGAGTAATAAAGGCAGCCGGAAGGTTAAAAAGAGTCGTAGCCTTTCCGTATACGCCATAAAGGGTCTGTGCATCCTTCAGTGAAAAGCCGGCAGCAGACTGGAGGCGATGCATACACAAGCCGGAATCTACCAGATTCAGAATGGACATGATACAAGAGCCCAATGCGATAGGTACACCTATACTCAAAAAGCTTTTTAAGATTTTCCTATCGCTATCTGGTTCATCCTGCGCCGCACTATCTATCTCTCCGTACTTCCGCTTCTTGTAGATGATCATGTAGCCCAGCGCAAATACCGAACCAATCACCACACCGGAAATGGCACCGGCTGCTGCCAAAGGTTTTCCCAGCCCTGCCTTCATCATACTTGCCGAAAGCAGAACTCCGACAAACACCTTAACCAGTACTTCCAGCACCTGGCTTACCGTAGTGGGGATCATGTCGCCGAAGCCTTCACAGTACCCGCGATGCGCCGCAACCAGGCACACTAGCAATATGCCCACAGACATTGCTTTAATTCCTGGCGCAGCATCCGGATTGCCCAGAATAGAAACAGCTAATAAATCGTTGAAGAAAAACATTATTGCGGCAAAGGTCAGGCCTATCACAAAAAAAGTTTTCTCCGCAACGACAAATGTCCTTTGAACTTGTCGCGGTCTGTCGTGTGCGTTCGCCTCAGCGATTAACCGGGACAATGCTATTGGAAAACCTGCTGTAGACAATGTATAAAAGACATAATATACATTATACGCAGATAAAAACATGGAATAACCATCGTCGCCAATGATATTTCCAATTGGAACCTTATAAATAAAGCCCAGAATTTTCATAATAATGACGCCAACTGTTAGAATTGCAGCGCCATATATGTAGTTCTGTCCTTTGGTATTTGCCATTATTTCCCCTTATTCTTCGCTCAGAATCTTGCGTGCCACATAAACACCACTAGCTGAGGCATGTGAGAGGGAATGCGTTACTCCGGAGCAATCGCCAATTACATATAAGCCTTCGCAGATGGTTTCGAGGTTTTCGTTCGTCTCCACTTCCATGTTATAGAATTTAACTTCCACACCATAAAGGAGTGTATCGTCATTTGCCGTACCCGGTGCAATTTTATCTAATGCATAGACCATTTCAATGATGCCGTCAAGAATTCTCTTGGGTATGACCAGACTCAGATCACCCGGTGTTGCCGCCAGTGTTGGCGTAACAAAGTTTTCTGCAATACGGGATACCGTACTACGCCGCCCGCGAACCAAATCACCAAAACGCTGAACAATTACACCGCCGCCTAACATATTCGACAGCCGGGCTATGCTCTCACCATAACCATTGCTGTCTTTGAACGGTTCAGAGAAATGCTTGCTGACCAGCAAGGCAAAGTTCGTGTTTTCGGTATGCCGTGCAGGGTCTTCATAACTGTGCCCGTTTACGGTAACGATGCCGTTGGTGTTTTCATTTACCACAACGCCCCGCGGATTCATGCAGAAAGTTCGGACCATATCTTCAAATTTTTCCGTACGATATACAATTTTGCTTTCATACAGTTCGTCAGTCAGATGAGAGAACGTATCTGCAGGCAGTTCTACTCGTACGCCAATATCCACCCGATTTGAGCGTGTCGGTATGTTCAGGCCCTCACAAACGCTCTCCATCCATTTACTGCCGCTCCGACCTACAGAAATGATGCACTTTTTGCAGGTTATGACCTTGTTTTTTGTATAAATAGCGTATCCGCCCTCTACGCATTCCACCTTGGTCACCGCTGTATTGAAATAAAAATCGACCTTGTCCTTGATTTCATTATATATGTTTTCCAGTACAACATAGTTGATATCTGTTCCCAGATGGCGAACCTGCGCATCCAATAAATGTAAGCCGTTTTCCAGGCATTTCCGTTTTATGGTAGTATTCGCAGTAGAGTACAGTTTTGTGCCTTCTCCGCCATGGGTCATATTGATGGAGTCCACGTACTTCATCAGTTCAATTGCCTGCTGCTTACCAATATATTCGTAAAGTGTCCCGCCAAACTGATTCGTAATATTGTATTTGCCATCCGAGAAGGCGCCTGCGCCGCCAAATCCGCTCATTATGCTGCAAACCGGGCACTTGATGCAGGATTTGACTTTCACACCATCAATCGGACACTTGCGCTGACTCAAAGGTCTGCCAAGTTCAAGTACAGCAGCACGAATATCTTTGCCCGATGTTGCAATCTCGTAAGCAGAGAAGATACCGCCCGGGCCTGCTCCAATAATAACAACCTCGTAATCAAAACTCATTGCAATACTCCTTTACTTTTAACTTTTCGTAATCATCCATAGAGTGGACATTTCTACACATTATATTTTATACCATACCACATTTCTTCGTGTCAATGCCCCCTGGTCACCTTCTATTCTTATTAGTAATCGGCGTAATTCCTATTGTAGACTTGCTAAATCTACACTTGCCATGGTATTTCTTTCATTACAATAACCACTAAAGAAGGGAGCTCTATCATGGTCGGTCTGAACTTTGAAGCGCTCATGAAGCTGCGTCAAGCATGGGCAACTTTTAAATCAAATCATCCGAAGTTTCCCGATTTTCTCCACGCTCTGGAAAGTCGCAGAATAACAGAAGGAACAACTGTTGATATATGTATTACTTACACAGACGGTAAATCGATCAGAACCCATATTTCCCTGCGAGAATCAGATCTGGCATTAATGGATACTTTGCGCTCACTGCAATAAAGCGCACCTCTCCCCCCCTGCAAAGAAAAAATTCCGTCAAGATTCTGTCTTATTCTGTTGAGATACTGCTTTTTTTATGTTATGATTTAGGCTATGCTATCTTTGTTTTACAGGAGATTTACACTGCGGTATGTTAGAAATTCAAAATCTTTCCTTCTCCGTTGAAACGGAAAACGGTCCCAAGGAAATCATCCATAACCTTTCGTTAACACTGGAGGATGATAAATTTGTTGTCATCACCGGTCCCAACGGCAGCGGGAAATCCACACTTGCCCGTCTGATCATGGGTATTGAAACCCCGAATTCGGGAAAAATTCTGCTAGATGGCGAAGATATCACAAAGAAAACGGTCAATGAACGCGCTAATCTAGGTATAAGCTTTGCTTTCCAGCAGCCTGTTCGTTTTAAGGGCATTACCGTTCTGGATTTGATCCGTTTAGCTGCTGCAGATAAAAAAATGCCCGCGGCAAAAGCATGCCGCTATCTCTCTGCTGTTGGACTATGTGCTCGCGATTATATTGATCGCGAGGTAAATACAAGCCTCAGCGGCGGCGAACTTAAGCGCCTCGAAATAGCAACCCTATTGGCACGCAACACTCGCATTTCTGTTTTTGACGAGCCGGAGGCCGGAATCGACCTGTGGAGTTTTCAGAATCTGATTAAGGTTTTCGAAGACATGCGCAGCAATACAAATGGAGCGATTCTCATTATTTCTCATCAGGAACGCATTCTTAATATTGCTGACGAAATCGTCCTGCTTGCAGATGGTTCCATAAAAAAACAGGGTCCGAAGGAAGATGTCCTCCCCGGTCTGCTTGGTACAACTGCAGCTGTTGATATGTGCAAGGGTGTTTCAGGAGGAGTAAACTAATGCTAAGTGATATTCAGAGACAGCTTCTCGCTGAAGTTGCGGACCTGCACAAGGTACCGGAAGGGGCTTATAACATCCGTGCAAATGGTGAACTGGATTCCCGCAACACAACGGCAAATATCGACATTATCTCAAAAACCGATGCCAGCGGTATCGATATTCACATCAAACCGGGAACAAAAAACGAAAGTGTGCATATTCCTGTTGTCCTGAGCCAGAGCGGTTTAAAAGAGATGGTTTATAACGACTTCTATATCGGTGAAGATTGTGATGTCGTAATCGTTGCCGGTTGTGGCATTGATAACTGTGGTTCTCAGGACAGCCAGCACGATGGAATTCATCGTTTCTATGTGGGCAAAGGTTCTCGCGTAAAATACGTTGAAAAACACTACGGTTCCGGTAACGGCTCCGGTAAGCGTATCCTGAATCCCGGTACCGAAGTGTATATGGAAGAGAACAGCCATGTTGAGATGGAAATGGTTCAAATCAAGGGTGTTGATTCTACGAATCGTACCACTATCGCTAAACTCGCTGCAGGTGCAAAGCTTGTGGTTCGTGAACGTCTGATGACCCACGGTGATCAGTTTGCCGTCAGCAACTATATTACCGAACTGAATGGTCCGGAAGCCGGAGCGGATGTTGTCTCCCGTTCTGTTGCTAAAGACAATTCCTATCAAAAATTTGTTTCTCGAATCGTTGGCAACGCCCCTTGCAACGGGCATACCGAATGTGACGCCATCATCATGGGAAATGCCCGTATCCTGGCTGTACCTGAGCTTGAAGCCAACGATCTGGATGCTGCTCTCATCCACGAAGCTGCAATCGGGAAAATTGCCGGTGACCAGATCATTAAGCTCATGACATTCGGCTTAAGTGAAGAAGAAGCTGAAGAGCAGATTGTCAACGGCTTTTTACGGTAATCTTTTTATTTATTTCCATAAACAAACCGCAGGAGACCCCGTTCGTTTCTCCTGCGGTTTGTTTTTCTTTTTTTACGGAACATAATTCCGCAAGACATTCATACAGGTCTCATTCCATACCTCATCATAGGCTTTATCATATCCATAAGAGGTATTCATGGTCGTTGTTGTAACCATGTTTCCATCGACAACATCAATACTCATCGCATAAAACGCATCATTATACTGGAAGCTTCTGCAATGAATGTTAATCGTATATCTGCTGGTCTTTAAGCGACAGACAAAATCCGCTTGTCCGCCGGCGTAGCTATAGTCATATATTCCCAACGATGCAATTCCATTTTTGTTTGCATAATCATCAAAGAACCGACTGCATGCACTGGCAAGCTCAAATGCAGCTCCACTGTACTGCTTCACCGATATATATGCACCTTTTGTATACTCAGGTCCACCATAACCGGTAAAGTAGCATTGTACCCGCCAGCCATCCATTGAACTTGGAATATTATAAATATACAGCCCCGTAGTTCCCTGTCCGTCTATGGATACACCTTTAAAATACTGGCCCACACTCTCTGCGCGGAAGCTTGTGGAAGCATCCGGACTTACAAGAATCCAGTTTATCGAATCAAAATTATTGGCGTATGCAATAAAAAGAGCTGTGTCACCTTCCCTGACCGTTTCACCGGTTGGGTCTTTCGTAATGGTAACATACGGGATGGGGGTCGGAGTCGGAACCGGGGTCGGGACAGGAGTCGGCATCGGGGTCGGAACCGGGGTGGCCGGGACAGGTATTGGTGTGATAACGACAACCTGAGACCCGTCGGTCGCTCCTGGCTGGGCGCTTATGCCGGATTGGGTGTTTGTCCCAGGCTGGAGGGTGGACTCTCCGCCCGTGTCACCACCAACAACAATTACGTTATTTCCACTGTTTTCCGGGGCCAGTGTTGCAATCACATCCGCAGGAATCGTATGGACTTTTTTCCCACAGGCACATAGCAAAACACTTGCCAGCATAACGAATACTGCAGAAATCGCCACCCGTTTACGAGAAATCATATAGTCGCTCCTTTCGCCCTCTTGAAAGGGATAAAACGGTATCCGTACCTTGGCCGGATAGTATGGAAGTATTATACCACATTACTTCATGAATGTTGTGTGAATTCTATTATTTCTCCTTTTCCCGCTGCACGCTTTTTCCCGGAGCGTTCATCTGCGGACTGTTTTGTAATTCTTTCCAAAATTCTTTTGCGCGCCTTCTAGCAGCAAAGGCCCCTCCAAATCGGAGGGGCCTCGTAATTATAGCTTAGTCTAATTATAGCTTAGTCTTTAGAAACCAAAGTATCTCTTTGTATTGCGATAGGAGACACCTTCGGTAATGTCTTTCAGCAGTTCCTCATCATACGGGAACTCGCCATTTTCGACCCAGCCGCCAACCAGTTCGCAGAAGATGCGGCGGAAATACTCGTGTCTCGGATAAGACAGGAAGCTTCTGGAGTCTGTCAGCATACCAATGAAATTCCCCAACAGTCCAAGATTGGCCAGAGAAATCATCTGGTCGATCATGCCGGTTTTGTTGTCATTAAACCACCAGCCGGAGCCCTGCTGAATCTTGCCAACGCAGGAACTGTCCTGGAAAGCGCCGATAACCGTGCCAATCGATGCATTATCTGTCGGATTCAGCGAGTAGAGGATGGTTTTCGGCAGCGCACCAAGAGATTCCAGGGCATTCAGATACTGGCCCATTTCAATTGAGTTGCTGTAGGAGTTAATTGCATCAATACCTGCGTCTGCACCAAGCTCTTTGAAAATACGCGAATTCAGGTTACGCTGTACACCGAAATGAAGCTGCATAACCCAGTTCTTTTTCGCATACTCCTGGCCCATTGCAACCATAAATGCAGTCTCAAACTTCAGTTCATCCTCATGGCTCGGGATCTGACCGTTCAGACGTGCCTGGTAAATGCTTTCAACTTCCTCTGCCGTTGCCGGTTTATACATTACATACTCCAAAGAGTGGTCAGAAATGCAGCAACCGTTCTCGGCAAAGAACTCCATACGTTCCTTCAGAACTTCAATAAGGTCGGTGAAGCTGCTGATTTTTTTGCCTGCAGCAGCCTCGAGCTTTGCAAGGTAATCCAGATAATCCGGTTTCTGCAGGCTCATTGCTTTTTCCGGGCGCCAAGCCGGCAGCACCTTTACCTGAAATCCCTCTTCACGGAGGAGCTTGTGATACTCTAAAGAATCTGCCGGGTCATCTGTTGTGACAACACACTCTACATTAGAGGCGATCATCAGAGAACGGGAGGTCATATTCTTCAGCTTCTCATTGCACAAATCGAAGACTTCGTCCGCATTGCGTGCGGAAAGATGACCTTCAAAGCCGAAATAACGCTTTAATTCCAGATGGGACCAATGATAAATGGGATTGCCGATTGCTTTATCCAGAGTAGCTGCAAAAGCTCTAAACTTTTCCCGATCCGTTGCGTCACCGGTAATATACTTCTCTTCTGTACCGTTTGAACGCATCTGACGCCACTTATAATGATCAGCGCCCAACCATGCTTCGGTAATGCTGGAGAAGGAGATATTTTCGTAGATTTCTTTCGGGCTGAGATGGCAGTGGTAGTCAATCACGGGCAGCTTCTCTGCATACTCATGATAGATGTGTTGTGCTGTCGGAGTTGTCAACAGGAACTCCTCGTCCATAAATGCCTTCATGTATTTCTCCTTATTCGCCGACGTACTTGACAAGGGTAGCTCTTACCGCACCAGGACCGGCAATCTCTTCAACAAAGTACTGGCAAACCTTGTCGGCAATGCCACAGGCAATCAGGTCAAGGCCGAAAATCTTGTCGTTAGAGAGCAGGCCGGAAAGCTTTGCCTTTGCTTCGTCTGCAGTCATAATATCACCCAGCTTGATGTCCGCAACATAAGGCGTAACAGTCTCAAGCAGCGGGTCGGGGCTCGGAGTAAATGCATTGCCTTCGTCGTCGATTGCCATCAGGTAACGGAGCCAGCCGGCATGAACCAGAGGAATCAGCTTGAGGTCATCAACGCTCTTGGATTCGTCTGCGATGTAGGACTTAATGGTCTCACCAAAACGGATAGCAAGCTTCTGCGAGGTATCGGTAGCGATACGCTGCGGAGTATCCGGCATAAACGGGTTCGGAAGGCGAACATTGACAACGGTGTCAATGAATTCTTTCGGATTCAGGATACCAGGGTCGGTAACTACGGGCAGACCTTCGACATAGCCGATGGTCTTGATGAGCTTCACCAGCTGTGCATCCTTCATCTCTTCGAAGATGCGCTTATAGCCCAGCAGGCAGCCATAGACGGCCAGGCAGGTGTGAAGCGGGTTCAGGCAGGTGGTAACCTTCATGCGCTCAACCTTGTCGACAGTCTCTCGTGCAGTGTAGAAGATACCGCCCTTGTCCAGGGGAAGCTTACCATTGGGGAAGTTGTCCTCAATGACGAGATACTCAGTTTCTTCTGCATTGACGAACGGAGCAGTGACGGTGCCACGAGCGTTGCGGACAGGTGCAAAGCCGTGCAGGCCGTCCTCTTCGAGGATTGCGCCAACGGTAAGGTCAGGGCTCGGGGTGATCTTATCGATCATGGACCAGGGGAAGCTTACCTTATCGCCTTCGATGTAAGCTGCAAAACCTGCGGGAACCAGACCGTTCTCGGTCCAGCTCTTTGCAAAAGTGCTGATGGCAGCGTAGAGCTTGTCACCGTTGTGGCTGCAGTTGTCCATGGAAACCATAGCTACAGGCAGCTCACCGGCATTGTAACGTGCCAGCAGCAAAGCGGCAACTTTGCCCATATAGGTCTTGGCAGTTGCAGGGCCGGCTTCAATATCAGCCACAACATCCGGCAGAAGGTTACCCTTCGGGTCGGCAATGGCATAGCCCTTCTCCGTGATGGTAAAGCTAGCCATCTTCAGGGACGGGCTGGTAAAGATCTCGGTCATGCGTTCTTCGCTGCCGTAGAGGTAAACCGTTTCCGCAATGCTGCCGATAACGGTCTTCTCGACAGTACCGTCTGCCTTAAGGGTAACCGCAGCAACGAGCCCGTCATGGGTATCTTCGCCCTTCTTCGTGCGCTCAACGGCTACAACGCCAGTGCTCATAATGCCCTGGTTCAGGAGCTTCTGCAGCACATTGCACTGGAAAGCTTTGAAGATATTACCAGCGCCAAAATGGATCCATTCCGGGTTTGCCTTCGTGGCTTCGATTACTGCTGCGCGATCATACTGGGGCAGGGCATAGCCTGCTGCTTCCCACGCGGCCTTATCCTGCAGGCCGAGAGTGCTCAGATCCAGATTTGCCATTTTATAATCTCCTTATTCTATTCCGTTTTTACTTCTCTGCAGACAGCTTGTCCAGGAGATCCCATACGCCGAGCATGTACTGGATGCCCAGAGCACGGTCATACTTGCCATAGCCGGGACGGCAGGTGCCGGGGCCTTCCTCCCACAGCTGACGGCCATGGTCCGGACGGATATAGCCTTCATAGCCACCGTCGTGATAGGCACGGAGAATATCAATAATGCCGGTCTCACCGCAGCAGTCACGATGTGCTGCTTCGGAGAAGTCGCCGTTTTCAAAGTGGTGGATGTTGCGGATATGAGCAAAAGCGATGCGGTCGCAGTGCTTGCGAACGATGGCTGCCACGTTGTTGTTCGGATTGGCATTCAGGCTGCCGGAGCACAGGGTCAGGCAGTTGTACGGATCATCGACCATAGAGAGGAAACGGTCAATGCTCTCTGCATCGATAAGCAGTCTGGGCAGACCAAAGATGTCCCAGGGAGGATCGTCCATATGAACAGCCATCTTGATGCCGGTCTCATGGCAGGTGGGCATAAGAGCCTCGAGGAAGTACTTGAAGTTGGCCCACAGAGTCTCCTTGTCGACGTCCTTATATGCCTCAAACAGCTCATCAAGCTTGGCCATACGTTCAGGTTCCCAACCTGGGAAAGTCATGTTGTACTTTTCGGTGAAGTCGAGAATGTACTTTGCCATGGACTTGTAGTCGTCCTGAATCATATCCTTCTGATAGAACAGAGCGGTGGAGCCATCGCCTACCGGGTGGAAGAGGTCCGTACGTGTCCAGTCGAAGATGGGCATGAAGTTGTAGCAGATGACCTTTACGCCAAACTTTGCCAGGTTACGCATGGTGATCTTGTAGTTTTCAATGTACTGGTCTCTGGTGGGCAGACCGATTTTGATGTCGTCATGTACGTTGACAGACTCAACAACGTCGCCGTTGAAGCCGTAAGCGTGCAGCTGATCCATAACAGTAGCGATCTCGGATTCTTCCCAGATTTCGCCGGGCATCTTGCTGTGAAGAGCCCAGACAATGCTGGTCACACCGGGGATCTGCTTAATATCGTTCAGGGTGACAGGGTCATTACCCTCACCATACCAACGCCAACTCATCTGCATAGGCATAATAATTTACCTCTTTCTTTTAATTCATTATTTTGTCGCGGGGATAACCCCTGAGGCAGTTCCCTGCCTCAGGAGGAAATCGATAATATCAGTCGTCGTCAGCCATACCGATCAGGTCAAACTTTTCCGTAGAAATCACCACTTCAAAGTCATCCTTCTCCGGCAGGTCAAATTTGACCAGAATGGTGCGGTCAGACAGGTTGTAGTACCATGCCTCGTTTGCATCATTATAGTTGTCACTGACGATATAGCGGGTAATGGGCTTGCCGTCCACAGTTACCCAATAAGCGCCCTTGGCCTTGCTGACCAATTTGATGGTCATCTTTTCCACGGGACTCTTGTAGCTGCCCTCACGGTGGAAGGAGATTACCTTGCGGTCGCCTGCCTTCACGGAAATTGTTGTAGCAGAGTATTCTCCGCTCTTGTAGTTTTCCGTATGTCCGTCGTCGTCATACAGGACGAAGCTGGTATCCGTCTCTGCTCCGATCGTCAGGTCGACCTGCTTCATCGTGTCTGCCAGGATGTGCTTTACGTCTTCGCTGGTAGCAAAGATGGCATTGCCGCGCAGGAACATGGGGATACTTCCCAGTGTTACTGGAATCGTTATGGTCTGGCCACCCTCATACTCGCGCATAAAGTCGTTCATATCGTACCATTTTGTTCCCTTCGGCAGGTAAAGGGTACGTGTGGTAGCTCCCTGTTCCACTACGTTAGCTACCAGCAGAGCCGGGCCGAACATGAAGGTGAAGTTCTCATCGGTATAGCACTTCAGGTCATCCGGGAACTCAAGGAACAGCGGACGCATGGCCGGAGTGCCATGTACGTTTGCCTCGCGCATCAGAGAGTACAGGTACGGCAACATGCGATAACGCAGGGCATATGCCTCGCGAACGTACGGCAGGTTCTCTTCGCACTGCCACGGCTGTGTGACGGTGTTATCGTTGTTTGCAGAGTTGATTACGAAGCGCGGCTGGAAGATGCCGTTCTGAATCCAGCGCAGCAACAGTTCACCGTCGGGGGCAGGCCCCTGGAAGCCGCCGATATCGCAGCCCATGTTTGCACAACCGGAAAGGCCCATACCCATAATGGTATAAATGTTGAAGCGCAGGGTCTTCCACGCGGTGGCATTGTCACCGCCCCAGACCTGAGCGTAACGCTGGATACCTGCAAAGCCTGCACGGTTAATGATATAGGGTCTCTCGTTCGGGTAGACCTCAGCAAGAGCTTTCTTCCCGATATATGCCATCATATTGGAGTGAATGATCTTCAGCTCCGCCATGGTGCCCTTGCCGCCCTCATAGTCGCAGAGTGCGTCACGGTCTTCCACGCCATCCAGCTCGCAGTTATCGTTCCAGACGGTCTTTGTACCCATTTTCAGCACATTCTCGACCAGAAGATTCTTCCAGGCTTCACGGCCGACTTCACTGGTAAAGTCGATAAATCGGCCTTCTCCACCCCACCAGCGGCCGTAGTAATCACCATCACCGTCGGGGTTCTTGATAAATGCATCCCGGTCTTCATAATATTTGGCATAGGGGTGGTTCTTCAGTACACCGGGCTTCAGATTTGGAATAACATTAATTCCGCGTGCATTCATATTTGCAAAGAATGCCTTCGGATCCGGGAAGCGCTTGTGGTTCCAGTTAAAGGTATAACGCAGATTATCTTCCTCGCCGGAGGTATAACCGGATGCCAGCCAGAAATTATCGATGTAGATTTTTTCCTTCTCGTGTTTGTCAATAACGTTATAGATTTCCTGGTCACAATCCTTCTCCAGCTCTGCATAGTACATAGTGGATGCGCAGTAACCGAGGGACTGCTTGGTGGGAAGAATCGTAGTACCGGTGAGCATGGTATAACGTTCAATAATATCCTTGATCGCCGGTCCGTTGATGAGGAACAGGTCCAGGTCACCACCATCGGTCTGGTAGTAGCAGTAACGCTCCCAATAGCCGCTCAACTCGTTCCCCATATCAAAAGCGCAGTCATAGGAGTTGTGATAGAACAGGCCAAGTGCGTGACAGCTGTCCTCGTTAAAGCGGATGTAGAACGGGATATGCTTGTAGAGCGGATCGCCGATTTCCGGGTCGTTGCCAATGGCGTCTTTCGGGCACATACGCAGACGACGGAATTTTTTATCCAGGTGTCCGGTCTTTTCTCCCAAGCCGTAGAAATGGTCCTTCTCACGATCCATGCAGGAGAAGTGGGACAGGCGGCCAATCTGGTCCTTCTCAAAGGCGCGTTCCGGCAGGTCACGGTAAATGGTCTTTCCGTTTTCATCCAGCACCTTGAAAGCCAGCGGGCACTTTTTCATGATGAGGGTCATGGTAGCCGTACGGAAGGTCAGCTTTGTATCCGTTTCTTCACAGACCACATCCAGAGCCGTAATGCGTGTTCTTTCATCCGCGAAGAGAGGATCGAGACGATCCTCCCATGCGGTTGTAACTAAAGTGTAGGAAGCTTCTTCAAACTTGCGGTCGAAGGAAACACGGATTCGAACGACATCATCGGTGAGGAACACAAGCATAACATCGGCCTTGTCACCGTGAATCATCCAGCCGTTTTGGATCTTCTCGTGAGAAATGTATTGCTTTAACAGCATATTTTACATACCTTTCTTAACGAATCCGTAATGTTATTACATACCGATCAGATCGAAGTCTTCGAAGGAAACGGTGAGCGTGACATCCTTGCGCGGGTTCGGATATTTTACCAGGACTGCTTTCTTGGTCTGGCTGTAGTACCAGCCGCAATCTGCTGCTTCGAACTTTTTGCGATTGAGGTAATGCTCAAGCTTCTGGTCGCCAAGAGCCACCCAGAACGGGCTGCGGTCCTTGCGGATCATCTCAACGGTTACTTTGTCGACAAAATCTGTGTAGGAACCTTCAGCCTGGAAAGCAACCTTTACGACGCTCTTTCCGGTCATAGAGATCTCTGTCTTGCGGAATACGCCCTTCTTATAGTCGTTTGTGATGCCGTCATCGTCATACAGCTCATAGCTGCGGTCGATGCCCGGAGCCATGATGAGGTGCAGCTCGGTCATGTGATCGTAGCCCATGCTCATCAGCTGGTTGTCTGCCATCGGCACAATTGCGCCCTCACGGAGGAACATCGGGATCGTGGTCATGTCGACCGGGACTTCGATGGTCTGACCGCCTTCATAGCAGGCGTAATTGTTGTTCATGTCGTACCACTTGCAACCGACCGGCAGGTAGACCTTGCGGGTCTTTGCGCCCTTTTCGATGACGTTGGCAATGAGCAGATCTTTGCCATACATGAACTCGAAGTTCTCATCGTAAACCTTTTCATCGTTCTGGAATTCATATACCAGAGCACGCATGATGGGAGCACCGGTCTGGTTGGCTTCGTATTCAGCGGAATACAGGTACGGGGTCAGGCGATAGCGGAGCAGGATAGCATCACGAATAATATCGGCACTGTTGGAGAACATCCAGGGCTCGGTAACCGTATTGTCGTTGGAAGCGGAGTGAATGGAGAAGCGGGGCTGGAACACGCCATTCTGTACCCAACGAACAAAAAGTTCTTCTTCGGGTGCCGGGCCGGCAAAACCGCCAATGTCAGCACCTTCATTCGGCTGGCCGGAAAGGCCCATACCGGTGATAATGGGAATATTGTACTGCAGGGAAGTCCAGCTGGTGTAGTTATCACCGCACCAGGTCTGGGCATACTTCTGGATACCGGTGCTGCCACTGCGGCAGACGATATACGGTCTCATATTTTCGTCGTTCTCAACAACGGCCTCGCCGCCCAGCTTGCACATGATGGTGCACATAATGGGCTTCAGCTGGCCAATGGTACCGCCTTTGCCGTCAAAGTCACAGATAACGTCCTTATCCAGGAGAGAGTCGTATTCGCAGTTGTCGTCCCACACAGAGTTGGTGCCCATCTTGATGATGTTTTCTTTCAGGTAATCCTTCCAGATTTCACGTGCTTCCGGCTTGGTGTAATCCCAGAAAGCACCTGGGCCGCCCCACCAACTGCCAACAGCAAACTTGGAGGGATCCTTGCTGTCTTTTACAAACACATCCTTGGCAACGAATTCGTCGAACCAGGGGTGGCAAAGCAGAATGCCCGGTTTAACGTTCGGAACGTTCTCTGCGCTCTTATCACGCATGGCATGGAAGTAAGCAGAAGGATCCTTAAAGCGGTCCTTGTTCCAGTAAAACACGCAGCGCTTATTGTTGTAGCTGGTGTAGCCGGAAGACAGGTGGAAGCCGTCAATGGGGAAGCCTTCTTCCTTAATGGTATCCACAAAACCGAGAACGGCATCGTCGCTGTCCTTCTCGAGCTCAGGATAATACATGGAAGAACCCTGATAGCCCAGACCGCGCTTCGGCAGCAGTGCAGGACGTCCGGTCAGGAGGGTGTAATTGTCAACAACCTTGGCTATCGTACCGCCTGCCAGCAGGAACATGTCGATATCGCCGCCGTCTGCCTGCCAGTAGGTGTATCTGGGCCAGTAGTTGCTCTTCTCACGGCCCATGTTAAAGCAGGATTCGTAGAAGTTATGATAAAACACACCAACAGCCTGCTTGGTGTCGCGGTCGAGGCGGATGTAGAAAGGAATATGCTTGTACAGCGTATCCATCTTCGTAGCATCGTAGCCCATAGCGTCGGTAGCTCGTTCACGGAGGAATTCCTTGTTCTTATTCAGGTTTCCGGACTTTTCACCGAAACCGTAGAAGCAATCTTCTTCCTTCATGCGGGTATAGCTGTTAACACGGTTGTTGCTGTCCTTAATGAAGGGGCTGCCGGCAATGCTCTTATAGAGCTCGTTGCCTGCTGCATCATAAAGCGTAATGCAGATGGGGTCCTTATCCAGAACGAGCTTTATTGCAGCAGTGCTGAACACAATCTGATTATCATCTTCTGCGACTGCTGCGTCAGCAGGATTCACACATGTTCTTTCTTCTTTGAAAAGGCCGTCCAGACGATCTTCCCAGGCAACGGTCGAAAGAACATAGGACTCTTCTGCAAACTCCTTATCAAAGGAAGCGCGAACGCGAACGATCTCGTCGGTAACAAAACAGACTTTTATGTCAGCACAGTTGGTGTGGACAAGGTATGCACCATTGAGACGATCAAATCCGGTAATCTTGGAACAAATATCCATATGGGATTCTCCTGTTTTTTAATATCATTTATTGGAGGCATTTGCCTCATCATAGTCTCCGTTCCGGATATGGTATCAAAAGTTAATCTATTGTTTTCACCGGATAACGGAAAAGCGGTCCCGCCGCTTCCGACTGCGCACGGCAGAGAAAAGAGATCGGGACCGCTGGAAAAATTGCTATAGATCAGTTAGTCCAGCCCATGCTGTCGACCAGGTTGGTCCAGTACGGGAGAGACAGAGAAATCTGCGGGATGAAGGTCACCAGGAACAGGGCAACGACCATTGCCGCAAACATCGGAACAATATACTTCGTAACGCCCTCGATCTTAACCTTAGCAATACCGCAGCCGACAAAGAGGCAGGAGCCAACAGGCGGAGTAACGGAACCGATGCCGAGGTTCATGATGAGCATCAGGCCAAACTGTACATCGCTCATGCCAACCTTGCGTGCGATAGGCATGAAAATCGGGGTGAAGATCAGAACAGCCGGAGTCAGGTCAAGGAACATACCCATAACCAGCAGGAAGACGTTCATGATCAGGAGAATAATGTAACGGTTCTCCGAAACGCTCATAATGGCACCGGAGATAACGTCAGGAATACGGGTTCTGGACATCGTGTATGCCATGATAGAAGAAGCAGCGATCAGGAAAAGGATCGTTGCAGAGCTCTTCATGGTGTCTGCAAGCAGGTTATAGAAGGTCTTGAGGTCAAGCTCACGATAGAACACAGCAAGGACACCGCAATACAGGCACATAACAACACCGGCCTCAGTTGCAGTGAAGATACCGCCCATGATACCGCCCATAACAATAATAACAGCCAGCAGAGAGGGAATTGCATCGACCCAGATTTTCCATGCCGGGTCAGGATCCTTAGTGTCGCTCTTCTTATAACCAAGCTTAAGTGCAAGAAGAACAGCAACGATTGCAACAGCGATGCCGAGCAGAGCACCGACAAAGTAACCGCCCATAAAGAGTGCAGTGATAGATACACCACCGGCAGTAATGGAGAAGAGGATCAGCGGGCCGGACGGCGGAATCAGAATACCGGTCGGAGCAGAGCAGATGTTGACTGCAGCTGCATAGTTGGGGTCATATCCTTCATCTGCCTCAAGCGGAGAAAGGATGGAACCCATTGCAGAAGTTGCTGCCACAGAAGAACCGGAAACAGCACCGAAGAACATGTTTGCGAGAACGTTGGTTGCTGCCAGATAGCCGGGGATCCAGCCAACGAGCAGACGTGCCAGACGGACAAGGCGCTTTGCAATGCCGCCCTTGTTCATGATGTTACCACCAAGAGAGAAGAACGGAAGAGCAAGAAGGGAGAAAGAGTCAAGGCCGGAGAAGCACTTCTGAGCGGCAATAAATGCAAACTGAGAAAAATCACCGCAGCGGCCACTGGTAAGGGCGGCAACGATTGATGCAATACCAATGCCCGCAGAGATGGGAACACCGGCAAAAAGCATAATAAAGAAGGCTGCGAAAAGGATAATTGTAGCAGTGACTGTTACGCTCATGCCTGTTTCTCTCCTTTCTCAAGAACCAGATTTACATACTTCAGGACACGGGCCAGAACGATGAGGACACCGCAGATCGGCTCGACCATATAAAGTGCTTTATAAGGAATCTGCATAACCGGGGATACGTTGGTTGCATTCATGGCCTGTCTCCAGCCGCCCAGAATGAAAACATAAACAACGAAGAACAGGATGCAGGCTTCAATGAATACGTTAAGGATTACTTTAGCGGGACCCTTAGCACGGTCTGTCGCCAAAGTGAGGGACAGATGCTCGTCACGATAAAAGCAGTATGCCGAACCGATGAAGGAGGCAATAATAAGAACGTAGCGAAGGAATTCGTCTGTAATGGTAGACGGGTTATTCAATACCCAACGGGTAAAGATCTGCCATGTGCCGCCGGCAACGAGAGCCAGCATTGCCACTGCCATCAGGAAGCGCATGACAATATCCAAAACTTTTTCAAATTTTTTCAAAGTTTCAATCTCCTAATGATTTTTATAACAAGAGATGGATAAGAAAAGGGACAGCTCTTAACGCCAGGTTAGGAGCTGCCCCTTAGGACAGTGCTACAAATTGTCGGTATAAAGACCCTGGTCTTTATTCTTTAGTTTTATAGATAAACCCCGAATTATGCAGCGTTCTGGATGCGTTCGACAAATGCGTAGGTGGATGCTGCATTTGCTGCGAGATCTTCATAGATGGATGCGCAAGCTTCCTGGAATGCAGCCTTGTCAACGTCGGTAACGAACTCGATGCCCTTAGCATTTGCAAGCTCGATGACTTCGTTCTCGAAGTTTGCCCACAGCTGACGGTAGTTAGCGGTCATGTCGAGAGCGGTGGAACGCATGATTTCCTTCTGGTTGTCGCTCATCTGGTTCCAAACGTTGGTGGAGATGACAACGATATCAGGAATCATGGTGTGCTCGTCGTAGCAGTAGTAGCTGGTGCAATCGATGAAGTCACGCAGTGCAGTAACGTTGTTCTCAGCACCATCGATAACGCCGGTGGACATAGCGGTGATAGCTTCGGAGTAGGACTGAGCGGTGGAGGAAGCGTTGAGAGCGTTCATCATGGAGATAGCCATCTGGGACTGCATGGTGCGGATCTTGAGACCAGCAAGGTCAGCCGGGGTACGGATAGCAGTGTTCTTGGTGTAGAAGCAACGGACACCGGATTCAAGCCAAGTCATGCCAAGGAAGCCCTGATCTTCGGTCAGTGCATACAGGTCCTGAGCGATTTCGCCGTTCATGACATTGTAGAGGTGGTCACGATCGTTGAAAACATAGGGAACAGAGAGGCAGTTCCATTCAGTTGCAAAGTCACCGAGGGAGCCGGCGGAAACCTTGGTCATCTCAAGGGTGCCAGCCTGGACCTGCTGGAGGCATTCGGTCTCAGAACCGAGGGTGCCGCCGAAGAAGATCTCGATTTCGATGGTGCCGTTGGACTTCTCATAGATGTCCTCGGCCCACTGGGTCAGAGCAACGTTAACTGCGTGGTCTTCTGCCATGTTATGAGCAAGAGCCATGTAGATGTACGGGTCGGAATCTGCAGATGCGGAAATGGCGCAAAGGGAGAACACCATAACCAGGCACAGAACGAGTGCGAGAATACTTTTTTTCATTTTCATCCTCCTGAAAATTTTTATTGATTGGGTCCCTTCCCAATGCATGTATTCTAATATATCGCACGACGGATTGCAAGTAGCAAATCATTCCAAAATTTGTCTTGCACATTGGACGAAATGACGAAATTTTGAACTTTTCGATAATGTCTTATCTCTTGTTCCGATCGCGAATAATATTTCTTATGTCGTACAGATTCAGCGAAAGCAGCTGCTTATCCTGGCGCCACTCAACACCGCTTTTATCCTGCAGGAATTGAGCCAGTTCCTCGTCCGTACCCGAGCTGATTGTTTTTCTGTCGATCATGCAACAGGAATCCTTTGTAAAAAACAGATAAAAGTAGTCGAAATCCGTCACCAATCTGGATATTTTTTTATAATTGACCGACTTGCTTAAACCGTTCTCTGTAATTTTGAAATTATCGGGATAGAATTCGTACTTCATCCCCGGCACAACACCATGGCGAGCCTCCAGAACCTTATCCGCCTGAATCTGCGCCGGAAAGTCACCGCTGACCAAAAGCCATGCCCCAACTAACAGCAACAACCCTCTCAGCACGATCGGCATAGTCACGAAGGCAGCAATCATCGCCAGGACCAAACCGATACCCATACGGGAGTAGGCACGGATCTTCTCATAGCAATAATACCGGGCACGATATAATTTTTCTATTGTTTTCGCATTATGATCAATTTTCGCACGAAACTGCACTCCTGAAGCCATTTCTCTCTACCTCTTCTGAATTCTTGTTTTCTGTCCCTATGAGCAGGCACCAATATGGGTTTCCTGCACTTTACTATTCTGCGTATTAGCGCAGTAAAAGTCAATTTGTTTTTTGATGCTATAGGTAAAAACTCCGTTGCTGCAAATACAGCAACGGAGCCATAGTATTATTGCATTTTCACCAAAGGGCAGATGTGATTACTGCTTAGCCGCGACAGCAGCAAGTGCAGCTTCTCTTGCAGCCTTAGACAGTTCCGTGATCTTATTAAAGTTGTTTGCCTTGATGTCAGCTCTCGGGCAGACCCAGCTGCCACCAACTGCCTGGATGAACGGAGTCGTAACAAACTCGCCGATATTCTCGGTGTTGACACCGCCGGTCGGGAGGAACTTGAGCGTAGTGAAGGGGCCGGCCAGAGCCTTGAGTGCCTTCAGGCCACCATAAACGTTGGCGGGGAAAAACTTCAGGACCTTCAGACCAAGCTTCATTGCTGC
Organism: Candidatus Limivicinus sp.; assembly: GCA_045599525.1. GTDB lineage: Bacteria > Bacillota > Clostridia > Oscillospirales > Oscillospiraceae > Limivicinus. The sequence continues at coordinate 5,013 of JAZRWD010000078.1, read as the reverse complement.
CATCATTTCGGTCGGGGTAACGCAACCGGGGGTAGTAGCAATATCGTTTTCAATGCACCAGGATACGATTTCCGGGTCAAAACCGGGAGATACGATAAACTTTGCGCCGCATTCCACAGCGAGCTTGCACTGGTCGAGGTTTACAATGGTACCGGCACCGACCAGCATCTCGGGAACTGCTTCTGCCACTGCCTTGATGGAGTCTGCAGCTGCTGCAGTACGGAAGGTGATTTCCATGGTGTCAATGCCACCGGCCAGAAGTGCTTTCGCAGTGGGAACTGCATCTTTTGCATCGTCAAGAACAACTACCGGAACAACGATAGAGTTCGTGAATCTTTCCAAAACAGTCATGGGAGTGATTCTCCTTTTCTATTAAATTAATATTTTTTACGCAATCTGGGTCAGATGGAACGCAAAGCCGGCGATTTCCGTCTTTGCATAGATGAGTTTCAGTTTGCCGTCGACGTATACGGCAGAATCATCTGCAAACTCGATACCCTGACTCTCCAGCCAGGCCTTTGCCCCAAGGATATCCGTGGTACCCATACCGAAATGGCCCAGATGACCACGGCCCATAAAATACATTACCTCAAACTGTTCTCCAACGAAGTTGGAAACTCCGGCATCGCGCTCGGCAAAACCGAACAGAGTCGACAGAAGCGCTGCATTCGCACGCCCACGCTCTTCGTTCTCACAGTTGATGCCCAAATGAATCAGTTTGAAACCAAAATCTTTTTCCATTATTTACTGTCCTGTCTATTCTTCTATATGCTCCATCCCCTGACTAACAATCGCCCGCACATGGTCGTCTGCCAGAGAGTAGAAAACCGACTTTCCTTCTCTGCGACTTTTCACCAGCTTGCTGTTCTTCAGGATCTTGAGCTGATGGGATATGGCCGAAGATGTCATGTTCAGGGCTGCCGCCAGATCGCAGACACATACGTCTGCCTCGAACAATACGAACAAAATGCGGATGCGTGTAGAATCGCCGAACACCTTGAACAGCTCTGCAAGGTCGTAAAGCTTGTCCTCATCGGGCATCTTTTCCCTTACGATGTGAAGCAGTTCTTCATGAACCTCTTCGCTCTCGCAGCAATCCGGCTCCGCACCTGTTTTATTCGGATGATTATGTTCCAGAGCCAATGAAATCAGCGGTCAACGCGAGCGCCGGCACCGCCCATAATCTTCTCAACTTCCTTCTTGGAAGCCATGGTGGTGTCGCCCGGAGTGGTCATAGCCAGTGCACCGTGAGCTGCGCCATAGTTAACAGCGATTTCTGCATCGCCGGTCGTCATCAGGCCATAGATCAGGCCGGAAGCGAAAGAGTCGCCGCCGCCAACACGGTCAAGAATTTCGAGACCGTCATACTGCTTTGCCTTATAGATTTCGCCGCCTGCCCAGCAAAGAGCGGACCAGTCGTTGACCGTTGCGGTCTTTACGGTACGCAGAGTGGTTGCAACAGCCTTGAAGTTCGGATAGGTCTTGGCTGCTTCGCCGATCATCTTCTTGTATCCGTCAATGTTCAGTTCTTTCAGGTTGGCGTCGTTGCCTTCGATTTCAAAGCCGAGGCAGGCAGTAAAGTCTTCTTCATTGCCGATCATAACGTCAACATACTTGGCAATTTCCTTATTCACTTCCTGAGCCTTGGCAAGGCCGCCGATTGCGCTCCACATAGAGGGACGGTAGTTCAGGTCATAGGAAATAACGGTGCCGTACTTTTTAGCAGTCTTAATGCACTCGATGACGGTCTCGCAGGCCTGTTCGGACAGTGCTGCATAAATACCACCGGTGTGCAGCCAGCGAACGCCGAGCTCACCAAAGATATGCTCAAAATCAAAATCAGCGGGAGTGGCCTTGGAAATAGCTGTGTTTGCACGGTCGGAGCAGCCAACGGCGCCACGGATACCAAATCCGCGCTCCGTGAAGTTGAGGCCGTTACGGCAGACGCGGCCGATACCATCGGTGTCCATCCACTTAATCAGAGAAGTATCTACGCCACCCTGCAGGATAAAGTCTTCCATGAGCTTGCCAACTTCATTATCTGCAAAAGCAGTAATGACAGCAGTGCGGAGACCGAAGCAACGACGCAGGCCGCGCACAACGTTGTATTCGCCGCCGCCTTCCCATGCACGGAAGGATCTTGCGGTACGAATACGTCCCTCGCCCGGGTCGAGTCTCAGCATAACTTCGCCAATAGATGCAGCGTCAAATTTGCACTCAGATGCGGGGCGTAAATTGAAATCCATTTTGTTCTTCTCCTTTTACTTATCATTTTTCATCAAAGCTATTTAGTCTGTCTCCAGACAATCTGATTTTATTATATCACAGGTTTTTCATTTCGCAATAAGTGCTTTCAAATTAATGCTCTGCCTACCGGCAATTATTCTGTCCGGTCTTTTTGTCCGGCAGGCCTCAATTTGCCGAATTCAGAAAAATATTGAACTTCCATGAAGAACATGATAACTTATCTGCATATCACTAACCAAGAGGAGTGTTCAAAATGCCCCAGAATATGGACCAGCGTTTCCAGAAGGTAATTGATTTCATCATCGCCGATACAACTGACGACCACAGTCTCAAATCCCTGTCCATTCAGCTTCAGCCTTCGAAAGACGCGATTATCTCAATCCTGGACAACATGCAGATCGTACTTTTTCCTGCCAATTTTAAGAGAATTCGCAAAATGAGTGATTTCGCCGTAAAGTACGAGCTTGGTATGCTGCTTGAAGAAATCTACACCACGCTTGTTGATCAGATCACCATTGCTCTCCTTTACAGTGAAGAATATTCCGGGACAGAGAAAGCCTTTCGCCAGGAAACCGCTGCGCAGATTGCCGGTAATTTCATTGAAAAAATTCCGTCTATACGGACCCGATTAAAAAAGGACGCACAGGCCGGCTTTGATGGTGACCCGGCAGCGTTTAACAAAGACGAAATCATTAACACCTATCCTGGCTTTTATGCAATCATGGTCAATCGCATCGCTCATGAGCTGCATCTTTCCGCAGTTCCGGTCATTCCTCGAATGATGACCGAGCACGCACATAGTCTTACCGGTGCAGATATCCATCCCGGTGCAGAAATCGGTGAGTACTTCTTTATTGACCACGCAACCGGCGTAGTTATTGGTGAGACAACAATTATCGGGGACCACGTCAAACTTTATCAGGGTGTTACACTCGGCGGTTTGTCTACACGCGGCGGGCAGGCACTCCGTGGTGTAAAAAGGCACCCGACAATTGGCAACAATGTTACGGTCTATTCCGGCGCATCTATCCTAGGCGGCGAAACTACAATCGGTGAAGGATGTCTGATTGGCGGCAACTCTTTTATTACCCATTCCATTCCGCCCTATACGCGCGTCAGTATTCGTGCTCCTGAGCTCCAAATCAAGCCCGGTCCCAATCCAAAGGACGGTTACGAAATATAAGTGTTTTCTCTATTTCCCCCAATAATGATAATAACCGGAATGATAATAACCGGGCCATCTTCCAACACCTGGGAGACAGTCCGGTCATTTTTTCGTTTTCTGGGAGATATTGTTGACGCTCAGCTTTCCGCAACCACATACGCAAGCGCCAATCCGCCCTCGTTGGTTATGCTCAGATGAAGCGTTGAGACGCCGGCTTCATTCATGATTGCCCGCAAGTCCTCCGTCACGTTAACATATGGGCTGCCGTCCTCCCGATGAAGTGTCTCAACAACGCGAAGGTCAAAACTTTTTCTCTCCACCAATGGGGCCAGTGCTTTGAAGACCGCTTCTTTCGCAGCAAATCGTCCTGCATAAAAGGCCGCCTTATCCTGTCTTTTCTCTGCCTCCTGGCGTTCCGCCTCCGAAAAGGCCCTTCGCAGGAACGCGTTATCCAAACCATACTTCTCCATTTGGTGCTGAATGCGAGATATTTCTGTCATATCAACGCCGATTCCCTTAACCATAATACCGATTACCTCTCATCTTTCGCTCAGGTTCCTGCCTTCGTATCCAGTTATTATCATTATATAAGATGAACCGACGATTGGAAAGTCCGTATTTGAAGTTTTCACAGAAACCAAACAGATCTTCCCGCAAAAACGCTGCCGTTGCCTGAAACCCGGGCTACAGCAGCGTTTTTCTTTTCTCTATAGCTTTGAAACGTTCAGGCAGCGAATTGCATTTATTACAGCCAGTACCATAACGCCCACATCGGCAAAAATCGCCAGCCACATGTTCGCAAGGCCGATTGCGCCCAGAACAAGGCATACAAGTTTTACACCTATTGCAAAATAGATATTCTCATACACTATCCGCATGCATTTGCGCGAGATTCGAATCGCTTTGGCAATTTTAACCGGATTATCATCCATCAAAACGATATCAGCTGCCTCGATTGCCGCATCCGAACCCATCGCCCCCATAGCGATTCCGACATCCGCTCTGCTAAGAACAGGTGCATCATTTATCCCATCGCCAACAAATGCAAGTTTTTCGTTTTCCGCCTTACGAAGAAGCAGCTCTTCTACCTTGGCGACTTTGTCCCCCGGCAGCAACTCACAGAAGACCTCGTCGATTCCCAGTTCCTTTGCGACGCTCTCACCAACGCTTTTTGCGTCTCCGGTAAGCATTACCGTCTTTTTGATTTTTGCCTTCTTCAGCTCCGCAATTGCCTGCGGCGCCTCATTTTTAATCCGGTCAGAGATTAATATATGTCCGGCATAGGCGTTGTCTACGGCAACATGTACAACAGTACCTGTGCTTTTACAAGGTACATATTCCACACCGAGCCGCTCCATCAGCCGGCCATTTCCAACGGCAACCGATTGTCCGTCAATTATGGCGCACACGCCGTTTCCACCAATTTCTTCAACATTCTGGACACGACAAGGATCCGTTTTCTTCCCATATGCCGCCTGAATGCTTTTCGCAATTGGATGCGAAGAGCAACATTCCGCATACGCAGCCAGCTCTAAAAGCTTCGCGTCTTCCATCTTCGTATGATGAACACCCGATACTTCAAACACGCCTTCGGTCATCGT
>JAZRWD010000077.1:0-6872 GCA_045599525.1 Candidatus Limivicinus sp. | reverse complement strand
CGGAAGGGAAGGGGAGAATAAGCGCAATTTTTCCCCTTGCGTTGCCGGCGGCGATGTATGTTCCGCTGCCCTTGTATTTGATGATGAGCTTTTTCTCCTGCAGGTACTGCAGGGCAGACCGGATCGTCTGGCGGCTGCAGCCAAATTGCGTGCAGAGCTCCGCCTCGGAGGGAAAAGCGGTGATCCCCTCGCTGATGAGGCGGGGAATGGACTGTTCCAGTGCAAGGGCAATATCCAGATATCGGGCTTTCATGGTTTCCCCTCCGTGAACCCGAAAACCGCAGAAAATTTCGGGTCGTTTTTCTTGGATTTTTTTGGTCGCTGTGGTCCGCACAATAAATTTTCGCTGCGTTTGTTGAAAATCATGGGAGTTTTTTCGCTGTTTTGAGCAAAATAAGCGGTAAATCGGTGCTGTTTGTGTATTTTCACAAGGAGAGAGATTCAGAAGAAAACACAGGGAATAAAAAAACAAACAGCTTTTCGTAATATAACCATACAATCATACGTTATTTTCGGAACAATTTCAAGGCTGTATTGAATTTTTACATTTGATAAAAATCTGTATTTATGTGCTTTCCCGATTCGCTTCCCGCTGGCCCCGGAACGATTGACTATTGCCGGTGTTCATGCTTATATAATATCAACAGCGCAAATGCGCCACACAATAAAATAAGAAAGAGGAAAAAACAATGAAAAGAACATTAGCCATTCTCCTCGCACTGTGCATGATCTTTGCACTCTGCACCGTAGTTGCTTCCGCTGATGAAGCTCTCATCAAGGTAGCAATTATCAACAACGACCCCAACGAGTCCGGCTACCGCACCGCCAACGACCGTGCAATGCGTGAAACCTTCACCGCAGAGAACGGCTACGACGCAACCTTCTTCAACAACAACGACGCAGCACAGCAGATCGCAGCAGCACAGCAGTACATCCAGGACGAGGTTGACTACCTCATCATCTCCCCGGCTTCCACCACCGGCTGGGACACCGTTCTTGCTGATGCAGAAGCAGCAGGCACCCAGGTCATCCTCTTCGACCGTATGCTCGAAGCCGACGACAGCATGTTCCTCGCAGCAGTTGTTTCCGATATGCCCAAGGAAGGCGAAACCGCAGTTACCTGGCTTGCCGATCAGGGCCTCGCAGAGTACAACATCATCCACATCCAGGGCCACATGGGCTCCGACGCTCAGATCGGCCGTACCGGCGCTCTTGACGCAAAGGTAGAAGCAGAAGCAACCTGGAAGTATGTCACTCAGCAGACCGCTGACTGGGACGAAGCAACCGCAAAGACCATCGTTGAATCCGTGATCAACTCCGGCGATGCTTTCAACGTCATCTACGCTGAGAACGACGGCATGGCACGCGGCGCTGTTGCAGCACTTGACGCAGCAGGCATCACCCACGGCATTAAGGGCGACGTTATCGTTATGGGCTTTGACTGCAACTCCTGGGCACTCGAAGAGCTGCTCGCAGGCAACTGGAACTATGACGGTCAGTGCAACCCCTTCCAGGCTGCAGTAGTTGACCAGATCATCAAGGACTTCGAAGCCGGCACCGAGCCCGCAGAGAAGATCGTCTACAACCCCGAACAGGGCTTTGACGCAGCAACCATTACCGCAGAAGAAGTCGCAGAGTTCGGTATCTGATGACCAGCTCCCGAATCGTTCGGTAAACTAAAAATCATATCACGCGGTGCGGTATTCGTTACCGCACCGCGTGTGTTTGTTTTGAGAATTGGAGGAAAACACTATGCAGCAAGGCGCAGTACTGGAAATGCGCGGCATATGCAAATTCTTCCCGGGTGTAAAAGCTCTTCAGAATGTTGATTTTACCCTTAGAAGAGGGGAAATACATGCTCTAATGGGTGAAAACGGTGCGGGAAAATCCACTTTGATCAAAGTTCTGACCGGCGTTTATGAGAAAGACGGCGGTGAAATTCATGTTGAGGGTCATGAAGGCGCTGTTGCCATCCGCTCTCCGCAGGAAGCACAGAACGCGGGCATCAGTACCGTTTATCAGGAGATCACCCTTTGTCCCAATCTGTCCGTTGCCGAAAACATGTATATCGGCCGCGGCAAGGGGGCTTTTACCAACTGGAAGGAGATCAACCGCAAGGCGGGCGCGATCCTGGAAAACCTGGGTATTCCCGCCAGCCCCAAACAGCAGCTCGGTACCTGCTCGATCGCCATTCAGCAGATGGTCGCCATCGCCCGTGCCGTGGACATGGAATGCAAGGTACTGATTCTGGACGAGCCCACTTCCTCTCTGGATGAGCAGGAGGTGCAGAAGCTCTTTGGCCTGATGCGCGATCTGAAGGCAAAGGGTGTAGGTATTATCTTCGTTACCCACTTCCTCGACCAGGTATACGAGGTCTGTGACCGCATCACGGTCCTGCGTGACGGCCTGCTGGTGGGCGAGTATGCCATCGAAAATCTTCCCCGTGTTCAGCTGGTTTCCAAGATGCTGGGCAAGGAACTGGACGATATGGCTTCCATCCGCAAGGAAGACGAGCAGGCTTCAGTGAAAGACATGGGTGTCCCCGTTTTTGAAGCAAAGGATCTTTGCAGTGCGGCGGACATTAAGCCCTTTGACTTTACCATCCATCAGGGCGAGGTCAACGGTTTTACCGGTCTTCTTGGCTCCGGACGAAGCGAATGCGTCCGTGCCATTTTCGGTGCCGACCGCGTAACCTCGGGTACGGTCTCGATGAACGGTAAGCCCGTAAAGATCACCAAACCTCTGGATGCGATGAAAAACGGCATCGGCTATCTGCCCGAAGACCGCAAAGGCGACGGCATTGTCGGCGACCTTTCCGTACGGGAAAATATTATCCTGGCGCTGCAGGTGATGAAGGGCTTCTTCCGTCCCATCAGCAGGGCACAGGCAGAGGCGTTTGCCCAGGACTATATCGACCTTCTTGAGATTAAGACCGCATCCAGTGACACACCCATCAAGTCGCTGTCGGGCGGCAACCAGCAAAAGGTCATCCTTGCCCGCTGGCTGCTGACCAACCCCAAGTATCTCATCCTGGACGAGCCCACACGAGGCATCGATATCGGTACCAAAATTGAAATTCAGAAGCTCGTGCTCAAACTTGCCGAGGAAGGGAAGAGCGTTACCTTCATCTCCTCCGAGATCGATGAGATGCTGCGTACCTGCTCCCGTCTGATCGTCATGCGCGACCGCAAGGTCGTCGGTGAACTTAAAGACGGCGACCTGACCCAGAACAAGATCATGGCAACGATTGCGGGAGGTGAAGCAAAATGAGCAAACGCATCGATAAATCCGGGTTCAGTTTCAAAAATATCGTGCGCCATCAGCTGTTCATTCCTGTTGTGGCTCTGCTGCTTCTTATTCTGTTCAACCTGATCGGCGACCCCTCTTTCTTTACCATAACCATAAAAGAAAACAGCCTTGGCAACCGCGTTCTTACGGGCAACGTGATCTCCGTTCTGGATAACGCTTCCGAGCTGGTTATCCTGGCCATCGGTATGACGCTGGTTACCGCTGCCTCGGGCGGACAGGATATTTCCGTTGGCGCTACCATGGCAATCGCGGGCTCGGTTATGCTCCGTATGGCCTGCGGCGGCAAGACGACCGCAGACGTTCTGCAGAATCCGCTGCTCCTCTGCTTCCTGGTAACGGTTCTTGTCTCCATGGCATTCGGCGCCTTCAACGGCACGCTGGTTGCCTATTTCAAGATCCAGCCAATGGTCGCGACGCTCATCATGTTCACCGCAGGCCGCTCCGTTGCGGCATGGATCAACCGGAACGAACTGCCCATCATCAACGACCTGACCTTTAAGTATGCCGGTACCTTCCTGCCCGGTATACCCGTCCCCACATCGGTCTTTATTACCATCTTTGTTATTTTCATTTTTGTTCTTCTTCTCAAATTTACGACCCTCGGGCTGTTCACGCAGTCTGTCGGTATCAATGCCAGCTCCTCACGCCTCAACGGCATTAACCCCGAGTTCATCAAGTTCCTCTCCTATGTGATCCTCGGTGTCTGCGTTGCTTTCGCCGGCTATATCCGCGTAGCACGCAGCGGCAGTATCAACTACTCCCGCATTGCCGAGAACATCGAAATGGATGCCATTCTTGCGGTTGCCCTGGGCGGCAACGCGCTGAGCGGGGGTAAATTCAACATTACCGGCTCCATCATCGGCGCATATGTCATTCAGTTCCTGACCACTACGCTGTACAAGTACCATGTTCCCTCTACCGCACTGCCCGCCTACAAGGCAGTTGTCGTTATCCTTCTGGTTGTGCTCAGTTCCCCGTATGTACGCGCAAAAATGTCCAAAATCAAGAATCCTCCCGTAAAATCCACAGCAAAGGAGGTCTCGTGACATGCCCAACGGTGTAAAACTCGATAATCAGGGCAAGCTGAAAAGCCGCCCGAAAATGACGGACACAAACCTCCTTCTCACCATTACCATCGTTGCGTTCTTTGCCATGTACATTGGCGCGATCGTGTTCCTCAAGGGCAGCTTTACCCGCCCCCAGAACTTCCTGAACATCCTGAACAACAACGCATCGCTCATCGTTCTTTCCTGCGGCATGAGCATCGTCATGATCTCCGGCGGTATTGACATCTCTGTCGGTGCGGTGACCTGCCTTGTCTGCATGACCAGTGCGGTATGCCTTGAGCATAACAGCGGCAACATGCTTCAGGTCGTGCTCATTTCTCTCGGCATCGGTCTTCTGTACGGGATCATTCAGGGCTTCCTTGTTGCCTACCTGGAAATTCAGCCCTTTATCGTATCCCTTGCGGGTATGTTTTTTGCCAAGGGCATGACCACCATCGTCAGCAAAGAGCCGATCCGTGTGACCAACGAAGCCTTTACCGCCATCAAGAACATCCGCATTATCCTTCCCGGCCTTGGCTATACCAACTCCAAGGGTAAGTACATCGCCGCGTATATTGAGCCCGGTGTGATCGTGGCGCTTGTCGTGGTCATCCTGCTTTACTGCCTGCTGCGCTGGTCAAAGCTTGGCCGCAACTTCTATGCTGTGGGCGGCAATAACCAGAGTGCAAACATGCTCGGCATCAATGTTAAGCGCACCAAGTTCCTTGCACATGTGCTGTGCAGCCTTATGGCAGGCATCGGCGGCATTCTTTACTTCCTGCACGTCGGCAGCGGCGATGTGGCCAATGCGGCGGGCGATGAAATGAACGCGATCGCCTCGTCCATTATCGGCGGCACTCTGCTCACCGGCGGTGTCGGTAACCTGATCGGCACACTCTTCGGTGTTCTCGGCCTGAACACCATCAAGCGCATCGTTGCCGCTCTCGGCTTTGACCAGGCATGGTGGACAAACATTACCGTTGCTGCCATGATCTGCCTGTTCCTGCTGATCCAGAGTGTTGTTCTTGCCCGTAAAAATAAGAAATAAAAGGAGATATTATCGATGAAGCGTGAATTCTGGTTCGTCGTCGGTTCTCAGTTCCTGTACGGTCCCGAAGTGCTGGAAACCGTTGAAGCCCGCGCAAAAGAGATGGCAGAGGAACTTTCTACGGTTCTGCCTTACCCCCTGGTGTTCAAAACCGTCGGCGTTACCTGTGATGGCATAACCAAGGTTATCAAAGAAGCAAACTATTCCGACGAATGCTGCGGCATTATCACCTGGTGCCACACCTTCTCTCCTTCGAAAATGTGGATCAACGGCTTTACGGCGCTGCAGAAGCCCTATTGCCATTTTGCTACACAGTACAATGTCGAGATCCCCAATGAAGACATCGACATGGACTTTATGAATCTCAACCAGGCAGCACACGGTGACCGTGAGCACGGCTTTATTGCCGCACGTCTCCGCATGCCCCGCAAGGTGATCGCCGGCCACTGGAAGGATGCTTCTGTCCGTGAGCGCATCGGCAGCTGGATGAAGGCTGCAGTCGGTGTTGCCGTTTCCCGGCAGATGAAGGTCATGCGTTTTGGCGACAATATGCGCGAAGTCGCCGTTACCGAAGGCGACAAGGTGGAAACGCAGGCAAAGCTGGGCTGGCAGGTAAACACTTGGGCCGTCGGTGACCTGGTGAAAGTGATGAACGCGGTTACCGAGGAAGAGATCGACGCCCTGGTTGCAGAATATCTTGCCGCATATGACGTGAACACCCCCAACACCGCAGCGATCCGTTATCAGGCAAAGGAAGAGATCGCCATCAAGAAGATGATGGATGCCGAGGGCTGCATGGCCTTCTCCAACACCTTCCAGGATCTGTACGGCATGGAGCAGCTGCCCGGCCTTGCCTCCCAGCACCTCATGGCCCAGGGCTATGGCTATGGCGGCGAAGGCGACTGGAAGGTTGCCGCAATGACGGCCATCATGAAGGCCATGGGTGAGGGCGGCAACGGTGCCTCCGCCTTCATGGAAGATTATACCTACCATCTCGTTGCGGGCAGCGAATACTCTCTCGGTGCACACATGCTGGAGGTCTGCCCCTCTCTTGCCGCAGATAAACCCCGGATCGAGACCCACCATCTCGGCATCGGCATGAACGAGAAAGACCCCGCACGTCTGGTGTTCGAAGGCAAGGCAGGCCCCGCAATCGTGGCCAGCCTCATTGACATGGGCGGCCGTCTGCGCCTGATCGTTCAGGATATTGAGGCCGTCAAACCGATCATGAATATGCCTAATCTGCCGGTAGCCCGCGTGATGTGGCGCGCAAAGCCCGACCTGACCACCGGCGTGGAGTGCTGGATCACCGCAGGCGGCGCGCATCATACCGTTCTTTCCTACGACGTCACGGCGGAGCAGATGCGCGACTGGGCCAAGATGATGGACATTGAGTTCGTCCATATTTCCGCAGACACAACGCCCGAAAAGCTTGAGGACGAACTGCTGGTCAAGGACCTCATCTGGAA
>JAZRWD010000076.1:0-6701 GCA_045599525.1 Candidatus Limivicinus sp. | reverse complement strand
GAACGGTCAAAGTCCGGCACATATTCCGTGCCAAGGATATCCTCGCCGAGCACTCTGCCGATGGCCTCGTCCGGCCCGACAGTCTCGCAGGCATCCAGAGGGGAAAACGCCGTTTCGATCAGCTCAAGCACCTCGTCCGGTGTCTTTACACGCAGCATATTCAAACCTCCGCTATGATTGTCCCGATATCCCGATGATCGTTGCCGGAGAAATGGGAAATTTCTTTTTTGAAGGAGTCAGATGCCATGACGTTCAGCAGCATCTGAACCGCTTCGCTTTCCAGATTTTCTTTCTTGACCGCCAGATCAAAGCGTTCCTCCAGCAGCGGGATGAACTCGATCCCCTCGAGCTGCCGGGAAACGCGCCCGGTGCCCACGCCGATGTCCGCCTCACCCTCGGCAATGGCGGCCGCCATCGTCAGGTGGGAACGCATGACACGGTCATAGCCCTTGACGGAGGCGGCGGCGATGCCCAGCTTCTTGAGCTGCCCGTCCAGCAGGATGCGGGAGGCGGAGCCGGTGCGCCGGTTGAGGATAGAGACGTCGCTCCGCCGGAGATCCTCCCAGCCGCGGATGTTTTTCGGGTTCCCCTTTTTTATATAGAAGCCCTGCATCCGGTAGGAGAGGTTGACCAGAACCGCCGGGATTCCAGGCAGCAGTGCCCGCACAAAGGGCAGGTTGTATTCTCCATAATCGCTGGAATACAGGTGGCAGGAAGCTGCGGTGACCTTTTCCTCATATAGTGCCAGCAACCCTTCAAAGCTGGACAGATACGCCCGCCCGACGTTGACGCCGCGTAGCGGCAGCTGATTAGCCAGAACATCCAGCAGTACGTCCTGCCCGGAGAGAACCAGGTCCGGCCGTTGCTCCCTCTGCGGGGTGAGCAGGACGCTTCCGGTTTCTACCGTCATTACCGGCTTTGTGCTGTTTTCGTGACGGGATCGGGCAATGTAGGTGTCCACATCCTCCTGCGTGAAGCGGACCTTTCGCCCAATCTTATAGGAGCGAATCTCTCCACGGCGGATTAGGTCATAAATGGTAGATTTGCTGACATGCAGAAAATCGGCCACCTCCTGCGTGGACAGAGATTGGTTTGCAGCCATGGTGCGCCTCCTTTTTTGTGCAATAATCCGAAATCACAATTATTATATCTGCACTGCGCCAAAACGACAAGACGGGATCACTCGCATCTTCATCTCAAATCATACGATTACGTGCTATTTCACACAGAAGAATAAAAACCGGCGTGAACGAAATGGTATGATTTCGCACCATTTCACGTGATTTCACGCAGAAACACTGACGGCATCTTGCAATGCAACAGCGTTCCCTTATAATAAAGCACAGAAGGGCACTTTTGTGCAAAAATGACAAAACCATCACAATATCAGGAGGCGTTTTATGAGCGGCGCATATTACGAAAAGTTAGCACGTATCAATCTCACCACCGGTGAGATCAAAGTTGAAAAGATTGACCTCGCCACCGCACAGAAATTCATCGGCGGACGTGGCCTTGGCACCAAGTACCTCTATGATGAAGGTGTTGCCACGGTTGACCCCCTGTCACCGGACAACAAGCTCGTTTACATTACTGGCCCTATGACCGGCTCCAACTCTCCCTCCTCCGGCCGCTATATGGTCTGCACTAAGTCTCCGCTGACCGGCATGATCGCCTGCGCCAATTCCGGCGGCATCTGGGGTGCCAAGCTGAAGTTTGCCGGCTGGGATGCCATCATTGTCGAAGGCAAGGCCTCCGCATGGACCTATATCTCCATCGAAGACGACAAGATCGAACTGCACGACGCATCTGCCTACATCGGACTTATGAGCGAAGAATGCGACGATAAGCTGAAGGCCGTCCACGGCACAGATGCTTCTGTCCTTTCCATCGGCGTTGCCGGTGAGAACCAGTCCCTGTTGGCCTGCGTCATGAACGACAAGGACCGCGCAGCCGGCCGCAGTGGTGTAGGTGCCGTCCAGGGCTCCAAGCTTCTGAAGGCCATCGTGGTCAAGGCTACCCGCAAGCAGCTGGATATTATTGCGGATATCGACGCACTTAAGGAAGCCAATAAAGAATGCCTCAAGCTGATTGCTGAGAACGGCGTTACCGGCGGTGGTCTCCGTGCTCTGGGCACGGCTGTTCTGGTCAACATCATTAACGGTGTCGGTTCTCTGCCCACCCGCAACTGGCAGGAGTCCTATGCCGACTATGCCGAGCAGGTCTCCGGCGAGACCCTGGCCGAGAAATATCTGGTCAAGCCCGGTGCCTGCTACCACTGCCCGCTGATGTGCGGCCGTATCATCAACTGCAACGGCAAGGTCGTCGGTGGTCCGGAATACGAACCCCTGTGGGCGTTCGGCCCTGACTGCGGCATCAGCGATCTGAATGCGGTCGACGAAGCCAACATGTGGTGCAACGAATACGGCCTGGATGCCATCGGTGTCCCCACTACCATTGCAGCGGCTATGGAGCTGTACCAGCGCGGCATTATCACGGAAGAGGAATGCGATGGCATGCCGCTGACCTGGGGTAATGCGGAAGCTATTGTCGAGTGGACCAAGCGCATGGGCGATCCGAAGAGTCCGCTGGCTAAGCTCATGTCCTCCGGTTCTGCCCGCCTCTGCGAGGCCTACGGTCACCCTGAATATTCCATGAGCGTCAAAAAGCAGGAGATCCCCGCCTATGACGCCCGCGGCATCCAGGGCATCGGCCTGAACTACGCTACCGCCAACTGCGGCGCGGCTCACGTCCGCGGCTATACTATCAGCCCCGAGGTCCTCGGCCTGCCTGAACAGATCGACCGCACCGTGACCGACGGCAAACCCGGCTGGGTCAAGATTTTCCAGGACCTCACCGCCGTCATCGACTCCATGGGCAACTGCCTCTTCACCTCTTTTGCTCTGGGTGCACCTCAGTACGCCGCTCTGCTGAACGCTGCAACCGGCACCAACCACAGTGTGGAAGAACTCCTCGAGATTGGCGACCGTATCTACAACCTGGAGCGTATGTTCAACAAAGCTGCCGGCATGAAGCCGGAAGATGACCGCCTGCCGAAGCGCCTGCTGGAAGAGCCCATTTCCAACGGCCCCTCCAAGGGTATGCTCTCTCAGCTGCCGCAGATGCTCCCGCTGTACTATGAAGCCCGCGGTTGGGTCAACGCCTTCCCGACGGATGAGACCCTGAAAAAGCTCGGCCTTGACGAGTGCATTGGTAAATAAGTATACTGGTGGGGAGGCCTCGGCCTCCCCACTTTTTTTGAGGTGAACACAATGATCGAAGCAAAGATCTTTGCCACGCTCCGCGTCGGCAGACAAAAGCAGTATTCCCTCTCTCCGGAGGATTTTCACACCGCGCAGGATATTCTGGACTACCTGGGCATCCCGGCAGCAGAGATTGCCATCCTGCTCATCAACGGCTTCCATTCCAAACCGGATGCTGCGGTGAAGGATGGGGACATCGTTTCCTTTTTCCCGCCCTGCGCCGGAGGCTGAACCGATGGAAGAGCGCTATCTCCGCAATCTCGGTGCCCTAAGCGAGGCAGAATGTGCCATGCTGCGGGATAAACGAGTCTTTGTCGCCGGATGTGGTGGGCTGGGTGGCTACATTTTGGAAATGCTGCTGCGACTGGGCATTGGCCACATCACTGCTGCGGACGGGGATGTATTCGAGCCCTCTAACCTGAATCGCCAGCTCCTGAGCACGGTGGAAGGGCTTGGCCACGCTAAGGCGGACACCGCGGGAGCCAGGGCTGCTTCTGTCAATCCGCAGGTGGAGTTTGTTGCCGTTCCCGCCTTCGTGACCGCAGATAATGCTGCAAATCTGATTCGCGGCTGCGATGTGGTGCTCGATGCTTTGGACAACATCGCTTCACGCAGACTCCTGAAGGCTGAGTGTGACCGACAGGGCATCCCTTATATCTACGGGGCTATCCACGGTTGGACGGCGCAGTGTGCTGTCTCCCTGCCGGGAGACGGGCTGCTGGATCGGCTCTACCCGGCCACGGCTGTGGTTTCGGATAAGGCCTCCCTGGCGTTCACGCCACCGTTCTGCGCGGCAATGCAGGTTGCCCTGTGTGTGAAGCTCCTCTGCGGCCGCAAGGTCGAACCGGGAAAGCTCTATTATACGGACCTCGATGACTTCGAGTTTGAAACATTGTTCTAGTGCCGGAGAGCAAGGCCGGTTCCGCACTTTTCTCCAAACAGAAAAGTCTTGCATTTTGCCGGCGTTTCCCGTATAAATAGGGAGAACTCCCGCAGGGAGTCCAGCATTATAACAAGCTGACAGAGTAGGGTAAACGCGTTAAGTGCTGAAGGATGGGAAGTTGTCTTCAGACGAAGCAGATTACTGCGCGGTGTTTGCCCGCATCCGCTGCCGCGCGAGGAAATTTTCTCCTTTTGTGGCACTGTCACGAAAGGAGTTTTTTATGTCCGACAAAACAAAGTCTTCCCGAAACTTTTCCACCCGCACTCTGGCCGTCTGCGCCATGCTCACTGCACTGAGTGTGGTCCTGGCTCGGCTCATCGTCCCGATGCCTAATGCCTTTACCCGCTTTTCCATCGAAGCTGTGCCCATCTTCCTGGCCGGTACCCTGTTCGGGCCGTTGGCTGGCGGCATGGTCGGGTTTGCGGCAGATTTCGTCGGTTGCCTCTTCAGCGGCTACGGGTACAACCCGCTGTTCTGTGTGCCACCGGTGCTCTATGGCGTGGTGGCAGGCCTTTTCCGGTACATGCTAGCCCAAAAGACCGGCCCCCTGCGTGTTGCTCTTAGCTTTTTGCCGGCCATCGTCTTCGGCAGCATTCTGTGGCAGAGCTGCGCACTTTCCTATGTGTATAACAGCAAGGGAAGCTTCGGTGCCAGTCTGGTCTACTTCTTGAGTACCCGCAGCATCCAGTTTGCGGTCACCTGGCTCATTGATACCGCCATTGTTTCCCTCCTGTTCCGTACCGGCCTTTTTGAGAAGGTCGGCCTCTGGCCGGTCAGAAAGAAAGGTTCCGACTGATAGACGTCGGACTGCAGTAAACCGAATAACCGTCGACAGCGCAGGAGCTACATTTTTGTGCCCCTGCGCTGTGCTTTTACACGCGCCTGGGGTCTGACAGCACGAAAACAGGTTTATCAATTTTTGGAAAAATGCAGCCAAGTTCCGCAAAAAGGTGTATACTACAGACCAGTATCAAAAATCGGGGAAACACACATGACGAACACGGAAATTAAAAAGAAGAACGCTCTGTCGGCGGGCGTGAAATATCTGCTTTTTTTTCTGGGTCTGCTGGCCATGCTGGCACTGTGCCGGCAACTCACGCTGGACCGAATGGTGGCGGCCATCGGAGAGAATACCGGACTGAGTCCGGCGGAAGCGGCCCTGCTGCGGGACTTCCGCTGGGTGCTACTGGTTGCCATGGGGGCGGATCTGACACTGCTTGCCTTTGCGCAGCGGGTGAAGCGGGTCGGGCCGGAGCGGTTGTATCCGGCTGCCATCCTGTTGTTTGGCGGTCTGTATCTTTGGATCACAACGCCGCTGAGCGTGAGCGACGAGACGGCTCACTTTATGGCTGCCTGCGAGGTCTCACAGGACCTGACCGGCCTGACCCTGCATGAGGCACTGTTTGACTGGCGGGACTATGCCCTGCACAATGCAACCGCCACGGGGGCGCTACGGGTGTTGCGTGAGCTGTTGTTGCCGCTGGAAGAGAGCCCGGCCACACAGATGCACATTATTACGGGACTGAACAGCCTGGTCTATGCCGGTGAATATATACCTCAGGCGCTGGGGGTTACGGTTGGACTCCTGTTGGGGCGCAGCGCGGTGGCGACCCTGCTGCTGGGGCGGCTGACGAACCTGATGTTCTATGCCCTTTGCGTGGCACTGGCCCTGCGAATGGCACCACGCTTCCGCAACACGCTCGGCATGGCGGCATTGCTGCCTTCCGCTTTGCAGCAGGGGGCCTCACTGTCCTATGACGCGTTTATCAATGGCCTAAGCTTCTTGCTGTTGGGCGGCCTGCTGTCTGCTATCCTCGGGGAGGGACGGATACGGAAGAGAGAGTTGCTTTGCATCCTGATCCCCGGCATGCTGCTGACGCCGGCAAAAGGCGTGTATGTACTGCTGCTGGTGCTGGTGGTGCTGATTCCGGCGGAACGCTTCGGCGGGGCTGGCCGCAAGGCACTGACTATGCTGGGACTCTGCGGGGCCTGCGGCATGTTCTTTGTGCTGATGCTGCTGCCGAGAATGGTAAACTTCACCCTGCCGGAGGCCACGGCCACGCGAGGCTACCCCTTTACCTATGTGCTGGAGCACCCGGTGCACACGGCAGAAATCTTTTACCGGAGCGTTAATGCTACGATGCGCGGTCTGGTGGAGGACGCTATCGGTAACAACCTGAGCGTGGGCAGCATACCGCTGCCCTCCTGGCTGGTTGTGTTGGCGGAGGGAGCGCTGCTGCTGTCGGTGCAGCCGGTAAGCGGAGAAGAAACAAAGCTGCCAAAGGGCTTCCGCCGTTTTTGCGCGGCCATCTGCGCGGCAGTATTTATGCTGTTTCTGGCGACGATGTTCTTCACCTGGGTCATGCCTGGGGAGGAAATCATCTGGGGCATCCAGGGCCGATACCTCATCCCGGTGCTGCCGCTGCTGTTCATGGCAATGCGCTGTAAGCAGCTGGAACTGAAGAAGAACCCGGGCGAGGTGTTGTTCATGCTGACGG
>JAZRWD010000075.1:0-4011 GCA_045599525.1 Candidatus Limivicinus sp. | reverse complement strand
GTCAAGTCTCCACTGATAAAGGTTTTTGCCGCAGTTATTGCTGTCGACAAAGTTTGCAACAACACCAAAGTTCGGGTGGGCAACGCTAAGCAGTTTCACCTCACCGGTCAGTTCTGTGGGATACATTACGAGGACATAGGGATTCGTGTCCTTCATGTTCGTAATAATATTGCAAGCCTCAATAGTGAAATCAACCGGCTCGGCTTTGCCGTCTGCATTGATATGATACAGTGCCACATCGTAGCAGTACTTGTCATAGCCTTCCGGAGTGACCATACGGAAAGGAATACCATTCTGGGGGAAATCTGCATCTTTCATCTGGGAATACTTGTAATTTACGTTGTCATAACGATGCCATGCGTCACCCGTCAGCACAAACGTTGTGCAGCGGTCAAAGTATTCGCCAAACTGCTCACCGACATCAGCCAGTACTCCTGCACGCAGTGCGGCATCGTTGCCGTAAATAGCCTTCAGGCTTTCGGGAACTGCATTTGTCAGGTGATACTGGATAACATATTCAGAGACCCAACTGTCGCACTTCAGGCAGATTCCGTTCCAGGGCTCGTGAGGCAGCTTAGGCAGCTTCTTTCCGGGAACCATAACTCTACCACAGTCAGCGCAGACAACGCTCTCCCCTGTGCCGGCCAGGCGGCAGGTAGCAGGAATCTCCGGGTATACGAGTAGATCGGTGTGGGGGCATACATAAGAACAGGTTACGCAGATTCCGTTGCTATTAAATACGTGACCGAATGGGTAAATAATCTCCTGCTCGATGAGGATCTCTGAGCAGATACCGCAATGCACACCGGAAGTCAGGCCATAGTTGGTGCAGGTTGGTGCGACATAGTCATCGACTACCGGAGAATGTGCGCAATCTGCAAAGGCAGAGACAGACAGGACGCACAGGCAGACCAGCAGTACTGCAATGATCCGAACAAAATGCTTCATATTCAATACCTTATCTTTCTATAGGATTATTTTATTGTATCGGCCGCAGGCAGAAAAGTCAACTAATTCCCGCGTTAAGACAAAGAAAGACATTTTGTTCCCACTTTGTAGTAAAGCAACCTAATATTTCCAAATAACGGCAGTTTCAATACGTTTTTTGAATAATATTGCATTTACGGGGCAAATTAGTATTTGCTTCCCCTATCGGTGTCCTGTATAATACCGTAAAATGCAATTCAAGGAGTTACGCTGAATGAAGACGATCTATATCGATTGTGGTATGGGCTGCGCGGGAGATATGTTTACCGCAGCACTTTTAGAGCTACATCCTGCCCCGGAGCAGTTCATTGCCAAAATGAATGCTGCACTGGGCGGTCGAGTGCAGATCAAAGCCACAAAAGACCAAAAGTGTGGCATTACCGGTACTCATGTCACTGTCCTTGTGGATGGAGAGGAAGAAGTCGCAAAAGATGCGCATATTCATCCCCACGCTCACGATGCTGTGCCTCATGACCACTCACACTCACATAATCATACAAATTCAGAATCTTCAGAACATCATCATACGCATGAAGCGCATGCGCACCACTCCCACACCGGTATACAGGAGATCATTGCTCAGATTGATGCTCTCACGCTTCCACAGGCAGTCAAAGAAAACGGAAAAGCCGTTTTTCGTTTGATCGCCGAGGCAGAAAGTGCAGTGCATGGTCACCCGGTAGAAAACATACACTTCCACGAGGTTGGTTCACTGGATGCTTTAGCCGACGTACTGAACGTTTGTGCACTCATCGATGAGCTTAAGCCGGACAGGATCCTTTCCTCTCCCATAAATGCGGGAAGCGGGCATGTACATTGTGCCCACGGAATTCTGCCGGTTCCGGCACCGGCTACAGAACGTCTTCTCCGCGGTATACCCTGGTATTCCGGACATATTCAGGCAGAGCTTTGCACGCCGACAGGAGCAGCATTACTCCGGCATTTTGTGCAGGAATTTGGGCCTATGCCTCCGATGAGAATTTCCGCAGCCGGATACGGAACCGGCAAAAAGGACTTCGAGGCAGCCAACATGCTGCGTGCATTTGTGGGTGAAAGCGAAGATCAGGGCGAGCAAGTTCTGGAGCTTGCCTGTAATATTGACGATATGACCGCCGAAGCATTAGCCTTCGCGCAGGAGGAGCTTCTGTCATCCGGTGCCCTGGATGTGTACTTCACTTCTATAGGCATGAAGAAAAGCCGTCCGGCCACGATGTTAACCTGTATGTGCCGAGTCGAACAACGGGATACTATGCTGAGCCTTCTTTTCCGCTATACGACAACCTTAGGCATCCGGGAATATCTGTGCAACCGCTATACCCTGCAGCGCAGCATCCGAACCATTGAAACAGAGTTTGGTCCTGTACGGGTAAAGCGGGCCGAGGGTTACGGTACCGTTCACGAAAAACCGGAATATGAGGATCTTGCACGTCTGGCCAGAGAAAACCACTGCTCGCTGGACACGATTTGCCGCAGCCTGTCCGAATAAGATACTATACCGCCTTTGAAGTTTTGATACAGTAAGAAAAGAATAAATACACAGCAGGTAGAAAGAAGAGCGAGTATTATCAGTAAGTGTCTCTCACCCCTGAAAGATAGGTTGCAAGGTTACAGGATGACGTGCAGTCGACTTTTCTTCCGGTTTGTCACCGCTGCGACCTATGTAATTTCCGTCCCGGACACATCTTACCCCAAATTGACAGGCGAATAATAAAAATTACATTTGAAACTCATGTGGGCCTTACTTGAGTACGAACACAATCAAAGAAAAAAATAATCAGCAATCCTAACCGGCATTTTGCCTTGACACGACTCTCAGCGGACATTTTTCTGTCCGTTGGGGGTATTTTTTTACCATCCTACACTGCTGCCTTATAAGCTCAGCTGTACTGGGCCTTCTGCAACCCAATTTTCACAAGAAAAAGGCCCGGCTCTTTCGCCGGCTGCGCCGGGAATGGCTGGCGCTCTGGGAGGATTAGGCGCGGGAAAAAATTTTTCTCTGAAAAATGAAACTTTTGGAATAAAACGGCTTTCTCCGCGCCAGTGAGAAGTGAGGGGACGATTACTCCCCTACACTAATACAGGGAGAATGCCTATGCACACATGGAAAACAAGCATCACCGGCCCGTAGAAGGTGGAGAACCAATAGGAGGAGCCAAACGGCAAAACAGAAGAACAACGAAGAATAAAACTTACAAACTGAAAGGAAACAGATATGCCTTATCCTATTGAACTCACCCGGGCAGACCAGTGGGTCTGCTGGCAGTCCGTCAGCGATGAGCCCGGCAAGAAACCACGCAAGGTCCCCATCAGCCCCCGCAGCGGCAAGGCCGCACGCTCCAATGACCCGACGACCTGGAGTTCCTTCGAAACCGCGATGGACCGCCTGGAACGCCGCGGTTACACCGGCCTTGGCTTTATGTTTACCAAAGAATGCGGCTTTGTCGGCGTAGACATTGACCACTGCTATGACCCGCATCGAAAGACCTTTGCGCCACGGCGGCCGCCATTCTCGCCCGGTAGCCGACCTCTGCAGCTCAACTTTCACAAGAAAAAGGCCCGGCTCTTTCGCCGGCTGCGCTGGGAATGGCTGGCACTCTGGGAGGATTAGGCGCGGGAAAAAAATTTCTCAAAAAAATTTTCGCTTTTGGAATAAAAAGGCTTTCTCCGCACCGTTGAGAAGTGAGGGGACGCTTACTCCCCTACACTAATACAGGGAGAATGCTATGCACACATGGAAAACAAGCATCACCGGCCCGTAGATGGTCGATGACCAATAGGAGGAGCCAAACGGCAAAACAGAAGAACAATCAACATTAACAGAATGCACAGAAAGGAAACAAATATGCCTTACCCTATTGAACTCACCCGTGCAGACCAGTGGGTCTGCTGGCAGGCCGTCAGCGATGAGCCCGGCAAAAAAATGCGCAAGGTCCCCATCAGCCCGCGTAGCGGAAAGGCCGCACGGTCCAATGACCCGACGACCTGGAGCTCCTTCGAAACCGCTCTGGACCGCCTGGAACGCCG
>JAZRWD010000074.1:0-5981 GCA_045599525.1 Candidatus Limivicinus sp. | reverse complement strand
TCCTGCTAATACTTTTTTTATCATAATCTGATCTCCTTATTTATCTTTCGGTCCAACAGTTCTCCCGCAAGACCGTCTATTTTCCTGCCGGTCACCGTGGCAGAACGGCTGCCCGCATTGTTTCATGATGCGGTATCTTTTATTATATCTTTTTATCCCGGCTTCCGCAACTGCGACTTTTTCCGCAGTGTCGGCCGATACTCCTTATGCATAACATCAAACAAAAAATCCACCATCAGAGTTGAATCTGATGGCGGATTAATAACAGTATTACGGAGCAATACGCACATTTTCTACTCAGATATTATCGTTGTTCTGCAGCAGGAACTCTGTATAACGGGATTTCGTATCAGAATAGATAGAAATAACGGTTTTTATGGCTTATCAGCCGTTGTTTGCAACAAACTTACCCGTGAGGTAGCCATATGTGCATGCCATGGAGTGGCTTGCGCCGGCGATCGTGGTCGGATAGTCACCGACAAATCTGCCGCCCTGAACGTTGCCGACGGCATAGAGACCGGGGATCACATTGTAGCTGTTGTCGAGAACCTGGGCATTGGCGTTCGTGCAGAGGCCGCCGAGCGTTACGAGGAAGCGGAGAGAGCCTTCGTCGGTGATTGCATAGAACGGGCCGTCCTTTACCGGGAACATACGTGCAGCAGCCTTGCCGAAGTCTTCGTCATTGCCGGATTCACAGAGCTCGTTATATCTTGCAACAGAAGCCACAAAGTTGTCATATACATCACCAGAGAGGCCGAGGTTAGCTGCGAGCTCTTCAACTGTGTCGCCCTTTGCACTTGTCCACTCGTCGATCGTGTCAATAACGCTCTGGTTAGCCAATCTTACGGAGCCGAGGCCACCCTGCATCATCGGGAGCTGTTCTGCCCAGTGAGAGTCAAATACCATATAGATGGGTGTCGGCTGACGGACGAACTGTGCACCGTAGTGGTCATTGGTCTGGTCTTCGTTGTGGAAACGGATACCCTGCGCATTGAGCTGGAGGAATGCATCAGGACCAAGCTTGCCGAAGTCACCGTGTGCCATGCTGCCGAGAGGGCCCGGCTCCATCTGAGCGCCGATCCACATACCCATCTGGTGGCCGTCACCTACGTTAGCAAAGTTTGCCTTGATATCGGTATGTGCATAAGTCACTTTGTACTTTTCCATAATATCATGGATCCAGGGCAGGTAGTAAGCCATCATGTCTTCATTGTGGCCGAAACCGCCGGTGGAAAGAATAACGCCCTTGGATGCATTTACCTGCGTATAGGAATCATCGTGAAGATTCTGGAAGATAACGCCTGTTACACGGCCGGATTCATCACGGATGAGCTGGCGGGCCGGGCAGTCATAGTGAACATCCACATTTCCTGTCTCAACAGCCTTTGCGATGTTTGCCTCCAGAACAGGGGTATGTCCTTTTGGACGGAAGTTAAGCGTGCCGGAGAAGATCCGTTCATGATCCACAGCAGGATCGTAAGCAGGCATCGGAGCCATCGGCTGAGCATAAACGCCTTCTTCAGGAGCCTTCTCACCGATCTTTAACCACTGGATGCCTTCATAGCCGTTGCCGTACCACGTGATAGCTTCGCCGCAGTTGTCTGCCCACTTCTTGAGAATAGCCGGATTTGCTCTGTGGCTCATCTGGTTCATGAATTCGTTAACAAGAGCATTCTTGTCGAGGTCTTCAACACCGAGTTCACGGGCCATGTCGCAGTTGAAGAAAGAGAACTGGGAGGAACGGCCGTTAACCTGGGAGCACTTTTCCATAGCAACAACCTTCATGCCCTCTTCTGCAGCAGCACGCGTAGCGCATACACCGGCTACACCGAGACCGACAACAGCAACGTCGCAGTCAAGAACTGCAGAGATCTTCTCAGCCGGGATAGCTGCGGGAGCATCCATAAAGCTGAGGTCAAGAACATGACCGGAGGGTTCAGAAGCTTCCGCTACAACAACCGTTTCGCCCTTTGCCTGTGCGATGCAGGCTTCCGCGGCAACTCTTACTGCGGTGGATGTTACGGTAGCACCGGAAACGCCGTCAATAGCGCAGTCCTGGGATTCAAGAATCTGCTGTACAAGTGCAGGAGCAGCAGCCTGGCCGATCGTTTCTGTTTCGCCGGCAACATCGAGAACAACTTCCGTGATGCTTTCCGCATCGAATGTCATGGTTACGGTAACCGTGCCCATTCCGTTTGCTGTTGCAGAATAGGTTCCAGGAATATAGGTTCCCTTTGCTTCGTCTGCAAATGCAGCACCGGAAAGTCCCATTACCGCGGATGCAGTAACCAGACCGGCAGCACCCTTAAGGAAAGAGCGGCGGCTCATTTTTTCATTCATAAAAGAATACCTCCATTTGTTAATATTTTGGTTTCGCTGTATGCGCAGATATTAACAAATAATGGATTTCATTACAATGCCGTTCCCCTAACTGGGCATAAATGGGCGCTAACTGGGCAGATCAGGGAAGAGGAATAAGCATCGTCAGTACAAAGATGTTGTCCTTTATATATACATTCATCGTTCCATCGTGATTTTCAAGAACCGTGCGGACATTCTTCAGGCCATAGCCATGGATGAGTCCTTCCTTGCTGCTTGCCAGATTTTCATTCAGTTCACCGGTATACGGGTTTTCGAAGCGAACCACAAAACAGGAGTGCTGCTCATTTCCACTTATCCGTATCGTTTTTTCCGTGATTGAGGAGTGTCCAACCGCTTCTATGGCGTTATCTATGGGATTGGCAAACAGAGTGCACAATTCCACGGGGTTTAGGATATCTCCATGAGGAAAACTCACGGCAGCTTCAAGGCAGATGCCCCTTACCGCACAGACTTCGGCTTTCTGGGCAAGTAAAAGATTCAGGGTCTCATTACCTGTATCTACCTGATTCAGCGCTATCCCGGTCTGTTCCGATACGTACTGCACATACTCCTTTACCGCGCCGATATCCGACATCTGCGAAAGAAGCGTCATATGGTTTTCCATATCATGATATATGGCTTTGATTTTCTCGTTATTTGCTTTCAGATCGGAGAAGCGTTCATACTGGCGCTGAAGCTGTTCGTTTGCAAATGCGAGTTCCTTTTTTGTTTTCTCAAAATTAAAATAGCTTTCTTCGGCAACAAGGGAAACCAGAGTTCCCAGGCTAAGTACAAGGCCGACAGTTTCAAATACTGCCTTCGTTTCTTCGTTGAGCTGTCCTGCATAATGATAAATGGCGATTCTGGCAAAAAAGATGACCGTCGGTGGGAAGATTGCACTGAAAAGCTCACGTCCGGACATTTTGCGATCTTTATCGATATGAACGAAATATACTTTCATAATAACAAGGATCGAAAAAGAAAAGCTGTTATTGATCACGCTGGTAATGATGCCCGCCGGCGGGTGGATATGCGGGAAAAGAAACTCGAATGCCTGCGTATTCCATACACCGCGGCACAACACAAATACAAAGGCGCAGAAAAGCGCATAATACCATTGTATCTTTGCCTCAAAGAAAAGTTGAATTGCCGTGAGAGAGGCAAGCATCAGATGGATCAGAATCACAAACATAAGGGAATATCTGCTCGTAATACCAAATGTAAAAAGATAGATACATCCGGATGTCAGAATGCCGGGGATATGTTTTTTCACCTCAAGGTTTTTATAAAAATCCCAGAAAAACACCTTGAATTCCAGGATGAAGAACAGCAGCGCTGTAAGCTGAGAGGGTTTCGGTAAGCCAGTTATCATCGTATATTACCACTCCAGTAAAAGGACAGAATCTGTTTCATTTCTTTTTTGCGATGCTTACTGACCGGAAGGACAATGTTTCCGGTCATAATAACGTCTGTCTGGTCCAGCCTGTCAATATGAGCCATGTTGATCAGGTAGGCCGTATGGCAACGGAAAAAGTCCTGCCCATCAAGAATCTGCTCCATCTGAGCCATGGTATGGTTTGAGACCATTGTCTCACCGGACTTTGTATGGATATAGATATTACCGCGGGCGGTCTCACAGTATACGATGTCATTAACCGCCAGTTTTACCTGTTGTGATGCGCTCTTGATTGTGACCGTATTCTGACGTCTTTTTCCGGCGAGATCGATTGCCGCCGTAAGTACTTTTCGGAAGCGCTTCTCGTCTATAGGCTTTTTCAAAAAGTGATATGCCTGAACTTCATACCCGTCGATGGCATACTGGATATAGTTCGTAATGAAAATGATGATGCTGTCACAGCCGCGGTCTCTGAGCTGTCTTGCCGTGTCTATACCGGTCAGTTCCTGCATCTGCACATCCATAAGGTATATATCGAAGGTAGTCGCAGATTCAAGAAGCTTTTCTCCGCAATCGAATTCCGCAATCTCGACAGGGAGACCAAGCCGTGCAAAGTATTCTGTTAATGAATCACGAATTTCTTTATTATCATCACAAATGGCTATTCTCATAGGGACTCCAAAAGGTTTGATTCGGATTAAAAACGATTATAGTCGGAATGAACGACCGTGTAAAGAAGAATGCTTTCTTCTGTAACAACCCGATCTCCGTTTTATCTAAACAGGTTTGCTCGGCTCCCATTTAGCACTCTCCTATCATGAGTGCTAAATATTCATATTTGTGTCACACTTTTCCAGTGCTTTGAGGCTATAATACTCCCATACAACAGAGCAGCATCCGCTGCCCCAGGATAAAGAAAGAAGTGTTACCATGAAAAAGCAATTCAAAACCGAATCCAAAAAGCTCCTGGATATGATGATCAACTCCATCTATACCCACAAGGAAGTGTTCCTGCGTGAGCTGATCTCCAACGCAAGTGACGCCTGCGACAAGCTGTATTTCCGCTCGCTGACAGACGACTCAGTCACCTATTCCCATGACGACTATGTGATTCGCCTGAGTGCAGACAAAGACTCCCGTACGATCACCATCGAAGACAACGGCATCGGTATGACCGCGGAGGAGCTGGAAGCCAACCTCGGCACCATCGCCAAGAGCGGTTCCTTTGACTTCAAAAACACCGAGAACGGTGAA
This sequence comes from Candidatus Limivicinus sp., assembly GCA_045599525.1. Classification (GTDB taxonomy): domain Bacteria; phylum Bacillota; class Clostridia; order Oscillospirales; family Oscillospiraceae; genus Limivicinus. The sequence goes on along the minus strand of JAZRWD010000074.1, from coordinate 970 downwards.
AACGCGGCCCAGGTCGATATCATCGGCCAGTTTGGTGTCGGCTTCTATTCCGCCTTTATGGTCAGTGACCGCATCACCGTAGAGAGCAAGGCCTACGGCGCAGAGACCGCCAACCGCTGGGAATCCACCGGTGCAGACGGCTACACGATGGAGCCGTGTGAGAAGGACAGCTGCGGCACGGTCATTACCCTCCACGTTAAGGAAAACACCGAAGACGAACAGTATGACGACTACCTGTCCGAGTGGAAGCTCCGCGAGCTCGTGAAAAAGTACAGCGATTACATCCGCTATCCGATCCGGATGATGGTCAGCCATTCCCGCAAGGTCGAAGGCAGCCCGGACGATAAGCCCGAATACGAGACCTATCTTGAGGACGAGACCCTCAACAGCATGGTCCCCCTGTGGAAGAAGCCGCAGAGCGAGGTCAGTGATGAAGAATACCAGACCTTCTACCGCGAAAAGTTCTACGATTATGAAGCACCCGTAAAGGTCATCCGCCAGCATTCCGAAGGCACCTCCGAGTTCATTTCCCTCCTGTTCATCCCGGCTCATGCCCCGTACGATTACTACACCAAGGACTTCGAAAAGGGCCTGCAGCTCTATTCCAGCGGCGTGCTGATCATGGACAAGTGCAAGGACCTCCTTCCCGACTATTTCAGCTTCGTCAAGGGCCTTGTCGACAGCTCCGATCTCTCGCTGAACGTATCCCGTGAAATGCTGCAGCATGACCGCCAGCTGAAGGTCATCGCCCGCGCCATCGAAAAGAAGATCGCCGCCGAGCTGAAAAAGCTCCTCGAAACCGACCGCGAGGCCTATAACAAGTTCTTTGATGCCTTCGGTGCACAGCTCAAGTACGGCATTTACATGGACTACGGCATGCATAAGGATGTTCTGCAGGACCTGCTCCTCTTCCGCTCCTCGTTCGGCGACGGAAAGACCACACTGCAGGAATACGTGTCCCGCATGAAGG
>JAZRWD010000073.1:0-2047 GCA_045599525.1 Candidatus Limivicinus sp. | reverse complement strand
CACAGGTATCCCAGATCATGTCCAGATCATGGGAGGTAATGATCTTCGTGCGTTCCAGCTTAGTGATCGTATGGATGACCTGCCGACGGTTATAGGGGTCCAGCGCCGAAGTCGGTTCGTCCATTACGATGCAGTCCGGATTCATTGCCAGTACCGTTGCAATCGCCGCCAGCCGTTTCTCACCGCCCGATATTTTATGGTTGTAACGATGTTTCAGCTCTTCCGCGCCAAGCTGTGCAAGTACCGTGTCGACCCTTTTTTCCGTTTCTTCCCGCGAAACGCTGTAATTCAGCGGTCCAAAAATCATATCCTCATAAACCGTCGGCATAAACATCTGGTTGTCGGAATTCTGAAGCACCAGCCCCAGCTTCCGTCGGAGCGCATACAGGTTTTCCCGTCTGATCGCTTCACCGTCCACAAGAATCACCCCTTCGCTTGGAAACAACAGACCCATCAGGAGTTTCATCAGCGTGGATTTACCCGCACCGTTAGCCCCAATAAGGCCCACCGACTCCCCGTCCCGAACCGTCAGTGAAATATGCTGCAGTACAGGTCTGCTCTTTTCATAGGAAAAGCTTACATCTCTCAATTCAATCATGTTGCTCACCTCAACACCAGATGTCCCAGCAGTTGTGTCAGATCGACACAACGGGAAAAGAGAAATAGCAGGATGTTTCCCGCAAGAAAGGCCATATCCCGTAGGCGAACCGGCTGATAGGGCGCATAATGAAAATGCTCATGATAGCCGCGCAGCAGCATACTGGCATAAAGCTCCTGCGACCGGTCCATGCTTCGCAGAAGAAGTTGCCCCAGAAAGGACCCCCATGCGGAAATATGGATGCCCTTTTGTCCGGGTGCCCGGAGCCGGTAGGCCTCTGTCATGATTGCCAGCTCTTCCGTCATAACCCCAACATAGCGGTAAGTCAACAGCAGAAGCGTAACCAAAAGCCCCGGGAAATGCAGTTTCCGCAAACCGGCGCACAGACTGTCTATTTTTGTTGTGGCAACCAGCAGAAACGAGGCCATCAGACAGAAAACTCCCTTGAGAAGCAGTGTGACCATAGAGACCACGCCGCCGGAAACGCCTACTGCCCCGACGTAAAAAAGAATATGGCGATCAAAGAAAGGGTTAAAGATGCCTACCGCCAAAACCAACGGCAATACAACGCGCAACCGGTAGAAGCAGGTTCCCACAGACAGCCCGGCCAGCTGGTATAACACTACCGGCCAGAGAAGCATCGGTATCAGCCGTGTAAGCTCATACTTCCCGAAAGAGACGACCGTGATGATATACGCTGCCGTGCTCAGCAGTTTGACGTTCGGGCTGAGTGTGTGGACAGAAGTCTTTCCGGAGGCAAGTCCGTCCATGTCCGTAAGCTCGAAAAGTGCGTTTTCCACTTTATTCATCGATACACCTATAATGACAAATTCAGGGGCATACAGAATGCCCCTGAAATAATAATGCATTTATTCGGATTCTTCAAGATTCCGCCCGGGTGTTTTTCTTCCGAAAGAACCCGCCGCCGAGGCAAATGAGAAGGGCAGCGCCCGCCACCATTACTGAACCGACTAAGCCCGAAACGGTTGTTCCCAACGCACTCTCGCTGTCAGTGAAAGTATAATCCGGCAGGAAGGCTGTTGCGGACTGAATCTCCTCTGCTTTTTCTGCTACTGCGCTATGAATGCCGAAATTCTCTTCGTCCAGCCCCATGTTTTCTGCATACCCCGCCTCACTATTGCCAAAGAGAGACCATTCAAGGCCATCCGGATTGCTGCTGGCCAGAAGGCTCAGGCCGCCACCGACGACAGCAACGACCATCGCAAGAATCAGAACTGTCGTCTTCAGAGAATGCTTTGCGCGTATATTTGTATCAGATGTGTCCACGTTCATAATCAGTTCCGGTCGGGATTCATAGACAAAGCACAGGACAGCAGCGGTAATCAGCCCTTCGACCAGACCAATGGCCAGATGAATGGGCTGCATCAGGGCAAGAAATGCACCAAAGGGCAGGTCGGTCACCCCGGAAAGACTTGTCTCCAGAACCAC
>JAZRWD010000072.1:0-6453 GCA_045599525.1 Candidatus Limivicinus sp. | reverse complement strand
CAAAGGGCTGCAAGGTGAAGATCATTGACATGCAGCCGGCCGTGGGCAGCGGAATGTTCTCGGTCATTGTGGCAGACCTGATGTCCCGCATTAAGCCCTATGCGCCGGAGATCCTGACCGGAAAGGCTCTGGCGGCCATCACCGAAAACGGCGTACAGGTAAAGGACACCGCATCCGGTGCGCTCGAGGATGTTTCCGCCGATTACGTGGTCCTGTCTCTCGGCGTTGTACCCGATACGCAGCTGGCAGACGCCTACCGTGAGGCTTTTGAAGACGTCCTCATTCTGGGCGATGCCCGGACCTCCGGCCGTATTCCGCACGCGGTCAAGGATGCCTACATCAAGGCAAGCTCAATCTGAGAATACACAGCTTACACAAACATACACATTTTGCACAAACGGAGCGGGTCGGTTGACCTGCTCCGTTATTTACAACAAACAAAAAGGGAAAAAACGTTGCAAAATGTCTATATCTTTTGCATTTTCTTTCGTATATAATAATAACAGTAACTGAAAGGAGTTTTGGAAAATGAAAAAGCTTTTATCTGTCCTTCTCGTTCTTGCCCTTGCTCTTTCTCTTTGCGGCACGGCCTTTGCGGCAGACCGTGAGGGAAACCTGGAACTGGAGATCACCGCAGAACTGCCCGATATGGAGATCCCCCTCCTGGAGGAGTCCATGCTGAAGGTCCTCATTGATCAGGAAGGCGAAGAACCGGCAATTCAGCTGTCCGTGGTCCTTCCCGACTGCGACCCGCTGTCCGTGGTCCTTTACCCGAACGGAGACGAGCTCTGCATCGCTTTCCCGGGCCTGACCGATACGGTCTATGCGCTTGACGCTGCCTACCTGCAAGAGTTCCTGAGCCAGTATACCGACAGCGTGCCCTATCTGAGCGTAGGTGTAGCAGAGGGAGCTAACGTGCAGGAAATTAAGCCCTCCCCGATGGAGATACTCGACTTGATGCAGTACGTGCAGATCCTTTCCGGCCTGATGAACGATAATAACACGACCCAGTCCCAGCAGGCATACACCCTGGCCGGCCTCGGTGAGACCGTGGATGCCATTGTTGTCCGCATTACCCCGTCTCTGGAAGACTGGAGCACGGTGATTGGTGAACTCGCCTCTGCAGCCGTGAAGGACAAGGTCATCGACAAGTATCTGCGCATTGGTCTTGAGGGTGCCTACAGCCAGAACGCAGCCTACTATTCCTACATCGGTCAGAGCCAGGATGAATATGTCGATGAAGTAATGGGTCAGGTTCAGCAGATCCTGAGCTATGCCGCGGAAAACCCCGCTGAGCTGGCAGAGGAACTGGAAGGCTTCGCACTGGAGATCGCAGCAGACGATGCCGGCATCAAGGCCATCCGTCTGGACGATGGTCAGATGGGCGTGGGTTATGAATCCTTCGGAGAACTCAATGACCTCCGCACCGACGCGGTTGTCCTTTATGACCTGTCCGTTGATGAAGCCCTGGTGCTCGTCGAAAACGAGCTGATGGTGTACGATGAAACCATTTCCGGTGCGCTTTCGTCGGATGTCATTGGCCTTCTGGTAAGCTATGATGTCACTATCGGCGAGTACGGACCGAATGTGGACATCTACTGCATGTTCAGCACGATTGATCTGGAGCTCAGCTTTATCAGCGAAGAAGACGCCACCTACGTATATGTATTCTTTGACAATGGCGAAGGTGTGAGTGCAGCTCTGTACGTCGTAGGCAGCGACACCGATGAGACGGTTACAATTCCGCAGGGTGGTACCGTGCAGATTGCTGACGATGAAGCAATGGGCAACGCCCTGAACGACATCCTGGGAAGTCTCAGCAACTGGTCCGGCATGGCCGTGCTGGCTGCCTGATCACAGAGCAGAGCGAAGGCTCTGAACGTTAAAGGCTAAAATTGTTCGTATAAACAGCCGCAGCCCGCGAGTTTCTGCAGAAGAGACTCGTGGGCTGATTTCCATAGAGAAAGAAATCCCCGAACGGAAAGGGCAGAAGAATTGCCTTTCCCGTCCGGGGATTTTTATCGCAATTGATAAGGAACGCATTGCCGGACACTACCGGATTTACAAACACTTTACCGAAACATGATATCGGATTTGACATTCAGCAGCTAAGATAAAGCCACAGTCCGGAAAAAAGGAGGAGGGGATGTGTGCTTGCTGACGGGTGTTCCCGCGGTAGTTTACGACCGCGTTCAGCTATACAGGAAGCGGAGAAAATCGTACACCTGCTCCGGATGCGGGGCAGTCTGCGGCATGAACAGCACGTAGGGCTGCGGCAGCTCATCCCGCCAGGGGGAGGCCTGCACATAGCGGCAGTTGCTGAGGTCAAGCGCGAGGAATGCTTCGTTCCCATTCGTGTTGGTGCCAATAATCAGCGCCTCTTCCAGCTGTTCCATCAGGTCTTTGGGTAGATGCGCTTTCAGATCCAGCATCGGGACAGCTTCGGTATCCAGATAGTAATCCAGCACGGCCTGTGTCGTGATGACAAAGTCCAGCTCCTGTGTGGCCATGCAGGCAATCAGTTTTCCTTTGCTTGCGGCAGTGTATTCGGTGGCATCGCCCTCCAGGCTGATATAAAGCGTGTCGTCAATGATCAGCGTCTGGTCTTTGGTGAGGGCAAGTGTGGCGCTGTATTCGTCGCGGACCTGACCGGCGGGGAATACATTATAATCGTCGTTGGTGATAAAGCCTTCCAGCACGACCTCCTGCTGTGCGGTGCGGATAACATCGGCTGTGTACCAGCCGAACAGGATCAGCACGAGCAGACCGAACATCCACCATTTATAGTAGCCGAAGATATACTCCAACTTTTTGCCGAAGCGCATCGTACGGAGTTTTTCTGCTTCGGTCTTCCGCCAGCGGTCCAGCCTCTGCCGAAGGGTGAGATCTTCATAAGGTGTCATTTTCTCCACCCCCTAATCCTGTCCGTCAGGTCGGTTAAGCGTTCCATCAGGCCCGGCCGGGACTCCTGTTCACCCGTATAGCGAAGAAAGACGCCCGTGATGAAGTAGGAAGAGAAGAAGACATAAAAGCCAAACCAGAAGAAGAACAGCATACTCATATAATACACGCCGACGAACATCAACCCAAGGAGAGCCAAAAGGGTAATCGTTACGTGCAGGTTGCCGACTGCCATGATAAAGCTGTCTTTGAACAGTTTTTTCAGGGGAAAGTCATAAAGGGCGAGGATCGGATAGATGTACAGAAAGACACAGAGAAACAGCAGGGTGAAGCAGGCGCAGAAGCTTCCAATCACCAGGCTGACCACGGAGCCGACCATGGTGTAAAACTGCCAGCATGCCCAGAGGTCCCAGAGCAGGAAGGCTGAGCCGCATAGCTGCAGGAGACAGATCAGTGTCGCTTTTTTCCCATATTGGCGGAAGGCATGGAAAAAGCTGCGGATGACACCGCCCTCAGTGTCGGTGACCTGGTGCAGGGTGAAGGCATAAAAGGCTGTTGTGGCAGCACCTGTTGTGATAATCGGCACCGAACAGATCAGCCACAGAAAGCTCATGCAGGCCACGTCAGCAAGTTTGCCGACAAAGTTCCAGAATTTATTTTCCGGGTTAAATAAACGGTTCACGGGGGAGCAGTGCTGCAGCCCTTCTGCGGGAGGCAGAGAGGAGGGAGCTGCGGCATCCTTTCTCAAGTTTCAACCGATTATACCATTCCACGGAGGGAAATTCAATCGCCTGCCGCCAACGGTTGCTTTTGTGTGATTTTACCAAGGGAGGGGTAAAAAACTTGAGCTAAAGAGAGAAAAAACAGATTGGTCTTGCACTTATACACAAAAATAGTATAATTATCCACATCGAGTTTTACCACTCAGAAAAAAGAAAGGATGAACAATCATGAAAAAAGCACTCGCAATCCTCCTCGCACTTGTCATGGTTATGTCTCTCGGTTCTGCCGCATTCGCAGACACCTATGACGTGACCGACCCCATCGAAATCGTATGGTGGCACGCACTGGAAGACCAGTACACCCCGCTGGTCAATGAAGTCGTCGACGGCTTCAACGCTTCCCAGGATCTGATCAAGGTCACCGCCGAATACATCGGCTCCTACACCGAGATCAACGAAGCTCTCGTTTCCGCACACGCAGCTCACTCCAACCTGCCCGCAGTTGTTGTTGCCAACACCCCGTACGTTGCACAGTATGGCGCATCCGGTCTGTTTGAAGACCTCAACCCGTACATCGCAGCTACCGGCTACGACGTGAACGACTTCTCCGCAGGTCTGCTGGTCTCCTCTCAGTATGAGGGCAAGCAGGTTGCTCTGCCGTTCCTGCACTCCACCCAGGTCATTTACTACAACAAGACCATCGCTGACCAGGCTGGCATCGAAGTTCCCGCTGCCATGACCTATGACCAGTTCAAGGCATTCGCAGAAGCAGGCCGTCAGGCAGTCATTGCCAATGGCACCGCAGAAGAAGACGCTTACGGCACCGTGTTCGGTGGCTGGGACCAGTGGTATTTCGAGACCCTGTACCTCAACGAAGGCGTCAAGATCATTACCGAAGACAATACTACCGACCTCGATGGCGAGGCTGCAATCGCAGTTACCTCCTTCATCAAGGGTATGTGCGATGACCACACCGCATACCTCGCATACGGCTCCGGCGCTTCCTCCAATATGCGTCAGAAGTTCTATGACGGCAACGCTTTCTCCGTCATGCACACCTCCTCCCTCTACAACACCTACGTTAACAACTGCCCTGACTTCGAAGTCGGCATGATCTGGTTCCCCGAAGCAGCAGACGGCACCCACAACTCCGAAGTTGGCGGTTGCGTCCTGGGCATCCCCTCCGGCAACGACCAGGCCACCAAGAATGCAGCATGGGTCTTCCTGCAGTACCTCTGCGGCAAGGAAGTCAACATGAAGTGGGCAGAAGGCACCGGCTACATCCCGACCCGTAACTCCGTTCTGACCACCGACGAAGGCATTGCCTTCCTGGAAGCCAAGCCTGCTTTCCAGTGCATCTTCGATAACCTGAACCTCATCAACCCCCGTATCCAGAACGCCAACTGGTCCGAGCTGGCCAGCATCTGGATGGACTACATGAACCGCATGATCAACGAAGGCACTGACGTTGTCGAAGGTTCCGAAGACATGGCTATGGAGATCAACGAGATCCTCGAGGATTAATTCTGATCTTCCCATAATTGCCGGCTTTCAAAACCGAAAACCTAAATTGATCCGACCCTCACTCCCTGCTTCGGCAGGGAGTGAGGAATTCCCGTTTACGCTGCTGTCCCGCGCAAAATAAGCAGCCGGAAAGGAAAATGCTTATGCAGAATACTTCTCTTGCGGACACATCGGCCACGAAGAAAAAAGGCCTCTCCCACAAGACCAAGTCCCATCTGGTAGACTTTATGTTTGTGGTTCCGGCCCTGCTCCTTCTCGCCGTGTTCACCTATTACCCCATCTGCAAGCTGGTGCAGATCAGCTTTACCAACTGGAACCTGCTGAATCCCGACTGGGATTATGTAGGCATTAAAAACTGGAAATGGCTCTTTGCCGGCTCCGGTGCCAAATACCTTTGGAACTCCTTTAAGGTCACGCTGCTCTATTCCTGCGGCGAGCTGACCATTACCATCGTCGGTGGCTTGCTCTTTGCTGTGCTCTTTAACCGTATGACCTCCGGTTTCAGTGCCATGCGTGCGATCGTCTTTGTGCCGAAGTATGTTGCCATGTCCTCTGCCGCAATGGTCTTCCTGGTCATTCTGAACGGCGACTATGGCATTCTGAACTACCTGCTCAGCCTCATCGGTGTAAGAGGTCTGGACTGGCTGAACACCCGCTCAACAGCGCTGCTCTCGGTGCTGATGTGTACCGGCTGGCGTGTTATTGGCTACGGCATGATGATCTATCTATCTGCCATGATGGGCATTTCGTCTGAATATTACGAGGCGGCTTCGCTGGACGGTGCCTCCCGCACGACACAGTTCTTCAAGATCACGCTGCCGCTTCTTTCTCCTACGACTCTGTTCCTGCTGGTGACAACGTTCCTGTCCTCCATGAAGGTCTTCCAGTCTGTGGATATCCTGACCTCCGGTGGCCCCTCCCGTGCAACGGAAGTGTTTGTCTTCCTGATCTACCGCTACGCGATGGAAGACTTCCGCATGGACCGTGCCGCAACCTCGGCTGTCATGTTCTTTGTCATCCTGCTGATTGTAACCGTTTCCACGATGCGGGTTTCCAACAACTCGGTCAACTATGATTCCTGAGGAGGCGCGCGTATGAGTACACATCCCGCCGCCGGCGGCGCACGCATCGGCGAAAAGAACACCGCATGGCATTATATCCAGCCTGTCCTGGCTGTGGTTATTACCTTAATCATGCTCTTTCCCATCTACTGGATGATTGCTACCTCCCTGAAGTGCCAGGAAGAGGTTCTGCTGATCAAGCCGACCCTGTACCCGCACTCTATTCATCTGGAGAACTATCTGGC
>JAZRWD010000071.1:0-5823 GCA_045599525.1 Candidatus Limivicinus sp. | reverse complement strand
GGACTTTGTCGAGCGCGGTGATACAAGCGGACCTAACCTGAAGAATTATCTGAACGAACTGCTCTGGGAATACCGGGAGGAGCATCTCGATGCTATTGTTCTCGGCTGCACCCATTTTCCCTTTGTAGCAGAAGAGATCCGCGCAGCAGTCAGCTCCGAAGTCACGCTTTTTGACGGTGCCGAGGGTGCTGCCCGCCAGTTGAAGCGGCTGCTGTCCATAGCCAGATTGTTGAACCCACAGGAAGATGCCGGCAGCATTGAGATTCGCAACAGTCTCCCCGGTGGGACAAAGGAAGCGCTATGCCGGAAACTTCTGGAGCTCTGATTCCATCATTTGGACATAGAAGAAAACAAAAAAGAAACGCAAAAATCTGCGCAGAGCAAAATCTGCGCAGATTTTTCATTATTCGAATCGTTGCTTAGTCGAAGTATATACGGTCAGCAGAGACTGTGGAAGGATCGTGATAGTATGGAGCAAGGCTTTCGCACATCTCTTCGTAGGTCGGAAGACCTTCGATCATGATCATCTGGTCAAAGTTGAACATATTATTGACTTCAATAACCTTGAGGGCTGCCGTTACATGGCGGGCAACACGCTTTTCAATTGGCCAGCCATTTTCGTCGATGGGGGCATAAAGCAGGTTGTGCTCACCGGCCAGCATCACGAAACGGTCCTTGCCGCTCATAAGAAGCTGTTCGTCCGTGATACCACGGATGCGGTCAAGCATTGGCTCAGCCACTTCGAATTCATAAGGCACAGCATCGGAGTAATCACCGATTTCGCGGTGGCTAAGGCCGTGGAGAGCCTTCGGTGAAAATTCCATACCCATCGGAACATCAAACGTGTCGTACGAGAGCTCCATAGCGGCGTAAGCTGCTACATCCTGGCCGGTTTCGTGGACAACAATGGTGTTTTCCACAGAGTACTCCAGCTCAGCTTCGTGCATGTCGATAACCATATTGATTCCTTCGGCACGAATCATTTCCATTACCGCATAAGCTGTGCGTTCGGTTACATTACCGTCTGCCTTGCCGGGCCAGTTACGGTTGATGTTGCGGATGTCGACATTGGCCAGGCTCTGTCCGGAGGGATACTGCAGATAGACTTCAGGATCAGGCCAGGAGTCAAGCTGGTTACCGGCACGATCGCCGTAGCGCCAGGTCTTGGTGCCCCAGTCTGTCTCATAGTGGAAGAAGCGGGGGTACGCCTCACCGACGCGGGAGTTGGTAGAAGCAGAGTTGTTCATGCTGTCGATAACGAAGACGCGGCCCATGGTCACCTGCATGTTTTCCACCATCAATTCACAGGCCATAATGCCTGCAGGTTCCTCGGGATGTGAACGGCCATAAATCAGGATGGAACCGCCTTCAACACCGCTGTCAAAAATGTAGACGTTTACATCGTTTACTGTGCCCTTGACAACGTCGGAATAATCGCTGAGCTTTTTCACTTCCGTGATATACTCGCTGGTAACAACAGTTTCCTTGAAAGTCCTGTGTTCCCGGAACATGTAGCCCGCAACGGCCATGGCGGCACAGACTACGGCAAGAGAGAAGATCTTAATCCAGGTAAGCTTAGTCATTTTCATCCGGGCACCTCACTTCAAGCGCAGAATGCGCAGCACGAAGGGGATCAGCATAACACAGTAGATCAGCACATCCTGCACATTTTTTGTTTTGATCAGATTACGGACGATTGCCACCAGGAAAAACAAAACAACGCCATAGGTACAGAGCGTAATCAGTGAATTAACAGTTACTAAAAGACTCATACGATCACACTCCTAAAAACGACCCAATCTGGGAATTGAAGATCATAACGATCGTGCATACAGCAAGGACAAAAAGCATCGGAACCAGAGCCGTCTTCAGGAAGTCCTTGTAATAATGGCCCTTGAAGTCCAGTTCCAGAACAGCCGCTCTGCCAACAACAGCCGTCGGTGGCAAGCTGTCGCCCACCGGCCACATGACCGCCCATGCGGAAAGAGCAATGATAGGATTATAGCCCTTCATATTGAACAGCATAATCAGAGGCACACCAATCAGCGGAGCAACGGCATACTGCAGCACACCCTCTGCCACAGGGAGGACCAGCCACAGGATGGCAAAAAGCAGCCAGATTGGCAGGATAACGATAGCCAGAGAAACCAGGCCACGTGCGCCGGTAAGGGTCATAACCTGGTTGAGAACGCCAACGACAGTCATTATGCCCACCAGTTCCTTGAGGTTGTAAACGGTGGTCATTGCAACATCAAGGACATTTGCTTTGACCGGGCTGCAAAGAAGGACTGCAGCACCGGAAAGCATGAAGATCATCGGAAGGCCGATGGTCGGCCACTGGGCCGGGAAAACACGGGCGCCAACAATCAGAATGATCATCACGGCAAAAGGAGTAAAGGCACGGAGAGCATTCCAGCCCTTTGGTGCCTCAGGAAGAGAAATCAAAACTGCCTCGATTTCCCCTTCGGGACGGCTGCCGCGTGTCAGGTAGAAGGTGGAGAACAGTGCGCCGACCACTGCCAGAGCAAGCAGCGGCACAGTAAAGCCAACATAGGGCATGTTGGCACCTGCTGCGGCCATCATCGCCCAAAGGTTAATGGGCGGGCAGGCAGCACTCATTGCAGCAAGAATAAAGATCAGAGCGACACGGCGGTCTTCCTTCACACCCATTGCTGCCAGAACGGCACCAACCAGGCCACCCACAGTCAGAACCGCCGTGGCACCGGAACCGGTAACAGCACCCGGAATCAGCATGACGGTCATCAGCAGCAGAAGGCAGACAACTCTGTGATGATAGAACTTTTTGACTATGGTGCGGACGATATAAGCCACGCCTCCGGTAACCTTGTAAATGGTCATAAAGAAGGTGGCAGTGAGGAAGGTAAGACAGACATCAAAATAAGTGAATGTGCCTTCCACCAGGTGACGGATAATCTCCGTAAACGGAAGAGCGGAACGCGGGTCCTCGCCCTGAGGCAGAATCACATGAACCACGATCGCGAAAATTGCGCCAACGAGCAGAGAGAGCTCTGTGGAGAGACGGAATTTTTTTGCTACAGCAAAAGCGATCACGATAGCACACAACACTGCCAGGGAGTGCTGGAACATCGTCATTACTTGCTCACCTCTTCAGTAGCAATAACATTAGCGATGTCAAGAGCCTTTTCTACCTTGAGCAGGGGAATTTCATGCTCAGTAGTGTAGTCGGTAAAGAGATTGTCGCTGTCGCTTTCTTCAATGATCAGCACAACGTCAGCCAGAGCCATGATTGCATCAATAGAGGCCTGGTCGGAGCTGTCGGTGCGGCGGGCCATACCTTCAATGTGTGCGCAGCAGATAAGAAGGCCTTCTTCGCGTGCCTTCTCAATCAGGGCAACACAGCGCTCGATCTCTGCATTGACATCGGTGCCTGCTGCACCCATACCCTTGCCGCTGGTACCGGTAGTGACGACGAGCGTCTTGGCTTCGCCGGCTTCAAAAGTCTCGGCAGAGAGGGCAACATCGTTCAGGGAATCTACGCCGGCCTTCTTGGCGACCATGTTGAACATAACAGAACCGGGGCTCTGTCCGCAGGTAGTTACGATAAAGGGACCTTCCAGTTTGCCGTCAAAGACATAACGGGTCTCCGCTTCCTGAGCAGCAAAAGCACACACGGAGAAGGAAAGGACCATAGCCAGAGCTACAGCCAGGACCGCAATGCGGGTAAAAGACTTCTTCATAATATTACTCCTTTATGGCACAATCTGCCATGCCTGAAAGTCAGGCATGGCATGATTGCAGAATTACAGATTCGACTTACTTGGAAGCGAGCATTTCCTGATCAGCAACGCTGGTGTCACCAAAGCCGACAGCGGAGAGCCATTCGGTCGGGTAGCCGAGCGTGGTGGAGGAGCCGTCTTCGTTGATGCGCATACCATCATAGTAGGACCCAACGAGCTGCCATGCGAAATCCCACCAGCCGTCATTGACGGTGTTCATGCAGGAGTTGACATAGTCTGTGATGAACTCAACTGCTGCAGCAGGGTCGGTTTCGTACATAGCAACGGCAACAGCCTCGATTGCATCCTGGTTTGCGAAGAACTTGCCTTCGTAAGCAGCCTTCTGCTCACGGATGACAGGATACATAGCATTCCAGTTGAGGTTAGCATAGTTGTTTACAAAGTTGAATGCCCACCATGCGCAGTCGGGGTCGAAAGCCTTGCGGTTGCCGATAGACCATGCTTCGGGAACGGAAGTAGTGCCGGCATACAGGGGGACATAAACGGTGGTGTCGGGGGAGTCTTCGCCGAACCACAGGACAGTACCGATCTCAGCAGGCATATCGTCGCGCAGCTGTGCAACGAAGCTGTAAGAGCAACGGAACTGAGCGATCTCGCGCTCCCAGTCTTCGGAGCTTCTGTCTTCGGGCTTCATGCTGCCGGGAACCTGGAAACGGTTGGGGGTGCCGAAGGGGCCGGCTGCCGGACCGACGGTCAGGTCATACTCGGTGCCTTCCAGGTGATCGCTATAGATGTCCATGATCTGCTGGACAGTAACAGGTGCGTCGGGAGTGATGGTGAATGCGTACGGAGTGTAACGGTCAACGACCTCGAACTTCTGAGAGGGAGCCAGCAGGGAGAATACACGCCATTCACGACGGCTTGCATAGAAGGTATAGCCATAGGGGGTCGGGTTGAAGAGGTCAGTGTAGTTGAAGTCTTCGCCTTCGCTCCACCAGCCCATTTCTTCAGCAAAAACAGTGATGTCGGTAGACCACATGTAGTTGTCAGGATCGTTAAAATCGATCACGCCAAGGCGGGAGCGGTTTGCGCCTGCATAGACCTGATCGTCGGGAACTCTGCGTGCTGCCCAGTGTGCGCCAGGTGCGTCACAGCCCTGAGTCCAAAGCATGCCGCCGCCGCAGACTTCGAAGATCCAGACTTCGTTTGCGTCAGCAACCAGGAGGCATTCGCCACCGTCGCAGTAACCATACTCTTCAGCAAGAGCACCCATCAGGGCAACGCACTCGCGGGCGGTAGAGGTTCTCTGCAGACCGAGCTGCTGGAGGTTTGCGATAACGAAGAGACCTTCAGAGGAGAACATCTCCTGACGGCCATTCCAGGTGAACTCGCTGATGACAACACCCTTCTCGTTCATGAACGGATAGCCGATGTTGAAGTAGGTGTAGGTCTCTGCGACCTGGGGAATCTGGCCAACCAGGACAGGATCTCTCTTGGTGGCGGTGCAGGGGTCATTGTAGATGTCGACCATCTCGTCAGCCTCGTGAGTGCCGCCTTCGATGACCTGGATACGATGGTCATACCAACCGTCGCAGGTGTGGGAGACCATAACGGAACCGTCTGCAGAGGCATCCTTGCCGACTGCAGTGGTGGTGCAGGCAAATGCGCCGGCGGTGGGGAACATCACCAGAACAAGAGCGAGCGCCATAAGCTGCTTGGAGAACTTCTTGAAGATCTTCATGTTTTTCCTTCCTTCTATTAAAATAAAGGGATACTGTATATCACAAGCCCGTCTTCTCCGGCACTTCAGCCGGGTATTGCCGCGCTTCTGAACAAAGAAAAAGAGAGTCTCCTTTCGGAAACTCTGCATCAAACAAATCATACCCAAAAAACTTTGCTAAACTTTGCTTTTCGGTTTTGCTCTGTCCTTAAGCCTGAGAGATTCGGGCCATGGAAACGGCCCTTGCACCTTCGGCACCCATTTAAGGGATTCTCCAGAGTTTCCTCCATCACCGGTTTACCCGGAGACTTCATCGGTAGTGCAGATAATATACTATAACACTTTCTGCATTGCAAGTCTTTTTTCCAATAAATCTGAATTTTT
>JAZRWD010000070.1:0-2888 GCA_045599525.1 Candidatus Limivicinus sp. | reverse complement strand
CGCAGGCCTGGACCTGGAGATCATCAGTCAGCGTGAAGCCGGCCTGAGCCTGGACGTGGAAGAGACCGGCACCACCTTTGCGGAAAATGCCTTTTTGAAGGCCAATGCCGTTACCCAACTGACCGGCCTGGCTGCGGTCTCTGATGACTCCGGCCTCTGCGTGGATGCGCTGGATGGTGCTCCGGGCATCTTTTCTGCGCGCTACGGCTTCGGCCACGAGGCGACGGATGAGCAGCGTAACGAATACCTGCTTGAGCAACTGAAGGATAAGGAAGACCGCACGGCACGCTATGTCTGCGCTGTCTGCTGCACCTTCCCGGATGGTCGCAAGCTGGAGACCCTTGGCACCTGTGAGGGCAAGATCTGCGATGGTCCGCGCGGTGAAGGCGGGTTCGGTTATGACCCGCTGTTTGAGCCGGCTGACAATGCCCCCGGTGACCACCGCCGTATGGCCGAACTGACCCCGGACGAGAAAAACGCCATTTCTCACCGCGGCAAGGCCATGCGCGAATTGGTGGAACTTCTGAAGGACAACCTGTAAAAGAAAGAAAATACGCGCGAAGACAGCGGTTTTCCGTTGGATGAAGCGCCGGTCCGTTGCTGCAGCCGTGTTGCTGCAGGCAGCGAAATAGAAAGGAAAACCCATTATGGCATTAACTACAAAACAGAGATCCCAGCTCAGGGGCCTGGCTGCCACGGCCGACACGATCATTATCGTGGGCAAGGGCGGCATCACCGAAAATGTGATCCAGTCCACCACCGATGCCCTGAAGGCACGAGAACTGGTCAAGGGCCGTGTGCTGGAAAACTCCATGCTGACCGCCCGTGAGGCCTGCGATGAGCTGGCTGCTGCCTGCTTCGCTGAGCAGGTGCAGGTCATCGGCACCAAGTTCGTGCTCTATAAGCCGAACAAAAAGAAAAAAGACCGCATTATCCTCATCAAGGATAAAAAGCCGGACGAGGAATGAGAATTACCGTTTACGGCGGGAGCTTCAACCCGCCGCACTGGGGGCACGAAGCCCTGGCCCGCCTGGCCTCTTCGTCGCTTCAGCCGGATAAGCTGCTGATCATCCCGGACTATCTGCCGCCCCATAAGGAACTGGCGGAAAACAGCCCAACTCCGGAGGAACGCCTTGCGCTGTGCCGCCTGGCCTTTGGTGAGATTCCACGGGCAGAAATCAGCGACCGCGAGCTGCGCCGCAGCGGCCGGAGCTACACGGCCGACACGGTGGATGAGCTTCTGGAGGAGTACCCCGGAGCAGAGCTGACCCTGGTCATTGGCACGGACATGCTCCAGACTTTTGAGAACTGGCGGCGGGCGGAAGAACTGATGCAGCGCTGTACTCTTGCTGCCGCAGCACGGGACAGGGAAGAAGAGGCTGTTCTGGAAGCGCATGCTGCCCTTCTGCGGGAGCGTTATGGAGCACGTGTGATCCTGATGCGCGCCGAACCGCTGCCGATGAGTTCCGGTGAGATCCGTACGCTTCTGCCGCAGCGCAGGGGCAGCGGACTGCTCAGTGATGCGGTGTACAGCGAGATTATCCGACGCCGTTATTATGGTGCAAAGCCGGACCTGAACTGGTTGCGGGAAAAATCCTATGTCTATCTGCACCCGAAGCGCGTGCCCCATGTTGAAGGCTGCGCGGGGGAGGCGGTCCGCCTGGCCGAGCGCTGGGGAGAAAACACCGAAAATGCCTGCGAAGCAGGGATTTTACACGATATTACCAAAAATCTGAAGGACAACGAAGAGTTGAAGTTGTGTGAAAGATATGGTATAGTACTCGATAATGCAGAAAGGGAAAACGGGCGTTTGCTCCATGCCCGAACCGGTGCGGCCTTTGCCCGCGACCTGTTCGGCATTCCCGACGAGATCTATTCCGCCATCCGCTGGCATACCACGGCAAAGCCGGGCATGTCCCTGTTGGAGAAGATCATCTATCTGGCGGATTATATCGAACCCACCCGCGACTTTCCTGGTGTGGATGAGCTGCGGGCCGAAGCCCGGAGAGATCTGGATGCGGCAATGGCACTGGGGCTGAAAATGAGCCTGGAAGACATCCGCTCCTACGGTATCGAACCGTATATCGACTCTGTTGAGGCATACGACTGGTATACTAAATTGAAGGAGGCTGACTAATGCTTACTCCGAATGAGATCGTCACGATCGCCGTTAATGCGCTGGACGATAAAAAAGCGAAAAACATCAAGGTGCTCCACACTGCCGAGCACACCACACTTGCGGATTATTTTGTCATCTGCAACGGTACCTCCAACACACAGAACAAGGCCCTGATCGACGAAGTGGAAAAGCAGCTGACCGAAGCAGGTGAGCCTCCGCTGAAGCGCGAGGGGCAGCGCTCCGACATGTGGGTGCTGATCGACTTTGGCTGTGTTGTGGTCCATGTATTCACCGAGGAAGCACGTAAATTCTACGATCTTGAGCGTCTTTGGAGCGATTCAGAGGAAATTGACCTCTCTACACTTCTGCGCCCTGTCACTGAGTAAAAATAATTTCAAGAGAGGTTATCAAGCAGTATGAAGTACGATTTCAAAGCCATCGAAGAAAAATGGCAGCAGAACTGGGAAGTAAGCAAGCCCTATGCTGCAGAGACCGGCAGCTCCAAGCCGAAGTTCTACGGCCTGATCGAGTTCCCGTACCCCAGCGCAGCCGGCCTGCACGTCGGCCATCCGCGTCCCTTCACCGCCATTGATATCGTTTCCCGTAAAAAGAGAATGCAGGGCTACAATGTCCTCTATCCCATCGGCTTTGACGCATTCGGTCTTCCCACCGAGAACTTTGCCATCAAGAATCATATTCATCCCGCAATCGTCACCCAGCAGAACATCAAGAACTTTACCCGTCAGCTGAAGATGCTCGGCTACGGCTT
>JAZRWD010000069.1:0-6889 GCA_045599525.1 Candidatus Limivicinus sp. | reverse complement strand
TACCGATATACCGCAGCTGCTTCTCGGTAAACTGCGGGTTTGGGTAAAGATAAGCCTGCTTGCCCATACTGCGAAGAGCAGCACATAGCGCGCCTGCACTTCCGAATGTGTCCCCATCGGGGTTTTTGTGAGTCAATATCAGATAATGGTTATGCGCGGTAAAAAACACCGCGCATTCCCTGTTATTCAGCCTGTTCATCTTCATCATGTTGGATATTCAGCGAGCTGATGACCTTATTTATATGGTCACCGTACTCAATGCTGTGATCTACCTCAAAAACCAGTTCGGGCGTATACCGCAAGTTCAGGGATTGTCCCAGCTCGTGCCGAAGCCAGCCGGAGGCAGACTTGATGCCTTTACGAAACTCCTTTTCGTTTTCCAGCCCCATAATTGAAAGCCAGACCTTGGAATAACGCAGGTCACCGGTCGTCTCGACACGAGTCACGCTGATCATGCCCTGCTGCACGCGAGGATCTTTCACCTCGCGCAGCAACTTGGACAGAACAAACTGAATGTCGTCGTTGGTTCTTTCCAGCTTATTAGATGCCATTGATACTCTCCTGCCGGATTACCGGGCAATCTGCTCCATAACGAAGCATTCGATGATATCACCGACTTTTACGTCGTTAAACTTCTCAATCTGCATACCGCATTCATAGCCTTCGCGAACTTCCTTTACGTCGTCCTTAAAACGACGCAGGGAGGCAAGGTCACCCTCGTGAATAACAATATTGTCACGCAGTACACGAACCTGGCAACCACGCTGAATCGTGCCATCCGTGCAGTAACAGCCGCAAACGGTACCGACCTTCGAAACCTTATAAGTCTCTCGTACCTCTGCATGACCAATCTGCTTCTCTTTAAACTGCGGAGCAAGCATGCCCTTCATGGCAGCTTCAATCTCATTAATGCAGTCATAAATAACGCGGTACATCCGCATATCCACATTTGCACGCACTGCGCTGTCACGGGCTGCATTATCCGGGCGAACATTAAAGGCAACGATAATCGCACCGGAGGTTGCTGCCAGCATAACGTCAGACTCGTTAATGGCACCGACAGCACTGTGAATGACCTTCACGCGGATTTCTTCGTTAGAGATTTTCTCCAGCGAAGCCTTAACGGCCTCTGCAGAACCCTGCACATCTGCCTTGACGATTACATTCAGCGTTTTCATCTCGCCTGCCTGAATCTGACTGTAAAGTGCCTCCAGGCTGACCTTACGTTCGCTGGCAAAGCCTGCGTTTGCAGCAGAAACCTTACGCTCTTCAGCTAACTGACGGGCCATACGTTCGTCTGCGACAGCATTAAACACATCACCTGCACTGGGAACAGCATCCAAACCGGAGATCTCAACCGGAGTAGACGGACCTGCAGAGGTGACACGCTGGTTCTTATCGTTTATCATCGTACGAACACGGCCAACTGCAGTACCGGCAATTACAATATCACCAAGCTTCAGGGTACCGTTCTGTACCAGAACCGTCATAATCGGACCGCGGCCCTTGTCAAGACGTGCCTCAATAACAGCACCACGTGCAGCACGGTTCGGGTTAGCCTTAAGTTCCTGAACCTCAGCAAGAACAGTAAGGTTAGTCAGCAGGTCATCAATACCCATACCGGTCTTCGCTGAAATCGGGCAAACCATGGTCTCGCCGCCCCACTCTTCGGGGACAAGATCATACTCGGTCAGTTGCTGCTTGATGCGGTCAGGGTTAGCCCCCTGAACATCCATTTTATTAATGGCAACAACAATAGGAATATTCGCTGCCTTGGCATGGTTAATACTTTCAATCGTCTGCGGCATAATTCCATCGTCAGCTGCCACAACCAGAATAGCAATATCCGTAACCATTGCGCCACGAGCGCGCATACTGGTAAATGCTTCATGACCCGGAGTGTCAAGGAAGGTAATCGGGCTACCGTCGATTTCGACAGTGTATGCACCAATTGCCTGCGTAATGCCGCCTGCCTCTCCGGAAGCAACATTTGCCTTACGGATGTGGTCCAGCAAAGAGGTCTTACCATGGTCAACATGGCCCATAACCACGACGACGGGCGCTCTCGGCTCAAGCTCGTTTTCGGAGTCTTCGTGGTCATCAATCAGGCGCTCTTCGACCGTAACAATAACTTCCTTCTCAACCTTACAGCCGAGTTCCATGGCAATCAGTGCCGCAGTATCATAGTCAATAACGTCCGAAACAGAGGCAAACACACCCATTTTAATCAGCTGCTTGATAACCTCAGCTGCCGATTTCTTCATACGCTGAGCAAGTTCACCAACACCGATCTCATCCGGAATATGCACGGTAAGCTGCTGTTTACGGGCTATTTCCAGCTGCAGCTTGTTCATCTTATCGTGCTCTTCCTGGCGACGCTTTGCAGAGTTGGACTGTTGCTGGTTCGGGCGCTGCTTGTTTTTATTTCCAATTTTTTCTTTTCCGCTACGCTGCATGCTTCCCCGATTATCGTTTCGGGAATTAGCCATATCGTCGAATTTCTCGTTATACTTTTCGATATTCACCGCAGCGCCGCCGCGCGTATCAACAATACGTTTCTCCGCAACCTGACGCGGGGTGTGCTCCTTCGGCTTATCTTTCTTCACCGGCTGCTGGCCCTGAGCAGCGGCATTCTGCTGCTGGGCCGGGCGGTTATTGGACCCCTGCTGTGCAGAACGAGGCTGATTTGTACGCGTCTGACCTTGCGCACGGTTATCCGTTCCCTTTGCAGCAGGCTTTTCTGTTGCAGCAGGCTTTTCTTCCTTAACCTTGCCAGTAGCAAAAATCTCTTCCAGACTGGCAGCCTGGTTTTTCTGGGTCATATAATCAAAAATAACATCCAGTTCCTCATTTTCAAGGGCCTGAGCGTTGCTTTTGGGAGGAGTGAGATAATCGGTAAGAATTTGTTTGACATCCTTTACAGTGATACCAAAATCCTTAGCAACATCGGACACCCTATACTTGAACATTGCCATATTCGGTTCCTCCTCTTAACAATAATGTGCTTCACTTACTGCTTTTTCCTCTTTTCAGAGAAGAAAGCTTTTTTTCATAGCGCTCACAAATCCCGGAAAAAGCTTCCGGGTCGCGCTCCTTTAACTGTTTCAGTAATGCAACGGCGAACCCCAGGTCAAGCACTGCTGCCATTGAGCAGCCGCTCAAACCGGAAGCACCGGCAATTTCAGCCTTGGTAAACGGGATCGTAATCATTTCAGTATTACCGGAAAAGGCGAAGGTTTCCGCACGCTTTCTGGCATTTTCCGAAGCATCTGAAGCAAGTAGAATCAGTCTGGCCTTGTGGGCATGCGCTGCGCTCCCGGTATTTGTCTCACCGATTTCGATAGCCTTTGCCCGTCTCATCAAACCGATCATACCTAATGTATTATTCATCCTCGTTCTTCAATTCCTCACGCATACGGTCATAGACCTCTTTGGGAATACTGAGCTGAAAAGCTCTCTCAAAGGCTTTTGACTTTTCTGCCTTTGCAAGGCAGGTCTCCGTTTTGCAGATGTATGCCCCACGGCCAGAGGCTTTGCCCTTAAAATCCAGGGCAACCTCTCCCTCCGGGGACCGGACAACACGCAGCAGCTCTCTTTTTGGCTTCATCTCTCTGCAGCCGAGGCACTGACGCATCGGTATCTTCTTTTGCTGCATTCGGATGTCTCCCGTCTGTTTATTCTTCTGCGACTGGAGCTTCTTCTGAAGCAGCCTCAGATTCAGGCTTAATGTCAATCTTGAAGCCGGTCAGCCGTGCGGCCAGTCGTGCATTCTGACCTTCCTTACCAATAGCCAGAGAGAGCTGACTATCCGGAACGATAACGCGGCAGCTCTTGCCGTCTTCGAGCATCGTTACGCTAATGACCTCAGAAGGAGACAGTGCTGCAGCAATGTACTCTTCGGGAACATCACTATACTTAATAATGTCAATCTTCTCGCCGCCCAGTTCGTTTACAATACCGGCAACGCGTCCACCACGGGGACCGACACAGGAACCAATGGGATCAACATCTGCATCGGCAGAGCAAACTGCCATCTTGGTGCGGCTGCCGGCTTCACGGGCAATGGACTTAATCTCTACAGTACCGTCGAAGATTTCCGGAACTTCCAGCTCAAACAGTCTCTTTACGAGACCGGGGTGCGTACGGCTGATGAGGACCTGCGGGCCACGGGTGCTATTGCGGACTTCCACCACATAAACCTTAATATGGTCGCCTTCCTTCAGCACTTCACCCTTGATACGCTCGTTCATCGCAAGAACAGCCTCGGTAAACTCGCTGCTCGACGAAATACGGATGGAGGTGTTCCCGGTACGCGGGTCAATACGGGAAACTGTGCCAGTGAGAATTTCATGCTGGCGGGAAGTAAACTCGTCAAAGATTCTCCCGCGTTCAGCTTCTCGGATTCCCTGAACAATAACCTGCTTAGCTGTCTGTGCTGCAATACGGCCAAACTTTTTTGTATCGACCGGAATAGCGATGACATCCCCTACGTGAGCAGAACGGACAATCTTCTTGGCTGAGTCCAGGATAATCTCGTGGCTCGGATCTTCCACTTCCTGAACAACGGTCTTACTGACTCGCAGTTCTACGAGTTTACGGTCTTCGTCAACGATAACATCGGCATTATCCTCGCATTCGGGGTTATCCTTTCGAAAGGCGGTGAGCATTGCCTGACGGATTTTCTCCAGCATATATGCTTTAGGAATGCCTTTTTCTTTTTCAATCATTTCGATGGCTGCAAAGAACTCGGCATTGCTGTTGTTTGCACTTGCGCTCATAATTATTTCCTCCGCGTTTAACGCATCTAATTAAAACTTTACATAAAGTCTGACCTGGGCGATCTGCTGCTTTGTAAACACAGTTTCCTTCCCGTCAGCAGAAATCGTAACACTACCGTCCTGATAAGCGGCCAGCATACCCACGTATGCCTTACGGCCGTTCAGCGGTTGATATAAACGTACCTCAACATCGCTCCCCATAAAACGGTCAAAATCGCCAGGACGCTTCAGCTCACGGTCCGCGCCGGCTGAACCGACCTCGAATACATAGCTTTCCGGAATTGGGTCGACCTCATCAAGGATTGGATCCATCTTATGGCTAATTGCTGCGCAATCATCCGTTGACAGATCTCCGTCAATCTTATCGATCAACAGACGGAGGTACCGTGTACCGGCTTCTTTTACATACTCCACATCCCAAAGCTCACAGCCTTCTTCTTCCACTATAGGACGGGCAAGCTCAGTGATCAGTTCTGTAATTTTACTCATTATCTTACTCCCTTACGAAAGAGTATAAGTTGGAATAACTCACAAAAAAGAGCGGATTCCGAAGAATCCACTCTCAATAAACCAACTTTAACTGTTTGTATATTACCACTCTATCTTGTATATTGCAAGTCTTTTTTTCACAACTTACAGTCCTGCATTGACTTGACTTACCCGGCTTCTCCCAGCTTTACGACAAGGAAGCCGTCCTGTAAACGCAAGCTCCCGTCATAAGGGTATTCCGGCATCTCGGCAAACCAGACCGTAGCTGCAATCTCGCTCTCCTCTTCCTCGCTTGCCCAGATTGGAGCTGCGCCAAGGTAGAAGCGGAAGAAGTTCGGACGTGAGTAGATATTTACCAGTTCCCGGTCCGGCCCGAAAAGATATCCGGTGTCAATTTCTTCCGGGATGTAGAACACATTTTTCCCTTCCCCGATAATCGCAAGCCTGGTTTTCTCCGTATACCCCGGGGTCATCTCGACTCTGGTCAACAGAGTTGTGTAGTAAGAATAGGCCTCTTCGTATTCCAGATGCATCTTCAGATACACCTGATTTGCGAAAAATACGTTAGCGCAGAGAATCAAAGCCATCGCAAGTGTGCTGCCAAAACGAAGGGTCTTATCTAACAGTTTCTGTCCTTCTGCCACGTCCGCCAATAGGACCGCCAACACGTAAACACAAACAAAGCCATACAGGACCAACGTATGGATAGAAAACCGGCTCATCACCAGGTACATGCAGTTGATGCTCAGCGGAAGAAGCAGGAGCAGGAAGCCGGCACAGGCAAATACCAAAACTTTTCCTGTGCGTTTGCAGAGCAGCAACAATTCACCGCCGGCACACATCAGCAGAAGAGCATGCATCAAGCGTGAAAAACCGGAAACGATCAGCGCATTTTCACGATACAGGAAGCTGTTGATAAAAAACGTATACGCAATACGAAGCCGTTCAATAAGCCTTACCGACGTATTCACATTTTCTGCGGAATAGTCATTAAACTCCGTGCCGGTCAGCGCAAAAACAGCAAAGGTCACGCCGAAATACACTGCTAGAGAAAGCAGCAGCATGGCCAGCAAAAACAGTGCTTTCCGAATCACCTTCAGGGTATCCGTTTTTCCAAGAAGCAGTTTTTGCAGGAGATATAGTACCAGCAGAGACGCGGTAACGGCCACGTAAGACTGATATATTCCCAGGGAAAGTACCATGCATGCCAAT
This sequence comes from Candidatus Limivicinus sp., assembly GCA_045599525.1. GTDB lineage: Bacteria > Bacillota > Clostridia > Oscillospirales > Oscillospiraceae > Limivicinus. Next base: position 410 of record JAZRWD010000069.1, on the reverse strand, counting down.
CCGCAAAGAATTTGCCACCCTTTTCTGCCACAAAACAATACCGCAGCACTGACCGCAAGCAAAAGCGCAACCGCATAGGAAGAGCTGGTATACATATAGCAGAAGGTACCGACCTGGGACGGAAAGCTCAGCACAAGGCCGGCAAGAAGCCCCTGAAGCAGGGGACGCCGTATGGCGAACAACCTGACGATCAAACATACCGAAAAGGAAAGAAGCAGCACGCTGACCATTCCCCAGAGCCAGGGCATGGAGCAGTCCGGAAATACCGCTTTAATCAGTTCAAGCCCCCAGCGGCCGGAGGTTATGGTAGCCCCCTTACTGAATAAGGCTTCTATTTCATCGTGATTGACCAGCTTATTCGTAAAGGCAAACATATGTGCCAGAAGTCCGACCAAAATAGCGGATAGAAA
>JAZRWD010000068.1:0-39571 GCA_045599525.1 Candidatus Limivicinus sp. | reverse complement strand
GGCTTCTGCAAGAGTAAGGAACTCCCTTACGGAACTTACACAGTAATCCAGCTCAGCGGTGCGCCCGGTACTGAACTGATGCCTGCATTTGATGTGTATGTATCTGAAGATGGAGAGTGCTACAAGTACCTCATTAATAATGCAGCGTTTGAGTCCTACCTGAAAATCGTAAAGACTGATGCAGAGTCCGGAAGCACCATTCCTTACGCAGGCGCAGGATTCCAGATTTTCCGTCCGGATGGCAGTCAGGTAGTAATCGGCGTTACTTATCCCGAAAGAATCACAATTGATACCTTCTACACCGGTTCCGACGGATCTCTTATCACTCCTGAAAAGCTGGCATACGGTGAGGGTTATAAACTGGTTGAAGTAGCAGCTCCGTATGGCTATGTGTGCAGTGACGAGCCTATCAGCTTCAATATTAAAAACGACAGTGCTTCCGATGAAAACGGCATCACCGTTGTTGAAGTACGAATCAGCAACAAGCCTCAGAAAGGCATAATTGAAATCTACAAGTCCGGCGAGGTTTTTGCTTCCGTAACAGAGTCTGAGGGCATCTATCAGCCTGTATACAAAACTCAGGGCATGAGCGGTGCTGTCTATGAAATTACAGCAGCAGAGGATATTACCACAAAGGACGGAACTCTTCACTATTCCGCAGGTGACGTAGTAGATACTGTAACCACAGTTGCTGACGGCAAGGCAGAAAGCAAAGAGCTTTACCTTGGCAAATACAATGTTCGAGAAGTAAAGGCTCCCGCAGGTTTCCTGCTGGATGAGACCGTAATTCCTGTAGAACTCTCCTATGCCGGTCAGGAAGTCGAAGTAACACAGACCGCTGTTTCCGTAACTGACATTCGCCAGAAAGCGGCAGTAACTCTCACCAAAATTATGGAGCAGGATAAGGAATACGGAATCGGCTTTGGCAATGAGATCAATGCGGTCAGCTTTGGCATCTACGCAGCGGAAGAGGTAAAAGCAGCAGACGGCAATGTAATTCCGAAGAACGGCCTTATTGAAATCTTCGCAGTAAGCGCAGAGAAGAGAGCGGAGATTTCCACAGATCTTCCCATTGGCGAATATTACATCCAGGAAGTCAGTACTGACAGTCACTATGTGCTGTCCGACGTAAAGTATCCTGTAAGCTTCAAGTATGAGCCTGAAAAAGGCGAAACTGTCAGCATTGCGGTGAACGGCGGAAGTCCTATTGTGAACGAACTCATCTATGGTGAAATCGAGGTCATGAAGACTGATGCTGAAGGTAAGGGTCTTGCAGGTGCAGAGATTGGACTTTATGCAGATGGAAAGATGGTAAAAAAAGTAGTATCTGATGCAGACGGTCGTTGTGCGTTTACGAATGTACCTGCCGGAGTTTATATCGTAAAGGAGGCAGCAGCCCCTGCCGGTTATGCTATGAACGATACTCCAATCTCAGTAATTATTAGCGAGGACAAGCAGATGATTGAAATTACAATTGTTGATGATCCCATTATTGGCAGTGTGCAGCTGACTAAGGTAGATAAGGATTATCCGGATCATCACCTTTCAGGTGCAACCTTCCGCGTGTATGCAGATACAAATACAAATAAAGCGTATGAGCGCACTGATGAATTTGTTGGTACGATGGAAGAACTGACTGATGGTGTGTACAGACTGGATAAGCTTCCGTATGGCGGCTATTTCGTGAAAGAGACAGTTGCACCTGCAGGCTTCCTGATGGATGACAATTACTATTACTTTGAAATCTCTCAGAGTGATGTAACTGTTACAGTAGCCAATGATGCAAAGAGCCTTTGCTTTATTGATGTGGCTCAGACCGGCAGCCTGAGAATTGAAAAGACATCCGAAGATAAAGTTGTCGAAGGATTCTCTTTCAAAATTACCAGTGCAGACGGCAGCTTCAGTAAAATCGTAACTACGGATAAAAATGGTTCAGCAGCAATTGAAGGTCTCAGAGTCGGCGACTACACAATTTCTGAAATAGAAAATGATGTGAGCAAGAAATACGTAATTCCCGCAGACAAAACAGTTACTATCCATGAAGGAAAAACAACCGTTGCGGAATTCTATAATAAGCTGAAGCCGGTCACTCCTGATGTGCCCAAGACCGGCGATACCACACATCCCTTCCTCTGGGGCGCGCTGACCGGTGTGTTTACGTCGGCTTTCCTTGCGTGTCTGGCTATTACCGCAGGCGAAAACAAGAGAGGTAAGTGAAAAAACATATATACCAGCTAAGCCAAAGGTTGACTTGTATGGTGAAGGACATATGTTTAGGGTCTGCGCATATTGCAGAGTATCAACTGATAATGAAAGATAAGTATCAATTTCTGCTAAGCGCAGAAGCGGAGATTCATGAGCTTGACGAAGCAGAAGAACTTGTGAATTTGGCAGGATACCAGGTAACGAAAGCAGAATTGTTTGCTCATAACAGAGAACCTGCAATTACAATCTGGGAGTCAAGAATTAAATTCAATATGGCGTGCTTAAGACGATTTCCGGGTGTGACACATATACAAATTTTGATTCACCCGGAACAAAAAAGACTCATTATCAGACCATGTGATCCTGATGCACCGGATTCTTTACGATGGGCAAGGGGAGGCAATGGGAAAGAAATTGCAAACAGAGACCTCTTATGCAAAATATTTGCGGCTAAACTGTTTGAACTAATGGATTGGAATCCAGCTTACAGATATAAGATGATGGGAAAACCGGCAATCTGTGATGGGGAAATACTCTATTTATTTAAGCTCACGGATTTCGAACTGTTTGTTAATGGAGGAAAATCAAAGTCATATTTACCGGATAGTTGGCGTGAGTATTTTGGTACTCCAGTGGAGCAACATGAGGAGACGTATTCGATTAACTTAGCGGATGGTTATGTTACGACTGATAATACATAAAATATGGAGGCAAATATGAATTATAGTATTGAAGAGCTTAATTTAAATGGATTCCAAATCGTAAAAGCTGAAATGTTTGTTCACCCGCCACGCAAAGGGGAGGCAACCTGTTCGGTATGGCCGACAAAGATTTTCTTCAGTAAACTTTGCCTTGAAATGCTGAATAACTGCGAGTTCGTGCGCATCGAAGTAAACCCCAATACCAAATGTCTTTTAGTTGTTCCCGTGTCCTCAAATGACAGGGATGGAATACGATGGATAAAAGGACAAAAAGATCTCACAATTAGAAATATGGAATCCAAAGCTTTTGGTACGCAACTGTACAGAACATGGAATCTCGATCCTGAACTTAATTACCGTGCAAAGGGGAGACTCGTTTCTTCGAATAAAAAGATTATGATGTTATTTGACTTTAGCAATGCCGAAGTGTGGAAGACCAAAAAGGCAGAATCATGAGAGAAACAACCAATATTTCATTTTATCTAAAAGTAAATCGAATTCATGTGTTTGTTGAGACCTTGAAGGGAATCGGTTCGCCGAAATACATATGCTTTTTGATAGACGGTGAAGGGAAACATTTGATGTTGCGGACGTACCATAATAAAGATTTTCATTCACATCGTATATCTGATGAGGTATATTCGGGGAGGAAGAGTGTAGATATCAGCAGTAAAAAATTATGTGATGTCTTAGCTAATCTTTATAACTGGGACAAACAAAATTCATATAGGATTCCGGGATACATTGTTAATGAGGAAAAAGCGGCTATATTTTACTTGGACAAAGCGGAAACTATAGCTAGATGTGAGAACTAAGAGGGTGGTAACGGATATTTGGGCAATGAGCACTCGATGTGTTATCCCAATTATACCCATACAAACAAATGATTCGTGTGGGATAACTGAACCTTTAAAAAATCTATGATGAAGAGAATAGAAAATATATAGGCTCAACCACTCCCAGTTTGCTTTCGGAAGCAGTTGAGCCAAACTTTTTTTTTATTCAAATTGTTTATCAATCCACGCGAAGAAACGATCGCGAGGGACAATCATGCGCTTGCCTATCACTAGCGTTGGGAAATCTTTAATACGCATAAGCTCATATGCTTTGCTTTTTGAAATTCCGAGTATAGCGGCGATATGATTTGCATTTAATGCGAATGGAAGCTGTTCTATATTTGTAAATTCTTTCATTTATATTGAATCCTTTATTATTAGTTATAGTATCTAGGTAAACGACTAATTATGTTCGGTATGTACGGCTATCTGGGGCATACCCAGATTTATACCCACGAAATAAAAATATACTTAGAATAGATAGGATAAAAAGCCATGAAAATGCATTATTTTTAGAATAATTAGAGACTATTCTAAGTAAAAGAATTAATTTGGGTACTAAAAACCGCACTTAGGGAGTTCGAAGCCTTCTTCCCCTGCCAAAACCACTCAAAATTGTTATAATTTTGAGTGGTTTTTTGTTTTTTTTGTACAAGTTTTAGCACTGAAAAGTTGCAACAAAATAATCATACCCAAACTATACCCAAATAACTCTCCTGAGCACGATTATTAGTATTGTTTAGACACGCGCAGACAGTCCGGAAATAAAATTTTCCATTCTGTTTGCGCTTTCTTTTTTCATGCGATCTGATACATGGCCGTAGACATCTAACGTAAACGAAGCTGATGCATGCCCCAGATTTTCCTGTACGGTTTTAACATCGTCTCCATTTTGAAGTGACAGAACTGCAAAGGTATGTCGAAGATCATGAACTCTTGCTTCAGGTGCACCTATTTCCTTTGCTATTTTTTTAAAGTGTAGATACACACGTTTTTGTACCAGGTGCTCACCAACTTCATTGGTGAATACGAGCGCTTTTTTTCGTTCCTCTTCGGTTTTCCATGCCTTCCATTCTGAACCGGCCCATTTGCTTTGCATAAGTTGCTCTGTCTGTCGAATTTTCAGAACTTGCATAACGTATGGGGCTGGAGATAAGGTTCTTGGCTTACCGTTCTTTGTTGACGATAGAATTGTGCCGCCAGCTTCCTGCGGTCTTCGCATCAGTTGTTTATCAATTATTATATGACCTTTTTCAAAGTCTACTGCATCCCAAGTTAACCCTAGTGCTTCACTTTCTCTTAAGCCCGTAAATACTATCACCCTTAATATAGCTCCATAATAGATATCCCCGATACACATATCTATAAATTGTTTTACCTGTTCATCATTCAGTGTTTTTACCTGCTTTTTCTCGACCTTTGCGAGTTTTGTTTTTCTACAGGGATTCTTTTCTAAAATTTCATTGTCGATTGCCTGGTTAAGCGCTGCATGCAGTGTGATATGCACATTTTTCGCTGTCTTAGGCATTAAAGGCTTTGATCCGTCTGTAGGATTGATAAGCTGGTTAGGCTGTGTGCTTGCTCCAATCCATTTTTTTAGAACCGACCACGTGTTGAACGAATAAAGCCAATCTATCATTTCAGGGCCACGGCAGCGGAATGAATAAAACGGCTCAACCATTTCCGGTTTGCAATCGGAAGCGGTTGAGCCGGTATTCATTTTCTCTATCCCAAACGCAGAAGCAGCGGCTGTTCCGCTTTTTCATGCACTTGGCGAAACTTAGCGCTTCGGATTAGATCCGCTCGATCCTGCTTTCATAGGGGGCAAGCTTGTATGCGCCCTGCACAACAGCATAGCCGTTGTGATTCATAATTATGCGGACGCGGTCATTTCCGCTGCCTCGTACAACAACTTCAACCCCGGGCTCTGTACGTTCGCAGCTTATATCGGCGTCTGCGATAATTCCGTTCATGATCTTTTCGGTTGTAGCCTTATCCAGACCGCAGCCAAGATAGTAGATCTGCCCATTGCCCTGCTTTTTGCGGGTGACAGCGGCAAACTCGGTGTAGAACGGATCTCCATAGCGGTAGAGCACCTCGGCTCCGTTTACTTCCAGCATGTCGCGGAATGTACCGCCCTCGCCCATGCTGCCGTCTGCTCCGACAAGCGGGAGCTCCTGACCGGCCTGGAGACTTTCAGTTTCGGCAACGGTAACGCCGGCAAAGTCGGCGTAGCCTACGGGAATACGCTCACCGAAAACAAGATTGTTGTTAATATCCTTGACGCTTGTGCGGTAGGTAATGACGGCAATGCCACCGTTCAGGACAAATTGCTTTACCTGAGCGATAAAATCCGGCTTCCCGATAATCAGCTGGGGCAGAATAATGACCTTGTATCGGCTCAGGTCGCGGCCGGCAGGAATAACATCCACAAGAACGTTGGCATCGTAGAAGGGCTTGTAATACTTCGCCATTTCGGCGGGAACATCCATAAGCACGCTCTGGCTCTGAATGCGGAAGGAGGCCAGCGAGTCGTAGTCGTATACCATTGCGACCTCGCTTTCTACCGGTGCTTCGATAGCGGAAGCATACTGCTGTACTTCGCCGAAGAACTTCTGTACCTCGTAGAATTTGCGGCGTTTGATGTTGTCGGTATCCAGCACGCCGGTGCAGAGCATTTCTGCACCCTTGGTAGCGCAACGGTAGCGGAAATACAGAATCGAGTCACAGCCGTGGGCAAGACCCTGGCAGGACCACATGATGGCCTGTCCCGGTCTGGGGGAATAGCCCGTGAAGTCGTGCCCCTGACCACCGAGAATTGCTTCGGTGATCCAGAAGTTTTTGCCCTTCAGACCGCGCATGTAGTCAAGGCCGAAGGCTATCTCGTGAGGCGCAATGGGTTCGCGGAGACCGCCCCAGACGGGATAATCGTTATAGGAAACGACATCAATATTTTCGGAAATGACCGAGAAGTCGGTGTGCTTCGCGAGGCCGCCGCCGGAATAGTCGTGGGTGATGACGGCATCGGGCTTGACCTCACGCACTACTGCGCACATCCGCTTCATAAAGCCGCTGATCGAACGGCTTAGGAAACGTTCCCAGTCCTGCCGCAGAGCGGGGTTATGCGTGGTAATGGTTGGCGTAGGAAGGGGAATCTCATCAAAACCGTTGTATTCCTGCGACCAGAATGTGGTGCCGTAGGTACGGTTCAGTGCATCGATGTCGCCGCCGAATTTATCGGAAAGAAAGCTTTGGAAGGCTGCATGGCAGCGAGGGCAATAGCAGGTGTCACTGTCTTCATGGCTGATTTCGTTATCGACCTGCCATGCGACGATACCGTCTTCATCTTTATAGTGCTCGAGCATTTTGCGGGTGATCCGCTCAGCATATCGATTAAATGTTGGGGAGTTGAAGCAGGCCAGATGTCTGCCGCCGAAAGTGCGTTTGCGGCCGTTGTCAAACTCAGAAAGCACATCCGGGTCCATCTTTGCCAGCCATGCGGGAAGGGCTGCGGTAGGAGTGCCCATAATCACCTTGAGCCCCTTGCGCTTTGCCATCGCAACAACGCCGTCAAAGAATGAAAAGTCGAACTGACCGTCCTTTTTTTCCATCATGTGCCAGGCAAACTCTCCTATACGGATTACATTGCAGCCCATTTCAAGAATGGTGTCCATGTCCGGCTCCATCATCTCGGGAGCCCACTGCTCCGGATAGTAGTCAACGCCAAGTAACATATCGATTAATCCTTTCGTCTTCTTCCGTTTCTGCGCATATGCCGACTGCTTGCAGTGCAGCGCTACCCTTCATCATAATGGATAATCAAAAGAGTGTCAAGGAATAAACAGTTCAACCGGTTCAACGGGCAGTCCCGGGCAACTTACCCCTCCTGCGGGCAGAGCAAGATCCGCCCCTGCTGTCATAAGCAACAAATGGAATACGGATGCCTGCCGATGACTTTGTACCCCCTTATGAATTAACTGTTGCCGGTGAAGAATAGCTTTCCTTTTCGAGCACCTGTGCTATAATCATTATGCAGAAATGCAATTCTGCATAGAAAGACAGGGGGAAATGGAATGGAAAAACATAACAGAGATGGCTTTCAAAGCCGCTGGGGCTTTATTTTAGCCTGTATCGGTTCTGCTGTAGGAATGGGGAATATCTGGCGATTCCCAATCATGGTGTCGAAATTTGGCGGCCTGACATTTCTTATTCCTTACATCTTGTTTGTGGTGCTGATTGCCTCGACAGGGGTAATTGAGGAATTCGCTCTCGGCCGCGCAGCCGGGCGGGGACCGGTTGGTGCTTTCGGCATGTGCACAGAAAACCGATACGGCAACCGGCGGATCGGTGAAATCATTGGTGCTCTCCCTGTCCTTGGGAGCCTGATGCTGGCAATCGGGTATACGGTTGTTCTTGGGTGGATCATTAAGTATTGCATAATGGGCATAACCGGAGAACTGTATTCCCTTGGCACAGATATGGCGGCCATTGGTGGCGCTTTTGGCGCAGCGGCCCCGGAGGCGGACACTCTGCCGGCGGCACTCAGCATGATGCTCGGCGGCCTGTTTACGATCGGCAACGGTGGCTGGCTGCTTACGGCGCTGGTGCTCTCTCTGGTAATCATGGCTCTTGGCATCTCTGGCGGAATTGAACGGGCAAACAAGCTGCTGATGCCGGCGCTGTTTTTCCTGTTTGTGATCCTTGGCATCTATCTTCTCTTATTGCCGGGTGCAGGTAAAGGGTATTCGTATATCTTCACGCTGGATCCCAAAGGACTGGCGGATCCGCAGGTTTGGATCTATGCATTCGGACAGGCATTCTTCAGTCTCTCCATTGCTGGGAACGGTTCCGTTATTTATGGTTCCTATCTGAGCCGGGAGGAGGATATCCCAAAGTCGGCCGGCTATGTGGCGCTGTTTGATACCCTGGCGGCTGTTTTGGCTATGCTGGTCATCCTCCCGTCTATGGCGGTTGGCGGGGTAGAACCTTCCGCGGGCGGCCCGGGCCTTATGTTTGTTTATCTGGTCTATGTCTTTAACGGTATGGCCGGCGGACGCTGGGTCGGCATGATCTTTTTCCTTTGTGTTCTGTTTGCCGGTGTTTCCTCTATCATTAACCTCTACGAGACTCCGGTGGCTTTCCTGCGCGAGAAGCTGAAATGGGGACGCGTTCCCTCTGTCGCGGCAATCGGCGTCCTGGGCGGGATCGTCGCTTTGCTCATCCAGCCGGTGACCAGCCAGTGGATGGATGTGGTGTCGATTTATATCTGCCCTCTGGGTGCTTTCCTTGCGGCAGTCATGTTCTTCTGGGTGCTGAAGAAGGAAGATGCCCTGGCTGCGGTAAACTGGGGCGCAAAGAAAGGCGTGTTTGCCGGCTTTTATCCCCTTGGAAAATATGTGTTCTGTGCAGCTGCTGTGATTGCGCTGATTGCCGGTGCGGTTTTCGGCGGAATTGGCTGAATTGGCTGCGCAACAGGGCTCAGGCCGCTTCGCGGCCCTGGATCCCGTCCGTAGTGTTACGGTCACATGCGTATATTGCAAATAACAGGAACGGTCCGGAGCGTACGCCGGCCGTTCCTGTTTTATGGTTTTATGGGCTGCGTCTTCGGCCGTAGATCTAAACCGAAAGGCTGTGCGGGCTCCATGGACTTCTTAGCCTCCCTGGATACGCAGACCGGCAGCGACAATGCAAAACTGTGCATCTGGGCGGCAAAAAGCAGAATGCACTTTAGCGAATAAACTTAAAAAAATAAAACAAAAGATTTGAATTAGCAATTATGCTGCAAAATAAAAGCAAAATTAGTATATATCGCGCATTGTGCTTTTGATAAAAAATTGCTATAATATGCTCACAAAGGAACAAGGAGAATTACACACATATAAAAATATATAGGAGGGAATTCACATGGCTAAGAAACAGTTTATTTTCGCCGGTTTTGGTGGACAGGGTATGCTTTTAATTGGCAAGTTTCTTGCGCTTGCCTGTATGAAGGATGGCAAGCATGTTGCCTGGCTTCCTTCCTACGGGCCTGAAATGCGTGGCGGCACAGCAAACTGCTCGGTAACGGTGAGTGACGAGGAAGTTGCTTCCCCGATGGTTAACATGGCCGATGTGGTGGTAGCCATGAACGAGCCTTCGCTGGATAAGTTTGAGGATAAGGTCAGGCCCGGCGGCACACTGGTAATCAACAGTTCCATTATTTCCCGCAGAAGCGTCCGCAACGACATCCATGTGGTGTACTGTGATGCAAACGGTATTGCGGAGGCGGTACACAATCCTAAGGGGGCCAATGTGGCGATCCTGGGTGCGGTGATGGCCTCTGTCCCTGTCGTATCCGAAGAGAATATGATGGAAGCCATCCGGGAAGAGCTGGGTGAAAAGAAGGCAAGATTCCTGGAAGGTAACCGACAGGCACTGGAGAGCGGAATGGCCTCTGTGGCCTATCTGATGGCCTCCTGACGGCATTTAAGAGCCGAAGAATATACAGACATTAGAAAAGTATCAAAACCGGAGAAGCCTCCCAAAACGGCTTCTCCGGTTTTTCCGCGTAAGCATTGCAATCCGACGGATAGGGTGTTAAGATAAACAGACAATATCCATAGAAGGGCTTCATTATGAAAAAGCATTTATTACTGAAAATTCTGCTGGTAGTCTTATTTGTACCGTTTATGTATTGGAAGGTTTCCTCTGCACCATGGAGCAGTGATTTTGGCAAACCGCCCGCCGATGCCTGGTACATGCACGTCGGCGAGAAAGCCGAACTCATGGTCAGCGAAGAAGAGCCGGTTGAGTTTGAGGCGGTCGATTTTGCGGTTACGGTTTCTGCGGCAGCGGACCCGGATTCTCCGGCCGGCCGTGCAGCAGAGCGGAACCTTCCCGCACCGCCGGAGATCGATATCAACAGCTGGGAATATATCCTGGCAAACGGCGAACACTCCATACAGAAATACGCACCGCCTTCGACCGTGACCATAGAAGGGCAGATCGTAGACAGCCGCATTGCAGAGCCCCTGAAGGCTATGGCAGAGGATTCCCGGGCACAGGGCCTTTCGGTGTATCTTTCCTCAGGCTATCGGAGCTATGACGAGCAGGCGGCGAATTTTACCCGTATCTGCCAGAATAACGGTGTGTCGGACGGCAAGAACCGTAACGGCTTCTACATTACCAAGCCGGCCGGCTGCAGTGGGCACCAGACCGGGCTTTGCTGCGACATTACCGATGTCTACTATTCCACGAAAACCAGCGAGGCGCTGGAAAAGACAGACCTGTATCAGTACATGAGCAAGCATTGCCACGAATTCGGCTTTATTGTCCGCTTTCCGGATGGTGACCAGCAGACCATTACCGGTGTCATGTATGAGCCCTGGCATTACCGCTATGTTGGGGTAGAGGCAGCAACCTACATTATGGAAAATCACCTCACCCTGGAAGAATTTATCGACCTGTACATTCCCGGAACAGTTGTGGCGTAAACGGCCGTGCAGCGAAGGACAAGCGGATGGAATTTTCTTTTTTCAAGCTGGAGATCTACATCCCGGAAGACCACCTGGACAGTCTGCAGCAGGCCCTGCAGCAGACCGACGCCGGCCACATCGGCAATTACGACTGCTGCCTTTCCTACAGCCGGGTGACAAGCACCTGGCGGCCCTTAGCGGGAACAAACCCGTACATCGGCACGGAAGGGGAGATCAGCAGGGAGACCGAGCTGAATGTCGAGACCACTGTTCGTTCGGAGAGCCTGCAGGAAACACTGGCCGCGATCAAAGCCGTACATCCGTATGAGGAGCCCGTGATCAACGTGATCCCGCTGTATGCAACGGGCCTGTAGAAGGCCGCGCCGGCTGAATACCGCGTTTTGGAAAGTTCAATGTCGGGTGGGAACGTCGAATCCCCTTTCGGAAAGCAGAACAGACGAAAAACGGAACAGACGAACAGATAAACAAACAAAAGCACGCAGCCGGTAAAGACTGCGTGCTTCGTTTTTATGTGTTATGTGTTTTGCGTCCGGCGAAAGGATATCTGCTAAAATTAAACCCGCTTATAGGTAACGCCGTTGGGAATGTCGGTCAGTTCAATGCCGGCGGCCTTCAGCTCGTCACGGATACGGTCGGCTTCCGCAAAATTCTTTGCCTTCTTTGCATCGCGGCGGGCAAGGATCTTTGCTTCAACCTCTGCGTCAGCATTGCCGTCTTCCGGGATCACCGAGAATGTGGCAGCGGTAGCGGCGGCAGCCTTCTTGTTGGCCTCGCGCTTTTCGGCAGCCTTTGCGGTGAGATTCAGGCCCAGAACACGGTCAAAATCATCCAGAACGGCAAGCTTGGTATAGTCATTGGTGTTGAACTTCAGCACATCATAAATGGCGGTGACAGCCAGTGAGGTGTTCAGGTCGTTATCCAGAGCGGCGCAGAACTTTGCCTTCAGGGCAGCGAAGGCTTCTTCGTCGATGGGTGCTTCTGCGGGATTCAGTGCGGCAACGCGGTTGATCAGCTTGTTATAGCTGCCCTGTGCGTTGTCCAGGTTCTCCCAGCTGAAGACAAGGATCTTGCGGTAGTGGCTCTGCAGGCAGAACAGACGGTAAGCAAGGGGGTCATAGCCCTTTTCTTCCAGCAGAGAAACGGTAAGGAACTCGCCCTTGGACTTGGACATTTTGCCGCCGTTGGTGTTCAGGTGCAGGACGTGCATCCAGTAGTTGCACCAGTGATGGCCGAGGTAGGATTCGGACTGGGCAATCTCATTGGTGTGATGCGGGAAGGCGTTATCAATACCACCGCAGTGAATGTCCAGGTCTTCGCCCAGATGCTTCATGGAGATGCCGGAGCACTCAATGTGCCAGCCGGGATAACCGACACCCCAGGGAGAATCCCATTTCAGGGCCTGGTCTTCGAATTTGGACTTGGTAAACCAGAGTGCAAAGTCGTTGCGGTTACGCTTGTTTGCGTCGGCTTCTACGCCTTCACGGACGCCTTCCAGCAGTTCTTCTTCTTTGAAATCGTTGAAGATATAGTACCGGTCCAGCTTTGCGGTGTCAAAATAGACATTGCCGCCGGCCTGGTAGGCATAGCCGGTCTCCAGCAGACGGGTGATGATCTTGATGTACTCATCAATGCAGTTGGTGGCGGGCTCCACAACATCCGGGGTCTTGATGTTGAGCTTTGCACAGTCAGAGAAGAAGGCGTCAGTGTAGAACTGTGCGATCTCCATGACGGTTTTGTGCTCGCGGCGGGCGCCCTTGAGCATCTTGTCTTCGCCCTCGTCTGCATCACTGGTCAGGTGGCCGACGTCGGTGATGTTCATGACGCGCTTGACATTATAGCCGACATAGCGAAGATACTTTTCCAGGATATCCTCCATCAGGTAGGAGCGGAGGTTGCCGATATGGGCGAAGTGATAGACGGTAGGGCCGCAGGTGTACATCTTTACGATGTCAGGGTGGTTCGGGATAAATTCCTCGCGTTTGCGGGTGGCAGAGTTATACAGATACATGAATTAGTCCTCCGATTTGACCGGATCGCGAAAAACGTCCCGGTTTACAGTAAAATATTCGATGCCGGAATACACAGTCGTAAGCAGGATGACCCAGGTTACGACAACATCCAGGGTATGGGCATTGGAGAAAAACAGCATAGCACAAAGACCAACCATTGTACAGATGGTCTTGATTTTACCCGATTTGGCAGCAGCAATGACCCGGGACTGCTCTGCCGCAACCAGACGCATTCCGCTGACGGCAAATTCCCGGAACAGGACCAACGCGACGGCCCAGCCGCTCATGCGCCCCTGCTCAATGAACACACACATGGCAGACAGCACCAGGATCTTGTCCGCCAGGGGATCCATAAATTTGCCGAAGTTGGAGATCTGGTTATAATGCCGGGCAATATACCCGTCTGCCGCGTCAGAGAGACAGGCGAGAAGAAAGCAGGCAAGCGCCGCGTAGTTCAGCCCGCGGTATTCCAGAAGCAGAAACACCGGGACCATCAGGATGCGTGCAACAGTAATTTTGTTAGCGGTAGTATTCAACGGGATGCCTCCTCAGGTGCAATAGAACTTGCAGTCAGACCAGCTCACCGAAGAGCAGGCCGTCCTCCGTTTCCGTTACGAGAACGTTGACCATATCGCCTTCTTCGCATTCGCCGGAGAAAAGGATCTGCCCGTCAATATCCGGGGAGTCGGCGTAGGTGCGGCCGGTGAAGAGCTCTGCTTCACCGTCGTAGCCGTCACAGAGAACACGTAGTGTACGGCCGACAAAGCGATTGCAGAAATCGTCCATGATCGGGGCCTGCAGCTGCATGATCAGGTCGGCACGGCGCTGTGCCTCTTCGCTGTCGACAAATTCCATTTTTGCGGCGGGTGTACCCTCCTCGGGGGAGAAGGGGAAAACGCCGACGCGTTCAATACGGGCTTCCTTCAGAAATTCGCACAGCTCTTCAAATTCGGCCTCTCCTTCGCCGGGGAGACCCGCGATAAGGCTCGTGCGCAGCACGAGATCGGGGATGCGCTCACGCAGCGTACGGAACAGCGTACGGATCTCTGTGCCGGTGCCGCGGCGGTTCATCCACTTGAGAATGCCGTCATTGATGTGCTGGATGGGGATATCCAGGTACTTTACGATTTTCTCATTCGTAGCGATCTCGTCGATCAGCTCGTCGTCAAACTGATCGGGGTAGAGATAATGCAGACGAATCCACTGGATGCCGTCGATCTTCTTCAGCTCACGGCACAGGGCAGCAAGGCTTCTTTTGCCGTAAAGGTCTGTACCGTAGCGCGTGATATCCTGCGCAATGACGATCAGCTCCTTCACGCCATGCTCGGCCAGGTCTTCCGCCTCCGCCAGAATGTTTTCCATGCTGCGGGAGCGGTAACGGCCGCGGATGTAGGGAATCGCACAGAAGGCGCAGAAATTGTCGCAGCCCTCGGCGATACGCAGATAGGCCCAGGAGGGGCCGGTGGAAATGATGCGGGGCAGCTCATCGACCGGTGCACTGTTATCTGCAAAGGCACGGAAGCTCTCGCTTGCGCAGACCTTTTCTGCGGCCTGCACGATATCCCCGAAGCTGCCCACGCCGAGCACGGCGTCGATCTCCGGCATTTCCTCCAGGATGGTTTCCTGGTAGCGTTCCGTCAGGCAGCCGGTAACGATCAGCCCGCCGAGACGGCCCTGTTTTTTCAGCTCGGCCATTTCCAGAATGTTTTCAATGGCCTCACTCTTTGCGGCGTCAATAAAGCCGCAGGTATTGACGATGACCAGGTCTGCGCCATCCGGGTCGGGGACCAGCGCATAGCCTGCTTCATTCATCAGGTATAGCATCTGCTCGCTGTTGACCAGGTTTTTGGCACAGCCGAGAGAAATCATGGCAAAGGTTTTATTCATGGATCCTGCTCCGTAAAATTAGTATTCCCATTCCGGGTCCCCGTCAGGTTCGGTTTCCAATGCGTCAAAATAGCGCGCAAAGGCGGCCTGAATCTCCGAACGGCTGAACCCTCGTCGGTACAGCGAGGCGGTAAGCTTTCGCATTTCATCCCGGTCGTCCGGGTCCGGTGCGCGGGAGGCAATCAGCCTGTCCAGCTTTGGGTTGACCTCCGGCAGCTCCTCCAGTGCCTCGTCCCAGTAGTCACGGGAGATTCCCCTCCGGCAGAGCTCTGCACGCACACGCGCGGCGCCATATCCCTTTGCGGCGTAATGGCGGGCAACTGCGGCGGCATAGCCCTCGTCGTTGATGAGGCCGTTTTCTGCCAGCCAGTCGGCACAGTATTCCGCGGTGTCACGGTCCTCGCCCTTCTGGATCAGCTTATCCCGCAGTTCCTTTTTGGACATCTGGCGGGTGGAGGCAATGCGGATCGCCCGGTCCCGGGCAATGGAGCGCAGAGAGTTCAACCTCAGCTCCTCCAGCTGTTCTTCGTCCAGATCCCGCCCCTGAAACAGGCGCATGGAGGTGATAACGCCGGTGGAAGAGCGGATGACCGAGCCGTCTTCCAGCTCAACACTTACTCGGTCGGGGCTTGTCTGGCGGATTGCGGTGACGACCATTTAGTCTTCGAAATCCTCCGCTTCCACATCAATGGCCAGCTCTTTTCCTTTGGGCTTCTTGTCCTTTTTGTCGCTGCCGCCGTGGTTCTGCTTGTTCAGGTTCTCCATGACCTGCTGTGCGATCTCTTCCTGAACATCCGGGTTTGCGGTCAGGTACTCTTTCACGCCTTCCTTGCCCTGGATGCGCATGCCGTTGCAGGTGAACCAGGCACCGGCCTTGTCGATGATCTCCAGTTCAACCGCGGCGTCAACGATCTCGCTGACGCGGGAGATGCCCTTGCCATAGAGAATATCAAATTCTGCCTCACGGAAGGGAGGGGCGACCTTGTTCTTGACGACCTTGCAGCGTGTGTGGTTGCCGATAATATCGTTGCCGATCTTCAGCTGTTCCTGGCGACGCACGTCAATACGCACGGAGGCGTAATACTTCAGCGCAAGACCACCGGGGGTGGTTTCCGGGTTGCCGTACATCACGCCGATCTTGTTTCGCAGCTGGTTGATGAAAACAACAGTGCAGTTGTTCTTGGAGATGGCACCGGCCAGACGCCGCATGGCCTGGGACATCAGTCTGGCCAGAGAGCCGACGACAGTATCGCCGACCTCGCCGTCCAGTTCGGCGCGGGGGATCAGTGCGGCAACCGAGTCAACGACCACCAGGTCGACCGCACCGGAGCGAACGAGAGCTTCGGTGATGTCCAGGGCCTGCTCGCCGGTATCCGGCTGGGAGATTAGCAGGTTGTCGATATTCACGCCGATGGCCTTGGCGTAGGCAGGCTCCAGGGCGTGCTCAACGTCAATGTATGCGGCCTCGCCGCCTGCCTTCTGTGCAGAAGCAACAACATGCAGAGCCAGTGTGGTCTTACCGGAAGCTTCCGGGCCATAGATCTCAATAATACGGCCCTTCGGAATGCCGCCGATACCGAGAGCGATGTCCAGGGTCAGCGAACCGGTGGACAGGGCTTCAACATTTTCTTTAATATCCTGGCCAAGGCGCATGATCGTGCCCTTGCCATAGTCTTTTTCAATTTTTGCAATAGCGCTTGCCAGAGCCTTCTGCTTTTCCTCCGGTGTGGAGAGGTTGGCACGGAGAACTTTATCGGGTACTTTCTTTTTATCTGCTGCCATAGTCAATATCCTCCATTAAGTAAATACGAAAAACAAATCACACAGCGCCCAGAGTAAGGACCGTGTCGCTCAGCCGGCCGATCACGATACGGTCAACGCCGAGCGTATCCTTACGTGTGGTGACTGCTTCAAACCCGGCAGAGGCAAGCATTTCACACACGTCCTCGGCCTGGCCTTCGCCGACCTCGAACAGAATGCAGCCGCCGGGACGCAGGGTGCTGCGCCAGTTGCGGATGATCGCTTTATAGAACTTCAGACCGTCCTTTCCACCATCCAGAGCCCACATGGGTTCGTAGTTCCGGACGGAGGGGTCCAGCTCCGCCAGCTCTTCACTGGCGATATACGGCGGGTTGGAAACGATCATATCGTATACGCCAAAGCCGTAGGGCGGGGAGACGGTGACGTCTGCCTGTCGGCAGATAACGCGGTTGGTGAGCCGGTGCAGAGCAATGTTCTGGCGGCAGACATCCAGCGCCAGCGCGCTGATATCCACGGCCGTCAGCCGGGTGGCAGGAAGCTCACGGGCAATGGCACAGGTAATGCACCCGCTGCCGCAGCACAGGTCCAGGATCCGGGCGTCCATCTGCTTGCCAATCAGCAGCTCTTTCACCGCATCGATCATAACTTCGGTGTCCATCCGCGGGATCAGCACATCCGGAGTGACCTTCATCTGCAGACCGTAAAACTCCCAGCTGCCGGTGATATAGGCAACGGGCTCGCCCTTCAGGCGGCGGGCGCAGTAATCCATCGCGCGCTGCTCCACCTCGGGGGAGGTGTAAAGCTTCAGGTCGCGCATCAGGGCGCTGACGTCCTTTCCGGCCGCTTCCGCGACAATGATTTTTGCCTCCAGATTACCGGCCTCTATGCCGGCATTCAGCAGCGAGTTGCGAATAGTAAGATAAATGTCGTTATAGGTTTTCAAGAGTGATGCACTCCAGTCTGTCAAAAAATGATAGGGGCGGCGGTTTAATTACCCCACTCGTCACTGCCCTTTTCTTCGGGGATGACCAGTTCCATCGCGCGGATCGCGCATTCAATCATGCTGTCGTCCGGCTCACTGGTGGTCATACGCTGCAGCCATTTGCCTGGGGCGGACAGCGTGGCGGAAAGCCAGTTGTCATGCTTGCCGCACCAGCGGTTTATCTCATAGCTGATGCCGACAACCACCGGCAGCAACAGCAGGTGGCAGCCCATACGGGCGAAGGTGTTGTCCACTCTAACGACTGAGTTGACCAGGATGCTGACGCACACGACCACCAGCAGGAAGCTGGTTCCGCAGCGGGGATGGAAACGGGATTCCTCACGCACGTTGGCCACCGTCAGCTCCTTGCCGTGCTCATAGCAGAAGATGGTCTTGTGCTCGGCACCATGGTAGGCGAAAAGCCGCTTTACATCGGACTGCTTGGAGCAGAGCCACATGTAAGCCAGCAGGATCACGATTCGCACAAGGCCCTCGGAAAGGTTACGCACGATGTAATTGACCTTCAGCACCGGAAGCAGACCCACCAGGAAGGCCGGCAGGAACACAAACAGAAACACGGAAAGGCAGAGGCCCAGCACAACGGCAACGTAGATAATGAGCTTCTGTGCCTTTTCGGCAGAAAAGTGGTCGTTGATCCACTGGTCCAGCTTATCCGGCTCACCCTGTGCCTCTTCCGGCAGCAGCTCGGCCGAATACATCAGGGCCTGCATGCCCTTGACCATGCTGTCCAGGAATGTGGCGCAGCCGCGGATGAAGGGCACGCCCAGAATGGGGTAACGGTCTTTAATAAATTTCAGTTCTTCGGTCTTTTCTACCAGACCGTCTGCCGTGCGGCAGACAATGGCCTGCTTTTTCGGGCCACGCATCAGAATGCCTTCCATCAGGGCCTGACCGCCGATCGAGGTGCGGAAGCCACAGGCAGCGTTGTTTTTGGTCTCAGACATGGAACAGTACTCCTTGTTTTGATGCTCCCCTGGGGGAGAGGATTTATTTTGCGGTCATCGGCAGATATACGGTGACCAGGCAGCCGCCGCCTTCTGCGTTCTCAATGACCAGTTCGCCGTTATGGCGGGTAACGATCTCGTTACATACGGCAAGGCCGATGCCGCTTCCGCGGCCTTTGTTGCTGCCCTTGTAAAACTTCTCCTTGACGTGGGGCAGCGCTGCTTCGGGAATACCGGGGCCATAGTCGCGCACGGTGATCTCCACGCGGGTCACGCCGGGTTTGCAGGCAATATCAATCCGCCCGCCGTCACCGGCATGGGTCAGGGCGTTGTCCAGCAGGTTCAGGAAGACCTGCTTCAGGCGTTCCGGGTCACCGGGAATGTCCGGCATTTCTTCTTCGGGGCCTTTGTAATTCACCTTCACGCCGGCCTGGCGCATCAGCTCACCGTAGGTGAACACAGCGTCCTCCAGTTCGGCGGAGATGTCGATCATTTCAATGCGCAGGTTAAAGCGCCCGTCCTGAATACGGGTGAATTCCAGAAGCTCGGCGACCATGTTGGACAGGCGCTCCGCCTCCTTGGAGATGATCTGGATGCCGCGCAGGCTGTCTCCCTGAACGGCTTCGTCAAAGGCGATGGTCTCTGCCCAGCCGGTGATGGCCGTCAGCGGGGTGCGCAGTTCATGGGAGACCTGCGAAATAAAGTCCGTTCTGGACTTTTCGGCGATGGCGACCTTTTCCGACATGTTGTTGATCTCGCCGGTCAGGCGGGCAAGCTCATCGGCCCGTTTGACGTCCATCCGGATACCGTAGCTGCCGGAAGCAATTTTCTGTGCATACTCGGCTAGCCGGTTGACGGGGTCGACCACATGGGAGGAGAACCAGTGCAGCAGGAGCAGGGCCAGCAGCAAAGCCGCGGCGCCTGCACAGGCTGCCGGAATCAGCATGCCGTAAAACAGGCAGGCAGCCCCCGCTGCTGCCGCGGCCAGAATGGCCAGCACAAACAGCAGCAATTGTGTCTTTAGATGTTTCATGCAATACTTCTATCTGAATATACCGCAGGGCGGCTGCTCAGAACCCCCATTTATAACCGTAACCCCAGACCGTGGTGAGGTATTCCGGCTCGGTGGGGTCTTCTTCGACCTTCAGGCGCAGACGGCGGATATTCACGTCGACCGTCTTCAGCTCGCCACTGAAGTCGCCGCCCCAAACGTCGGTCAGGATATCCTCGCGGGACATGGCCTTGCCGGGGTTTTCCATGAACAGCTTCATGAGCTGGTATTCGATCTGCGTGAGCTTCAGGCGCTCGCCGTTCTTTTCCAGCGTGCGGTTGCGGGTGTTCAGCTGGAAGGGGCCGGAGATGACCACGCTCTGCTCCGGTGTGTCATCCAGACCCAGCCGGCGGATCAGTGCATCCACGCGGGCGGTAAGCTCCGCCGGGGAGAAGGGCTTGGTGACATAGTCGTCAGCGCCGGTCATCAGGCCGGTGACCTTGTCGATCTCCTGGCTTTTGGCCGTCAGCATGATGATGCCCATTTTGGAACCGCTGGCACGGATACGGCGGCAGATCTCAAAACCATCCAGGTCTGCGTCCGGCAGCATGATGTCCAGCAGGGCCATGCAGATATCCGGGTTTTCCTGGAGACGCAGAAGGGCGGAAGCACCATCGGGTGCTTCAATCGGGTCATAGCCGCTGCGGCGCAGGTTGATTACCACAAAGCTGCGGATGTTGGATTCGTCTTCTAATACAAGGATTTTTTTCATATGTGTAAGCCTCCGTAAAAAGAGTGAAAGAATTCGAATCAATAGCGAAAATACATTCAGGGTATTATAGCATATCTTTTACGAAAAAGATAGAGGCGGTATCGAAAAAATGATAAATTTTCACAAGGAGTGACAAAATACTTTCAAATGCACAACGGGTAGCAGGGGAGAAAAGTCACCGGGGCCTTTTGTTGCACTTTCCCCGCTTTACTGGTAAAATACGCAGCATGGATATGAAACGAAAATCAGTTGTGGGCGTTATTGCCCATGTGGACGCGGGCAAAACGACCCTCTGCGAGGCGATGCTCTGGCTGTCCGGAAAAATTCGAAAGCCCGGAAGGGTAGACCATCGGGATTCCTTTTTTGATACCGCCGCCCTGGAGCGGGAACGGGGGATCACTATTTTTTCCAAGCAGGCAGAAATGCCGCTGAAGGAGACCGTCGTCTATCTGCTGGATACCCCGGGCCATGTAGACTTCAGCGCGGAGACCGAGAGCGCCCTGCAGGTGATGGACTGCTGCGTCCTTGTCATCAGCGGGACCGACGGCATCCAAGCGCATACCGAGACGCTTTGGCGCCTTCTGGAACGCACAGCGGTGCCCACTTTCCTTTTTATTACGAAAATGGACCTTGCCGGCAGCGACGGCGATGCGGTCATGGAGGAGCTGCGTGCAAACTTTGGTGATAGCTGTGTGGACTTCCGCGGGGATCCTGCCGCACGGGAGGAGCAGCTGGCCATGTGCGCGGAGCGGGCCATGGAGGAGTTCCTGGAAAACGAACACGTCAGTGATGACTGCCTGCGGGAAATGATCGCCGCAAGGCAGCTCTTCCCCTGCTTCTTTGGCTCCGGGCTGAAGGCCGAGGGGGTCGAGGCGTTTCTGCAGTTCCTGGACGGCTTTGCCCCTGTGCGCCATCCGGCGGCGGACTTCGGTGCCCAGGTGTATAAAATTGACCGGGACACCCAGGGCAACCGCCTGACGCATCTGCGCCTGACCGGCGGCAGCCTGTCGGTAAGAGATACGATTACCTATAAAGATGCCGAGGGGCGTGTGCTTACCGAAAAGGTAAACCGCCTCCGTGTCTATTCCGGCGAGAAGTTTGAAGCCGTGGAAACGGCCTCCGCAGGTATGCTCTGTGCGGCGCTCGGGCTCAGCGGAACCTGGCGCGGGCAGGGCCTGGGGGCGGAGCCGGACGCGGCAGCACCCATGCTCGAGCCCGTGCTGCGCTACCGTGTGCTGCTGCCGGCAGAGGTCGATGCAGCGGTCATGCTGCCCAAGCTGCTGCAGCTGAATGAAGAGGAACCCTCTCTGCACATCCAGGCAGCGGCTGCCGGCGGCCAAATCACCGTCAGCCTGATGGGCTCCATCCAGGCAGAGATCTTCAAGCGCATGGTCGCGGACCGTTTCGATGTGGCCGTGGAGCTGGACAACGGGAGCATCCTCTACCGGGAGACCATTACCCAAACCGTGGAGGGTGTGGGCCATTTTGAGCCACTGCGGCATTACGCCGAGGTCCATCTCCTGCTGGAACCCGGGGAGCCGGGCAGCGGCATTCGTCTGCGCTCCATCTGCTCTGAGGATGCGCTGGACCGCAACTGGCAGCGCCTCATCCTGACCCATCTGGCCGAGCGTGCGCACCCCGGTGTACTGACCGGTGCTCCGCTGACGGATGTGCAGATCACCCTGGCGGCCGGTAGGGCCCACCTGAAGCACACCGAGGGCGGGGACTTCCGCCAGGCGACCTACCGGGCAGTCCGGCAGGGGCTTATGCAGGCGGGCAGTGTTCTACTGGAGCCGTACTATGCCTTTTCCCTGACCGTTCCCGCGGACCAGATCGGGCGGGCCATCAGCGATGTCAAAGCCATGGGCGGGGATTTTGACGCCCCGACGGATGCCGGCGGCATGAGCCGCCTCTGCGGCACCGCTCCGGTCTCCGAGATGAACGGCTATATCGGCGAGGTGCTGGCCTATACCCGCGGCCGTGGCAGGCTCAGCTGCCGTCCGGGCGGGTACAAGCCCTGCCACAATACCGAAAAGATCCTGGCGGAGGCGGCCTATGACCCAGAGGCGGATACGGATAATCCGACCGGGTCGGTTTTCTGCGCCCATGGTGCCGGTTTCTATGTCCCCTGGGACAAGGTGCCGGAATACATGCATCTGGAAAGCTGCCTGCATCCGGTAGCGCCAAAGCCGGTGTCGGCACCGGTCCATCGCTCCCTGAACATTGATGAGCGGGAGCTGGAGGCCATTATGCAGCGGGAGTTCGGCCCAATCCGCCGCCCGCAGTATACCCAGGCCTTCCGCAACGAGGCAAAGCAGACCCTGCCCACAGCAACGGCAAAAAAGCAGTATCTGATCGTTGACGGCTATAATCTGATCTTCGCCTGGGATGAGCTGAAGCAGCTGGCGGAAACGCGCCTGGATATGGCCCGCAACCGCCTCATGGACATTCTGTCCAACTACTGCGGCTGCACCGGGGCAGAGCTGGTCCTGGTGTTTGATGCCTACCGGACGCCGGGCAACCCCGGCTCACGGGAGGACTACCACAACATTCATGTGGTCTACACGGCCGACGGCCAGACGGCGGATATGTATATCGAACGCTTTGTCGACGAGATCGGCCAGAACTATGCCGTGCGGGTGGTGACCAATGATAACCTCATCCGCCTGTCGGCCCTGCGCTCCGGCGTCCTGCGCACCTCGTCCGGCATGTTCATTCAGGAGCTGGAGGAAGCACTGAAGCTGCTGGACAGGCTGGTGGAGCAGACCGCCGGCAACGCCCACACAACCAAACTGCGGGAGGCGGTAACCGATGGAACATGAAGCCCTGCTGCGACGGGCGGAAGACCTCGCGGAACAGTGTGAACGGCGGGGCAGCGTTACCGTCAGCGGATTTCTGACCCCGGCAGAGGCCTATTGCCTGCAGACACGGCCCTTTTACCGGCCGGCGGGTGTCCGCACCTGGTTCTTTGGTGGCCGGGAGGGCTGCGAGCGGGTCGTGATGTTCTGCCTGCCGGAATATCTTGAACCGGAGTTTGTTGACGTGGGGGAATATATCCGCGCCATTGAAATTACGGCCCATTTTGGTGAACCCGGCCACCGGGACTACATGGGTGCCCTTCTGGGTATGGGCATCGAGCGGGACCGCCTGGGCGACATTCAGGTCTCCGGCAGCAAGGCATGGGTCTTCTGCCTGCCGGGAGTGTTCAGCCATCTGCTGAGCATCGAAAAGGTCGGCCGCTGCGGCGTTACTGCCGTTGAGGTCAGGCCGGAAACCGTCCCCATGCCCGTCCGTCAGGTCAGGCACCTGAGCTTTTCCGTGATGAGTCCGCGGCTGGATGCAGTCTGTGCCGGCCTGTTTAACCTGTCCCGCACCGAGGCGGCCCGGCAGATCGAGGCCGGCAAGGTCAGTGTCAATTATGAGGTGGTCCTTCGTACGGACCGCCCGATGAAGGAGAACGATATCCTTTCCCTGCAGGGTCACGGGAAGGGTACGGTGACCGGCTTCGGCGGCACCTCCCGTAAGGGGCGCCTGTTTATTGAAGCGGAGCTCCTGAAATAAAGGAAAAAGATCGGAGAACAAATCAGATGAACGTTACCGAACGCTTTCTGCAATATGTACGCATCCACACGGCCAGTGATGAGGCAGGGGAGTCCGTTCCCTCACATCCGAGGCAGTTTGTCCTTGCCCGGCACCTTGCCCGGGAGCTGGCAGAGCTCGGCCTGCAGGATGTCCTGGCCGATGAGCATGCCTACGTCTACGGCAGGCTTCCGGCCACGCCCGGGCGGGAAAATCTGCCCACCCTTGCCCTCATCGCCCACCTGGATACGGTCCCGGACTTCAGCGGCGAGAATGTACAGCCGCAGCTCCATCCCGATTATGATGGTGGCCCGGTGCCGCTGGGCAGCAGCGGACTGGTCCTGTCGCCGGAACGTTTTCCTCATCTGCAGCAGCTCCGCGGGCAGACGCTGATCACTACCGATGGCACTACTGTCCTGGGTGCCGATGATAAAGCCGGCGTGGCGTCGATCGTCACTGCGCTGGAGCAGGTCATCCGTGATGCACAGCCCCATGGGCCGCTGGCCGTCTGCTTTACCCCGGATGAGGAGATCGGGCACGGTGCTGCCCTGCTGGATCTGCAGCGCCTCAACGCCGATTTTGCCTACACCGTGGACGGTGACGCGCTCTGTGAGGTCAATTTTGAGACCTTCAACGCTGCCTCTGCGCACTGGGATATCTCCGGGGTCAATGTCCACCCGGGTTCGGCAAAGGGCATTATGGTCAATGCTTCGCTCGTGGCTATGGAAATCAACGCGGCCCTTCCCTCACAGGAGATTCCGTCGGAGACGGAGGGCTATCAGGGCTTCTTCCATCTTACGGATATGCATGGCACCGTGCAGTCGGCACAGCTGCACTATATCGTGCGGGACCACGACGCCGAGCGCTTTGCGGCCCGCAAGCAGACCATGCGCCGCATCGAGTCTGCCCTGAATGAAAAATACGGCCCCGGTACCGTCAAACTCACCCTGACGGACAGCTACCGAAACATGGCCGAAATCCTCTCACAGGATATGCGCCCCGTAGAGCTGGCCGAAAAGGCGATCCGGGCCATCGGGCTGGAGCCCGTGCGTGTGCCCATCCGTGGCGGCACCGACGGTGCGCAGCTTTCCTTCCGCGGCCTGCCCTGCCCCAATCTGGGCACCGGCGGCGACGGCTTCCATGGCCCCTATGAGCATATTACGGTGGAAAACCTGGAGCTCTGCACGCAGCTCCTGCGCCAGCTGATCAGTCTGGTGTGATTCCGTGCAGGAGAAAGCTGATGAGACGAGCAATGCAATCTACCGGGCGGGCAGCCCTGGCCCTCTTTGCGGGGGCACTGCTGTTTCTATCTGCCTGCGGAGGCCCCGCAGGCAGTGCCGCACAGGCAAAAAGCCCTGCGGCGGAAGCCGTTTCGGCGCAGCAGGCGTCCGCACCTGTCCAGCCGGCAGAGCAGGAGCCCACACCTGCGCCTACGCCCACTCCAATGCCGGTCTTCATCCTCTGCGGTCAACAGATTACTGCTGACACGGCTGCTTTGGACCTGTCGGACCTGCAGCCAGCTGAAGTGGCCCAGGCCGTCAGCGTCCTCGAACAGCTCCCGAAGCTGAAAACCGTTTCGCTGGGGGATAGCACCGCTGCCGGACCAAAGCTGGGCTGGAAGGATATCCTCCGCCTGGAACAGGCCGCCCCTGACGCACGTTTTTCCTATACCTTTACGCTGTATGACCGCACCTTCACCTTCGACGATACGGAAATGAATCTCAGCTACATTCCGGTGGCCGATGAGGGCGCGCTGGTCAAACAGGTCGCTGCCTGCATGCCGCAGCTCCGCGTGCTGGACATGGATTCCTGCGGGGTGAGTGATGCGGCAATGGCCGCCATCCGCGAGGCCCTTCCTTCTGTTAAGGTCATCTGGCGCATCTGGTTCGGCGGCTGCTATTCTGTGCGCACGGACGTGGAAAAGATCCTGGCCTCCAACCCGGATGTCGGCGGCCTGATCAACCGCTCCAACTGCTCGGGCTTGCAGTACTGCACTGAGGTGCGTTACTTGGATATCGGGCACAACGACTATCTTGGGGATATTTCCTTCATTTCCTGCATGCCGAAGCTGGAAGTGGCCATTCTGGCTATGTGCGGCTTCTCCGACACCCGCCCCATTGCCGACTGTCCGAACCTGGAGTTTCTGGAGATCCAGACGAACAACATCACCGACCTTACTCCTCTTGCCGGCCTGACCAGGCTCCGCCACCTGAACATCTGCTATAACCAGGACCTGGAGGATATTACGCCGCTCTATGGCCTCACCGGGCTGGAGCGCCTGTGGATCGGCAGCGTGAACCGCATCCCACAGGCGCAGATCGAGGAGATGCAGCGTCGGGCACCCAACTGCAGCATGAACACCTGGTGCGAGGATCCCCACGACGGCTGGCGCACCGGGGAGCGGTATCTTCTCCTCTCCACCCAGTTCGGCTACGTGAATGCCGAAGCCCATTACGCCTATTTCTGGAACGACCCCCTGTGCAAGGGCCTTCCGGAATAACCCGGCAGGGGAACTGACAGGCGGGCAAAAAGACTAACAAGCACGAGAGCAGAATCCAAAAGCCAAAAAGTCGAAAAGCAAAAAACGCCAGAAAGACGGCCCCGGATGCCCGGAGCCGTCTTTTCCCGAAATCAAAGACACAATATCGTATTTCCCTTTTCCTGTCAATGGCAAATGGGTACAATCACCAAAACACGGGGAAATTCGGCGAAACAACCAAGAATATTCTGTGCGATTCGTGCAATAATGACCTTGTAAACCTGTGCGGGATTTGCTATTATATGTACAACAAAAACGGGAACGCCAAAAATGTACAAGACTCGATAAAGCCCTCGTCAGAGCTGCAAAAGTCAGCCGGAGGAAACGATCTTATTGAAGACAGTGTGGGTCAAGTGTGCATCGGCGCGTCCCATCATAAGATGAGAGCTGTGGCACAGTTCGTAAAATAAACA
This sequence comes from Candidatus Limivicinus sp., assembly GCA_045599525.1. GTDB lineage: Bacteria > Bacillota > Clostridia > Oscillospirales > Oscillospiraceae > Limivicinus. Next base: position 12,456 of record JAZRWD010000068.1, on the reverse strand, counting down.
AGAAAGAGAGGTTTAATCGATGTTAGATAATAAAAGCCAGGAGTAACCCCTGATTGTATGGAAATGCAGTCAGGGGTTACTCGTTTGTTGCGGAGCAAAAACGGAGCAAGAAAACCATCGGAGAAGGAACGTCGGCAAGAAGCCGGCGCTTTTTTGTTTTGTACAGAAAATAAACGGATGCTTCCCCAATGCAGGGAGGCATCCGTTTTCAAGAAGTGACGGTCGTGGATTTGTTCAGTGCCACAAACAGGTCACCTGCGTGGGCTTCCGCAAATTCGCAAGCGATGGTGTTCTGCTCAAAAATAAGGGTACAGCCTGCGACAAAAGCATCCTCGGCGATAGCGCTTACGCTAGCCGGGAGAAAGAAGACCGCACGTCTGAGACCGCGAAAGGCTCCAGCCTCAATCCGCTCGGTTGATGCAGGCAGGCGAAGTACCGGCACGATGTTGCCGCCGGCGTTTTTTTCTCCGCAAAGCACGCAGACATTACCCCCGGTACTTCGGACATGGCCGGCAGGATAGGCAGGTTCTCCGCAGAACGCGCATACAACGAAATGGGTCTCCGCGTCGTTGCGTTCAAAGGCGTACAACGCCGAATCCACATGCTCTCGAGAAGTTGCGATGACAGAATCCTCACCGCACAGCAGGCAGGTGCCGGAATAAGAGAATGCCGCACTACCCGTGAGCAGTTCAGAACGGCAGGAAACCGTGTGCGGCTTCTCCTCAAGTACCGTGCCGCATGTACTGCAGGTGCTTCGGTGGCAGCGGGCATCCCCTGGAACAATAGCCTCTTCGCCTTCATGGAATACGGCTGCAAAATCACCGTACTTGCAGCTTGCCCTGTGCTGGAGCGTGCCGGCCTCGTCTGCTTCCAACCACTCGTTCAGTACGTGCCGGACCTCCGGAGCTTTGACTTCCTCCCAGCAACGGTAGCAGACTGTTGACTCCGTGTCATAACAGGGTACGTAATGGGTGTCGACATTTAATATTTCCCCGCAGTCCAAGCATAGGGTCACACATCGGGAACCGTCGGCAATAGTATCGATTCGTTCGTGCTCAGTCTCGTACAGCCTGCACTGCTGCGATGCCGGTGCGCCACCGATGCGGTGGAGGCATGCTGTCGGCAAGTCGGTCTGCACGGCCTGTGCCGTGCTCACAAGGCTACAGGCAAGCAGGAACGACGCCACAATCTGCAACAGGTTTTTTGTGTACTTTGTATGCTTCATGGAATGCTCTCCTTTAACAGCGAATCCGCACATGGTGTTTTCTTCAGCAGTGCTCAACGGGGATCCGCAGCACACCATAGGCGTGCCTGCCGTTCCCATGCCACATTTTGGCCAGCACAACCATGTATGCATCTCCGCATTGCCGCAGCTGCAGCTGTTCCAGCAGTTCGGTGGCTGCAACGTGCGGTGGGGGAGCGCTTCCACCGATAGAACGGCTGCGGTAGATCTCCAGGTACAGCCCGCCGGGTACTTCCACCACCGGCGGCGTGACCTCCAGGCCCAGCTCCCGCGCCAGGTCCTGCCGGACGTAATAACCATGCTCGTATTTGCCGGGGTCTGCTTCATCCTCCGCATGTCGTGAGCAGGATTCCACAACCGGCAGGCAGGTGTTCCACTGTTCAATCATCCGCAGAACAGCCTCATCCTCCGTGAAAATGTGGTTTTGCGTGTGCGGAAGAAACCAGGCAGGGGGCAGAAACTGCAGCGTCCAGTTGTCCGGCCGCTGGAAAAAGCCGCGGACCTGCTCCAGATACCGGTTGCGGTCCAGCATTGCCTGTGCAAAACAGACCTGGCGCTTCAGCTCTGCTGACCGTTCCTGCTCCAGCGCCACCAGTTCATCAAAGTCTTCCGCGTGGAGAGCGTGCAGCGCCTCGTCCGCGGAAAAGCCGAGGTTTTGCAGCTTCAGGTATTCAATTACCGAGGCGGACTGACGGAAATCATAATAACGGTAACCGTTTGCCTCCTTGACCGAGTGGATCAGCCCCTTCTTTTCGCAGTACTTCAGCATATCCGGTGTTACACCGAGTTTCTTTGCAAACTCGCCGATCCGGTACAGAACCGTTTCCGCCATGCTTTCCAACTCCTTCCATACGTAGCGCTGCTGTTTGTTTGTTATTCGTCAGATAATGGATATAGTGTACTAAAACCGGGGCGGCACTTCAAGCACAATTTACAAAAAGCGCCCGCACCGCCCGACAGGATTGACTCGGTGCAGCACGGAACACTAAAATAAAGCTAACGCACTTTAATTCCCATAATAAAAAATGAAGGAGTTATTCACATGACGAACATTTCCCGTCGTAGCTTTCTGAAGGGCATTGCCGCCGGTGTTGCCGGTGCAGCCGTAAACGGTGTCCTCTCTTCCGCTGCTTTTGCTGATGAAGCCGAAGTCCAGGCCGCTGTTGAGCAGCTGAAGTTCTCCTGGATGGGCACCGAGCCCCAGATCGCCTATGAAAACGTTGTCGCTGCCTATGACACCGAAGTTCTGGTCATCGGTTCCGGTACTGCTGGCTGGCCCGCCTTCGCATCCGCACTGGAGAACGGCGCAAAGGCAATGCTGATCGAGCGCGGCGCAACCCTCGCCAAGCCCAAGAGCGACATCGGCGTCGTGAACTGCGACCGTCAGCTCGAGACCCTGAAGGACCTGCCCCACCTGGCAATGGACAAGTACGAGATCGTAAAGGACATCGTCCGCTACAGCGCGGCAGACATCGATGTCCGCCTCTGGAACGTCTGGGCAAATGAATCCGCAGAGATGGCCAACTGGTATGTTGATCTGCTCGAGCGCAATGGCGACTTCAAGGTCTGGCACGAAGCTTCCGTCGGCAACTGGCAGGGCGGCAACCGCGACAAGGCATACGCAACCGGCCTCTCCGAGCAGAAGCTCGGCGAAAAGGAAACCAGCGATGTTCTGCGTGAGTACTGCGAAGGCCTCGGCGGCGAGATCCTCCTCGAGACCACTCTCGTCAAGCTCGTGAAGAACGACGGCCGCGTCACCGGCGCCATCTGCACCGATGCAGAAGGCCGCTACATCCTCATCAACGCCTCCAAGGGCGTCATCGTTGCAACCGGCGGCTACCGTAACAACACCGAGATGCTCGCCGCACGTCAGCCTCTGGCTCTGAAGCTCGCTTCCCGCGTCGGCTCTGCAGACAACGGCTCCGGCATCAAGGCAATGCTCTGGGCAGGCGGCAAGATGCAGGACAGCGCTCTGTCCATGTTCTTCAACCGCACCGCAATCAAGCCCGATGAATATTCCGGCTACGAGACCGCCGGCAAGAACTTCTGGTTCGGCGAGCAGCCCTTCATGAAAGTAAACCTCAACGGCGCGCGTTTCTGCAACGAGTCCGGCCTGTATGAGTACTTCACCCATGCCGTGCAGTATCAGCCGAACATGACCTACTGCGACATCTGGGACTCCACCTTTGCCGAAGACGTCGACCGCTTTGAAATGGTTGGCTGCTGCCGCCTCGAGCCGTTCGAGAACGGTGCTCCCTCCAACTGGACCTTCGAGCGCGCCTGGGAAGCTGTGGAAGGCCTCATCAACGACGGTTTTGTCATCAAGGCCGACACCCTCGAAGAGCTGGCCGAAAAGCTCGGTCTGCCCGTCGACAAGTTCCTCGCAACGGTTGAGCGCTACAACAAGTTTGAAGAGCAGGGCCACGACGATGACTTCGGCAAGGTTGCTTACCGCCTGAGCCGCATCGATACTCCTCCCTACTATGGTGTCCGCGCTTCCGCATGGCATCTGACCACTCTGGACGGCGTCATCATCGACACCGACGCAAGAGTTCTTGACGAAAACTGCGAACCCATCCCCGGCCTGTATGCAGCAGGCGACTGCACCGGCGGCCGTTTCGCCCATGTCTATCCCAACCTCTGCACCGGTCTGGCCTGCGGCTGCTCCATGACCTTCGGTCGTCATGCCGGTCGCGTTGCCGCACAGTCCGAAGCGGTTGAGATTCCCGCAGTCGAAATCGGCGGCGAGGCAGCACTGGGCTCCGCCGAAGTCGGCGACGGCAACGGCACCTACACTGCAGTGGCAAACGGCATCGGCGGCTCCGTCAAGGTCACCATCACCTTCGTTGACGGCGTGGTTTCCGACGTCGAGATCGATGCAGCCTGCGAAACTGCCGGCATCGGCCAGGATGCTGCTCCCAAGCTCGCTGAGGCCATCAAGGCCGGCAGCAAGCCGGAAGTGGACAACATCTCCGGTGCTTCCATCACCTCTGCAGCCATCATCAAGGCCGCCAAGAGCTGCTTCGAGCAGGCGGGTGTTGCTTATTAATTGAACTTTTCCGCAAAAGAACCAATCAGGGGGATGCCTTAAAAGGCATCCCCCTGATTTCTTTTTTAGTCCCGCAGGCGATGGGTGCGGACGAGGGTGTCAAGATAATCGAAGTACTGCTGTCTAGCTTCACGGTGTGAGCGGCTGATGGGGACCGGCTGCCCGTTACGCAGGATGAAGGCATTGCCGTTCAGCTCTCGGACTGCCGGGAAGGCTACCCAGAAACTCTTGTGACAGCGGCAGAAGCGCCCGGCAGGGACATCGCGGAGAAGCTCATCCGGATGTGCAGTGACCGTGATTTCTTCTTCATCGGTGTGAACGATGGTGCTGTGCAGGCGCCGCTCCAGAAGGAGGATAAGGTCGGTCGCAAGGGAGCGGGCAATGCCCCGGGAACTCAGCAGAAGACTGTCACCGGAGCCGGGGAGTAAGCCCTGAATGGCCTTCCGGATAGCGTCGGCAAGATAACGCTCTGCTGTGGGTTTGTAGAGGAACCACACGTGCTCGGTGGTATAGACCGCGGAGGCATAATCCAGATATGCGCTGAGAAAGATGATCCGGCACTCCGGCAAGAGCTCCGCGACAGTTTTGGCCAGCGTGATGCCGTCCATACCCGGCATGTCAATGTCCAGCACAGCGAGCTGGGGCAGATATCCATCGCAGCGTATGGCATCCAGCAGGGCTTCCGCGCGAAAAAAGCATTCCGATTTCAGTGAATGCGGCGGAGGACAGAAGGCGCCAAGCCGCGCTGCGGTCTGTGTCGCATGCTCAGGCAGGTCATCGCATACGGCGGTCAGAAAGGTCATTGGGCTTTCTCCTTCAGCGTCAGGCGGGCAGTGCAGCGTTCTGCCTTTTGCAGAACAAAGTCGCCGTCATAATCCTTGGCCAGCTTTTCCAAAATCTGTGTTCCCATGCCCCGCGCCAGCTCGGGGATGCGGCGGCCCTTCGGAACGGCAGGGAATGCGGCGTTTTCCGTTGTCAGAAGGATATACGGGGGCTGAACGGCAACCGTCAGGGAAATGGTCTTGTCGTCCACGGAGAGCTCGCAGGCGTCTGCCGCATTATCCAGGAGGTTTCCTAAAGCCGTGATCAGGTCCAGCTCAGGGATACCGGGCTCGGCAGGCAGTTCGACAGCCGGCTGCAGCGTGATGCCGCGGGCCTTGAGCTCCTGCTGCTTCCCGGTGAGGAAAGCTGCCACGGTGGGATTGGCGCAGGCTACGGCGGAGCGGGAGCTTTCCTGTGCGGCGATGAGGCGGTCAGCATACTGCTCAGCCTCGCCCGGCACCCCGTTCTGCAGCAACTGACGGATGGCCGTCATGTGGTTGGCAATGTCATGGCGCAGCTTGCGGATGGTGAAATACTGCTCGTTCAGCGTGGTGTAATACTGCTTCTGGAAGCTGAGCTGCTCCTCAAGCAATGCACTGCGGGCCTCCAGCATGGCGGTGCGGCCGGTTCGCAGCAGTACGGCGAGCATACCCAGGTCGGCACCGATGCAGAGCAGCAGCGCGAAAAAGGCCTGCAGCACACCACCGCCGGTGAGAGAAGCGGAACGGATCCAGCCGACGACCAGAATATACTGGCTCAGGGGAAAAAGGAAGAAAACAAGCCAGCCGCCGAACGGAAGATTCCAAGGGTAGCGGGTGGAAAACCGTTTCCAAAGCACGGCAATAATGCTAAGGCATACGCCGCCAATAAAAAGATAGCTGAGATAGATCGTGATCTGCAGGGGGAATTCCAGAGATGGGATGCCTCCTGCAATTTGTTCCCGGGTCAGCATGCCGGCAATCAGCAGCTCACTGAGAAACACAGAAGCGACAATGCAGACCAAAGCCAGCAGCTTCCGGTACCATTGATCCCGAAACAGGCAGAAGGTAAGTACCAGGATAAACACAGGACCGGCTAACCCGCGGGTGGAGGAAAGAAAGGGCAGATTGGTCATGAGAAGGGCATAGGGAATATGGGCCACCAGCAGGACCGGGGCGGTGGTGCGCAGAGCATACCGGGGGCGCAGAACGGTGCAGAGAAACACCATCCAGAAACAGTACCAGATGAAATTGAAAATCGCTTCCTGAACGGAGGGCATTGGCTATCAGCTCCTTTACGGATGATTCTACAGATATGCTACCAAATATAACCATCATGTGCAAGAAGTGTTTTCCTGTTGAGAGATATTTTGTTGCACGAAACGCTATGAATGTTGGTTATTAACCGGCAGATGTTGCAAACCGGCGGGGTGTTCGTGTCGTTTCTGCTGCTGTTTGTGCAGTTTGAAAAGCAAGCCGCATAAAAATTGGTATGCTTTTGTTCAGACATTCGGATAACAGCAGAAAAAAGAAAAATAAGTTGCCTTACAGGCAACAAATGCAGTTTTTCACATAATTTAATCCAAGCAAAGTGAATGCTATTATTAGTAAGAATATACAGAACTGCACGGAAAAAACGGACAGGGAGGTCAGCGGTGGCGGAAACGGTAGAAGAAATGGAACTTATGGACGACTGGTATCGGGGCATAGGCAGCAACATTACCTGGTATCGCCGTCAGCGGGGAATGACGCAGGAAAATCTGGCAGACTGCGTGAATATCAGTCGGGCACATCTCGCTGCAATTGAGGCACCCAATTCCCGGCGCCGGCCTTCTATGGACCTGCTCTTTCGTATTGCCATCGTGCTGGAGGTAAGCCCGGATGATCTCCTAAGGGTTCAGGAGACCCCTCCACACACACACACACACACACACACACGTGTCGGTCTCCCGCGGGAAACCGCCTGAACCGGTAAGAACAATAGAGAAAAGATTGTGAAATAAGCGTCACAAAAGACGCAGAATAGAGAAAATAGCAGGAGAAAACAAATGAATATAGACCTGAAGCAAATCATTGTATCCTTCCCCGATGCGCAGACAGACCGGCAAAAGCTGCAGGGCCTCCTGCGGGATATGTACCCCAAAGAAAAAAGAGATGTCAACGTGCTGCTGAGCGTTATGGACGCGGGCATTCCGGAAGAATTACAGCGCGTGAACGTGCTGGATTCCGTGCAGCTGCACAGGCTGACCAAAAAGATTGAGGACGAATGCGGTTTTTCGGAGGCGGTAGCCGCCGATGCCTTATCGACCTGGGCAACTGCGCTGGGGAAAGAGACTGTGGAAAGCACCCCGACTCCTCAACCGGAAACGCCAAAAACACCGGATACACCCAAAGAGCCGGATATGCCCAAGCCACCGGTGACCTCGTCACCGGTTCAGCCGCCAGTTCCAAACCCGCCCCCCGCGAAGAAATCCTCTAAGGCCTGGCTTTTGGTGGCGGTGGCCGTCGGCCTGTTCTTTGGCGTGCGTGCCTTGAATAATAAACCCTCGTCCACAGCGACAAAGCCGAAAGCAACGACTACAGTCTCCGCTACGGCTAAGCCATCGGCAACGATTCAGCCGTCCTTGCAGAGCAAGAGCCCGGCGAAAACAATCAGCGTTGCGCAGTATGATCTGGCACGGAACCTGCGGAGCCTGCAGGAAAACGACGCAGTTGGGACAAGGGGAGAGGATTTTGTCAACGATAACGACCTGAAAGCCCATCTTTACACAGATACAACACAGGAGACAGGAATCACCGAGGTTTACTCTTACTGCGGGGGAATCCTGGCCCGTGCCAGCCGGCAGCAAACCATCAATGGCAAAAAGTGTAAACACAGCGTTGCGGAATACTATGGGGACAGTCTGTATAGTGTGACCCTCCGGGAGTTTGATAGCCAGGGCAATGTGACCTCCTATGCCGTATATGATGACCAGGGCCGCCTGCAGGTGTACAACACCTACGAGGAAAACATAACTGAACGGCATGCGGCGGATGGTACCCTGAAGCTGCGTTGGGTAGACGAGTTTGACGCAGCGGGAAACAAAATGGAGCGGACCTATGGCGCAGATGGCAAGCTCAGTGCTCTCCGAAAGTATGATGCAACGGGCAGAGAGCTTTCCTGCACTTTGTACGACAGTAACGGTAAGGTGAGCTCTATTTTTGAGTACCACCCTGATGGTTCGGAAACATATTCCAGCTACGCGGAAGACGGTACGCTGAAGTATGTTTCTGAAAGTGATACACACGGAAATCAGATAAGCAATAGATCTTACAAAAACGGAGCAGTTGACTACACCTCGGAGTATGCGAATGAATATAATGCGGCCGGCCAGCTGACCACGGTTTACGATGTAAATAACGGGAATAAGACACTGAGTGAGAACTACGAGTACAACTCGGAAGGAAAGCCCGTACGTTGTAATACCTATTATAGTAGTGGCAAGGTTTATTGTGTTGAGACTTGGGAATACGACGTGGCAGGGAACCAGGTAGCTCAATACTGGGCTTACGATGGGGAACTTTCACGCGCCTGGTATTACGTCTATACAAACGCTGGGAAAAAGATTATGTGGCAAATCTACAAGTACGAAAATAGCGACTGGCAGTTAGAGCGTTATACCGTATATAACCTGGATTCCAGCTACACCGCGTATAACCCGGACGGAACCGTCCGCAGCTGAGTGCAGGAATAGAAGGCTGCGCACACGTCGACGACGGCGTTAAAAAATCCATTTTTTCCGTGGGTTATAATCTGTCACAGAGGCTTAAGAGCTTTCTGAAACAGAACGCCGTCGGTGTATAAACCGGTGATACCGCCCCATGGTGGAGAGGCCTGTTCGGTTTCGTTATGGAATGAGACCGGTTAGCGGAAAACAAAAGAGAAACTCAGTATTGCGTGCCCGGAGTATCGGGTACGCTGAGAAAAAATACATGACAGGAGAAAGAGTAGAGTATGGATGGACAGCTGAAACTAGGCACCGAGCTGAAAAGCCAGTCCGGCAACACCTATAAAGTAGAGAAGCTGCTTGGCGCAGGTGGACAGGGCGAAGTCTACGAGGTGACCTGCGCAGGACGGCACATGGCGTTGAAATGGTATTATCCCCGGACAGCAACAGAAAAACAGAAGGAGATCCTGGAGGACCTGATCTCCATCGGCGCCCCGGACAAAAGCTTCCTGTGGCCGGAAGACCTGATCTTCCGCACGATGGGCGAGTCCTTTGGATATATCATGCCCCTGCGGCCAAAGAATTTTAAAAACATTGTCGACCTGATGAAGCGCCGGGTGGAACCCAACTTTTATGCCCTGACAAAAGCCGCTTACAACCTGACCCAGGGCTACCAGCAGCTGCATCTGAAGGGCCGCTGCTATTGCGACATTTCCTTCGGCAACGTGTTTTTTGACCCGGATACCGGCGACGTGTTGATCTGCGACAACGATAACGTTGTGCCAAACGGGGAAGCGGTCACCGTTATGGGCACACCCCGCTTTATGGCACCGGAGATCGTTACCGGGGCGGATAAGCCGAACCGGAATACCGATCAGTACTCCCTGGCCGTGCTGCTGTTCTATATGCTGATGATGGGCCACCCGTTGGAGGGCGCGCTGGAGGCAAAGATCCGCTGCATGGATGCTGCGGCAATGACGAAACTCTATGGCACCAATCCTGTGTTCATCTTTGATCCCAATGATACGACGAACCGCCCCGTACCGGATTATCAGGATAACCCGAAGATTTTCTGGGGCATCTTTCCCCAGGCACTCAAGGACCTGTTCATTACCTCCTTTACGGTGGGCCTAACAAAGCCCCACAGCCGTGTGACCGAGAAGGAGTGGCTGAAGGTTCTGGCCAATATGCTTGCCTGCATGACCGAGTGCAAGAAGTGCACCGCTGAGGTGTACTATGACGAGGCTGTTATGCAGGCAAACAGGCCGCATGTCTGCTGGAACTGCCGGTCCGCCGTGGAGATGCCCGTGCGCCTGGAGGTTGGCAGAAACCGTGTGCTTCTGGAAAAGGGAAAGAAGATCTGTTCCCATACCCTGAACGGGGATCTTGACCTCAATACAGTGTGGGGGACCGTTGTGGCTAACCCGAAGAACCCCGCGATCCTGGGCATACATAACGAGAGTAATGTTGCCTGGACCTTTATTAAAGCCGATGGCAGTCGTGTGCCGGTGGACCCAGGCAGGAACGTGACGGTTTCCCGCGGTGGCAGGATCCAGTTCGGCAGCATCAACGGCGAAATGAAATAAGAAAAAAATAAAATTTTACACCAAATAATCAGGAGGAAAAATAAAATGGCAATTTCCAGACCCGGCGAGTCTCTCGCCAGCAGACCGCTGAACTTTTTCTGGCTGGTGGACTGCTCCGGCTCCATGTATGGCGAAAAAATCGGCACAGTGAACAACGCGATCCGTGAGTGCCTTCCGGAGATGCGGGAGGTCGCACAGGATAACCCCTCGGCTACACTGCAGGTGCGCACAATGATGTTTTCCACAGGCGCAAACTGGGTGAACGCTGCGGCAACTCCCATTGATGAGTTCGAGTGGTTTGATCTGGATGCGGATGGCCTGACCGATATGGGCGAAGCCTTCAAGCTGCTGGCGGCGGAGCTGGACTCCCCTCCGATGCCCAGCCGTGCACTGCCTCCGGTCATTGTGCTGCTCTCTGACGGCCAGCCGACAGACGATTATAAGAGACCTTTGGAGGAGCTGATGAAGCTTCCCTGGGCCCGCAAGGCGGTTCGTATTGCGATTTCCATTGGCCAGGGGGCAGATACCGCCGTGCTGGAAGCCTTTACCGGCAACCGTGAACTGGTCCTGCAGGCAAACAATGCGACTACGCTGGTCCGCTTGATCAAGTGGGCGTCCACCAATCTGGTGAGCAATGTGTCTTCCCCCGCAAGCCAGCGGAAGACTGAAGAAGAGACTTCCTCCACAGTCAATCCTCTGGTCGATGTAGATACCATTCCCGATACGGACGAGCAACTCCCCACAGATGACAGCAATGTGGATGTAGAGGATGTCTGGTGAGCCGCGGAAACGGTAAGGAGGCTTACACATGCGTGCACAGATAGAAAAAAGTGTGCAGGGCTTCAGTCATATCCGAAAGGGGAAGGAATGCCAGGACAGCTGTGGCAGTCATACACAGCAGGACGGAACCCGAATCCTCGCAGTAGCCGACGGGCATGGGAGCGAGCACTGCCCGTATAGTGCGGAAGGGTCCAAAATTGCCTGTGAGGTCTTCCTGGCTTTGATGGGACGGCTGTATCGCAAGTACGAGGAAGCAGGAAATCTGATGCAGCTGATGCAGCTGCTCAACCGCGAGGGCAACACAGCTCTTGTCCGGAAAATCTCCCGGGAGTGGCAGGAAAGAGTGTTGGAAAGACACGATGAAGCGGGTCGGCCTTTTCCCAAAAAGAAGAGTTCAGACGGTGTGCAAAGCGATGATGAGCTGGCGGTTTACCGCCTGTACGGCACAACACTGCTTGGCCTGCTGATTGCGCAGGACTTTGTATTTGCCCTGCAGATCGGCGACGGCGACATCGGCTATGTGGATGACACCGGCTTCAGCAAAGTGGTGGAGGGCGAAAAGCTCCTGGGGGTGGAGACCTATTCCCTGAGCAGCCCTGACGTCTGGAAAAATGCCGTCTCGGCTGTGCGGTCCCTCACGGAAGACAGGCGGCTTCCGGCCATGTTTGTCCTGACAACAGACGGCTTTGCCAACAGCTTCAGCAGTGATGAAGCCTACGAGCGAAGCTGTGAGGATTATTTCCGCACCCTGAGTGAATACGGCCCGGCGACGCTGGAGAAATATCTGCCGGAATGGCTGAGCGAAACGAGTAAGGGCGGCTGCGGTGACGATATCACCATGTCCATCTGCTACGATTACCCGGAGGATATGTGCTTTGCAGAAGAGCCGCAGGAGGAAGAACCGGAACCCAAAGAACCGGAAGCCGAAGAACAGCCGCAGTTTGCGGAAAACGCAAAAGAAACAATTCTCCCAGCCGAAACGCAGGCAGAAGCCCCCGCGGAGACGGAATCCGGGGCCGAACAGAACGAAGCCCCGCAGGAAGCCGCACAGCCGGAAGAAACCGCATCAGAGCCGGTAACAGCACCGGACGAGACGGTTGCCCCAGAGGAACCCGCAGCGGAGACAGAACCGTGTGAAGAAACCGTGCCGGACGATGCAGAACCGGAACGGAAAAAACATTTACGGGACTGTTGGGCACTTTGAGGACTTGAGACATGAGCAAAGCACCGTTCGGCAATGGCTGTACGGTGCTTTTCAGGAAGGATAGACAATGAAAAGAGAAGCCTTTGT
>JAZRWD010000067.1:0-5270 GCA_045599525.1 Candidatus Limivicinus sp. | reverse complement strand
TAAATATTTCTCCATGTCAGCCTCTTTCTGTTTGAAATCAAACATACAATTTTACTTGATTATACTATCATGTTATGAATAAGACAAACTAATTTTTCCCTTTTGTCTTATCCCCGGGACCGGATCCGGGTCATAGCCGACTGCTTTCCGGTTCGGACAGTAAACTAGGAGATTCTGTAATTGTCTCCTAAATACGGAAGAAAGGAGGAATTCAAATGAAAACAAAAATTACAAAGCTTAGTCTCTTCGTTCTGGTTTTTTCCCTGCTCACCGTACTGGGCATTTCCGCCAACGCAGAAATGCCGACCCGTGCCGATGTCCAGCCCGTCAGTGTTGAGGCCCCCGAGGCCGCAGGCGCTAACGGCTTGGTCACCGAAGAGCAGTGGGCAGAGCTCTTCCCTGAAATCTATGCTTCTTACAAGGCAAATTCTTCAAATGAGTTTACCGTACAGTATCTCGATGAAGATCCTTACCTGACGAACATTTATCAGGGATACGGTTTTGCCAAGGATTACCGAAGCGCACGCGGACACGAGTATTGCCTGGAAGATCTCACCAATACTGCACGTCCCCACGCAACTGCAAACTGCCTGACCTGCAAAACAGCCGACTTCACCGCCCTGGTCAACAAGGAAGGTGTTTCTGCTTACAGTCTGGCGTTTGACGAGGTGCTGCCCAACATGGTCGAAAACGTTGGCTGCTACAATTGCCACGAGAACAGCGCGGGAACCGGCGAGCTTGTTGTAACTCATGACTACATTATCAATGGTCTGGGCGAAAACATGAGCGCAATCAATCCCGAAGTTCTGGCATGCGGCCAGTGCCACATCGAGTATTACTTCGATCCTGCCACCAAGGCAACCTCTATTCCCTATACCGATGTCGCTTCCATGGATCCCGAAGCAATTTTGGCTTACTACAATTCCATCGGCTTTGCCGACTGGACGCAGGAAGCCACCGGTGCAAAGCTCCTGAAGGCTCAGCACCCGGAGATGGAGACCTTCCTGGGCAAGGGCAGCAAGCACGCCGTGTTCGGTCTGTCCTGCGCAGACTGTCACATGGGCGCAGCCGTAGGTGAAAACGGCAACGTTTACACCAACCATGAACTCGTCAGCCCGCTGCAGAGCGAGACTCTTCTCGCAACCTGTGCTCAGTGCCATGGCGACACCGATATGGTGGAAAAGGTCACGGCAATCCAGACTGCAGTGACCGCACGCGAGACCGTAGTAGGCAATGCACTCTCTGAGCTGAAGGACAACCTTGCCGACGCAAACGCATCCGGCAGCTACTCAGAGGATGAGCTGAACGCTCTGCGCGAGCTTTACCGCAGTGCCCAGTGGTTCTTCGATTTTGATTATGTCGAGAACGCAGAAGGCGCACACAACTCCGAGCTCGCTTTCCGCTGCCTTGACCAGGCAGAGGCTCTGATCGCCGAAGCGAACGCACTCTTCAAATAACAGGCAGCCGAATGGCTGACTGTTGTCCGGGCGGGGAACGCCCCGCCCGGATCCTTCCCTGTATCCGTCTGAGGAGGAATACCCTATGGAAAAGCTGAAGAAAGCAGGAAAGTTCCTGTTTTCCATGAGATTTGCACTGATTCTGCTTGCTTTGCTGATTGCCGTCTGTGTTGTCGGCAGTCTTATCCCGCAGGGAGAGTCGGATTCGTATTATCGGGTGAATTACCCGGAAAAAACGGCCATGCTGATCCTGTTGCTGGATCTGAACAACGTGTTCCGCTCCGTCTGGTTTATCACACTTTCGGCATTTCTGTGCGTAAATCTGCTGGGCTGCAACATCGTGCACTTCCCCAGGCTGATGTCAGCGATGAAAAAGCCGTTTGCGCCTGCCGACGCAAAGCGTTTTACCGCACTGGAGCCCGATATTGCCGGCTGTCAGGAGCCCGAAACGCTGTTCCGTAAGCTCGGCTTCCCGTCACTGTCGAACGGAAGAGACGAAAACGGCCGGGAATATATCCATGCCATACGGCATCGTGCCGGTATGTGGGGTGCATGGCTGACTCATCTAGCCATGCTGGTGATTATCCTCGGTTTCAGTCTGGGGCAGATCTATACCGAGAAATACACCATGTACGGGGTACCCGGTACGGAGCATCCTGTTGGCGACACACGCTACACGATGCGTATCGATGATTTCGCCGTGAACCTTCGTCCGGACGAGACGGTGGAGCAGTACGTTGCGGACATCACGGTGACCGACACGGTGAGCGGAACCGTCGCAGCGGGACGCACATCCGTAAACCACCCGGCAAGCCTGCTGGGTATGAAGTATTACCAGAATTCCACCGGCTGGGCAGCACGCGTGCTGGTCTTTGAAAAGGATGAGCTCATCCAGGATGAGATCCTTTGTGCCGGGGAATACATTCCCATTGCCACCAAGCCTGACCTGATCGTTGCCTTCAGTGCCTTCTATCCGGATTATGTGAAGGGGGCAAACGGTATGCCTGCAACCAGGTCACCCTATCTGAACCACCCGGCTTATCTTTACACGGTGTATTACCGTGAGCAGATCCTCGGCATGAATATTCTCGAGGATGACTATATCACCATTGACGACTATACTATCGGTTTCGCTGAACCTCAGCAGTATACGTTGATCCAGGCCAAACGGGATCCATTCACGCCAATCGCCCTTGTGGGGGCCGTGTTGCTCTGTATTGCAGTCTTTCTGGCGTTTTATTATCGTACTGAGGAACTATTTGCGATCCGCACCGAAGAGTGCGTGTGGAACGTTTACGCATATAGTAAAAAAGGCGGCCTGCTGTTTAAGGACCGTCTTCAGGAAAAATATTCCGAAATAGAATAGAAAAGGAGAACGCAAAACAATGACAATGGCCGGACTGAACGCCCCTCTGTTTTATATTACCATGGGGCTCTACTTCCTTACGATGATATTGTATTTTCTGTTCTTTGCCACCAAAAAGGACAGTATGGCAAAAATCGGCGGTACGCTTTTCCTGGCTGCTTTTCTCATTCACAGCGCACAGATCATCGTGCGTGGAATCGGGGCAGGCCGTGTACCGCTGACCAACCAGTTTGAGTTTGCCTGCGGCTTCGCCTGGGGCATCTCCCTGTGCTCGATCATCTTTATCCGTCGCTTTAAATTCAATGCTCTCGGTACATTCGTCTCTCCGGTACTCATTATCCTGATGGGTTATGCCGCCATGCAGAGTATGGAAGTGAAAGCAATCATGCCTGCTTTGCAGAGCAACTGGCTGGCACTTCACGTTTCCACTGCCATCATCTCCTACGGTTCCTTCGGCGTGGCCTTCGCCATATCGCTGATGCTGCTGCTGAAAAAGAAACGGGAAAACAACCCCTTCTGGCAGAAGAACATCCCGGACGAAAAACGTCTGGACCTCATCAGCTACCGTGCCGTATCTCTGGGCTTTCTTTTCCTGACCTTCTGCATCATTACCGGTGCTATCTGGGCTGAGCAGGCATGGGGCAGCTACTGGTCCTGGGATCCGAAAGAGACCTGGGCACTCATCACCTGGTTTATCTATGCTCTCTATCTGCATCAGAGAATTTTCCGCGGCATGAAAGGAAGCGCCGCTGCAATCTACGCTGTCATTGGCTTTATCTGCGTGCTGTTCACCTATGTGGGCGTAAATACGCTCCTTCCCGGTGTGCACAGCTACGCCTGATTGCCACTGCGGAGCAGAGGAGTAATCGATGAAGCTCTACAGTATCGGAATCCTTATCGGTCTTATCTCCTTTTTGTCGATTGGGCTCTTCCATCCAATTGTCATAAAAGCGGAGTACTATTTTTCCTGTAAATGCTGGCCCTGCTTTCTGGCTTTTGGGATCGTACTTCTTCTGGTTTCCACCCAGGTTTCCCATACGGTCGCGTCGTGTGCCCTGGCAGTGCTGGGTTTTTCGAGCCTGTGGAGCATTCTGGAAATTTTTCAGCAGAAAAAACGAGTCGAACGCGGGTGGTTTCCTGCGAACCCAAAGCGGAAGGACAACAACTGATAGCAGGAACGCCGGGGTGTTGTGCCCCGGCGTTCTTTTTTTCAATTCTGCACGATCCGCCGATAGTTTTCCCGGTCAGTCGCCCCTTCGGTGGAAATGCAGAGGATGCGGCTGTCCGCATTGAGGTGCATGCGTGAACGGAGTTCTGCTAGCTTCGGGTTCTGCAGCAGCTCCAGCGCCAGGCTGAAGCCCGCTGCGCCGCTCTCGCCGGATTCCACCGGCGTGTCCCATTCCACTGGATGTGCCAACTGCCGCATACCCCGGGCCGCAACCTCGTCGGGCATGGCGACAAAGGCATCCGCACAGTCCCGCAGCAGGGCCCACCCCAGGGGGCAGGGTTCCCCGCAGGCGAGGCCGGCCATCATGGTTGGCATATCCCCCTCCACCTTGTGCAGCGTACCGTCGTTGTGCTTTGCCGTGCGGAAAAGGCAGTCTGCCTCGTTCGGCTCCACCACAACCATATAGGGCTTCTCCTCTCCGCTGCCGTAGAGGTCGGTAAAATACGCGGCCATCGCCCCGGCCATCGAGCCCACACCCGCCTGCAGGAACAGATGGGTCGGCCGAAGCCCGCCAAGCTCCTCCAGCTGCTGCCGCAGCTCGCTGCCCATGGTCGTGTAGCCCTGCATAATGCGTGCCGGTATGGTCTCGTAGCCCGGCCAGGAGGTATCCTGCACCAGGATACTGCCCTTTTCCGCGGCCTCCTTTGCGGCCATGCGCACAGCATCGTCATAGTTCACTTCCGTAATGGAGGCATCGGAGCCCAGGGCCAGGATATTCTCCAGCCGCTCCTGTGCTGTGCCCTTCGGCATGTAGACCACACTACTCTGCCCGAGCCGGTTTGCCGTCCAGGCCACACCGCGGCCGTGGTTGCCGTCCGTGGCCGTAATAAAGGTCAGCTGTCCCAGCTGCTCCCGTGTCTGCGCCGAGGTCAGCAGCGGGTAGTTCACTTCCGCGGCATCCACCCCCAGCTTTTCGGCCAGGGTCATGCCGATGGCATAGCTTCCCCCCAGCGCCTTGAAGGCGTTCAGCCCAAAGCGCCTGCTTTCGTCCTTCACGTAGATTCCGGCTACCCCGCAGGCCTCCGCCAGCCGGTCCAGTGAGACCAGGGGCGTCACCGTGTATTCCGGGAAGGTCGCATGATAACTGCGCACCTGTTCTGCCTGCCGCACGCCGAAACGCTGCACATCCGCCTCCGTGTTTTCTGTACGCGTGGGAAAAACGGCAGAGATCTCCTCTGCCTGAACGACCATCTCCATCGTCTGTCCTTTCTGCCTGCCG
>JAZRWD010000066.1:0-2841 GCA_045599525.1 Candidatus Limivicinus sp. | reverse complement strand
TGAGGAATTCATCAGGGTTCCCCGCAAATGGGACGCCTCCAGTGTGGGCAACTTCATGATCTGGATCGGACCTACCAGCTCTATTTTTGACTTTACCACATATATCTTCATGTACTTTGTGTTCTGCCCGATCTTTGTATCGCACGGCGTGTTGTACAATGACCTGGCCAATCATTTCAGCGGAGCAGAGCTTGCGCAGATGCAGTTTGCCTATGTGGCAATGTTCCAGGCAGGCTGGTTCGTGGAGTCCATGTGGAGCCAGACACTGGTCATCCATATGATCAGAACTCCCAAGCTGCCCTTCATTCAGAGCCGCGCATCCGCCCCCTTAACACTGCTGACCTGCTCCGGCATAGCACTTCTGACGATCATTCCTTTCACCGGATTTGGAAGAATGCTTGGCTTTGTGGCGCTTCCCATGAGCTATTTTGCATACCTGATCCCCTGCATCCTGCTTTACATGGTGCTTGCGACCAGTCTGAAAAAAGCATATGTGCGTCACTATGGAGAATTACTGTAAAGGGAGGAAAAAAAGATGAAGTGGACAGAACTTTGGATGAAATTATTCGGAACCTGCGAATTCCTCGGATTAAATATGGGCTTCTGGGTCTCCATGGCAGCAGTGGCACTGATCGTCATTGTGATGAACGTGGTGTTCTGGAATATGAAGCCCGGTGAAGACGAAGCCGAGAAGAATGAAGCGTAGAACTGTTGGCGGGAATGATAAGTGTGTGGTAAAATGTACTTGTATTTGGGCGATTATCATGTCCCGGGTCGAGGAGGAAAACAGCTATGCAAGAGATCAGAATTACAGAGATACCGGGCGTTAGGATCGGTCAGGCCGAGGATGTGATCGGCGGTACCGGCTGTACCGTTTTTATCAGTGAGCAGGGTGCGCCCTGCGGACTCGATGTGCGCGGCGGAGGTCCTGCGTCCAGAGAGTCCGAACTGTTAAAACCCCTGGCGAATGCGGACCGCATCCATGCAGTCCTTCTGTCGGGCGGAAGTGCCTACGGCCTTGATGCGGGCGGCGGTGTCATGCAGTATCTTGAAGAGCACGGCATCGGATATGATGTGGGAGTCTGCAAGGTTCCCCTGGTATGCCAGTCGGACCTGTTTGACCTGACTGTTGCGGACCCTAAGGCGCGCCCCGGTAAAGCCATGGGATATGCTGCCTGTGTGGCCGCTGAAGCGGGCAATTACAGAGATGGCAACTACGGCGCAGGAACCGGTGCATCGGTGGGGAAATTTAACGGCATGGATCACTCCATGAAGTCCGGCATCGGAAGCTATGCAGTCCGGATCGGCGAGCTCATGGTCGGAGCGGTCGTTGCGGTAAATGCGCTCGGCGATATCTACGACTGGAAGACCGGCAGGCAGGTGGCCGGAATGTTATGTGAAGATAAGAAGACCTTAAGAAATACCTGCGACATGTTCTACGAGAACTACGAGATCGTGAACAACAAATTCACCGGAAATACAACGATCGGAATCATTCTTACCAATGCTGCGTTCACCAAGACCCAGCTGTGCAAGATCGCCGGAATGACCCACAACGGCTATGCCCGCGCGATCCGTCCGGTCCACACGACAGCGGACGGCGACAGCATCTACGCGATGTCAACGGGTGATGTGGCGGCCGACATGGACATGGTTGGAACGCTGGCGGCGGATGTGATGGCGGAAGCGATTCTTCGGGCAGTGAACTCGGCGGAGAGCGCCTACGGCTTGCCCTGCGTAAAAGACATTGCGTTGTAAGAGGAGGGTGGAATGGTTTTCCATGTGGCTGGACCGGCAGTCGGAAATCTGATTATCTATAAGGCTTTTCAGAGAGTTTGGCACCCCAGACGGCGTTTCAAAATGTCGTTTGGGGTGTTACTATTTCGAGGATAACGATTTTGAAATTGACTTTTTTGAGAAAAAGCCGTATTTTATAAATGTAACATAAAATAAGTTACAAATATAAAAGGCGGTAACAATGAAAGAGTACCTGGAAAAAGTATTGCGACAGACTGTTACAATCGAAGATGATAAGAAGACACTAGATAAACTGCCGTTAGCATTCAAGGGCAGATATGATCTCTATAAGGTCGAAACAAATGGAGTATTGTGGGAGGCTGTTCATCCAAAGGATGAGGCCGGACTTGTCATGCTCCGAAGAGACCGTATCAGGATTGAAAAGCAGACTAAATTAAACTGTGCATTATTCCTTGATCAGGCAACATTCTATGTCAAAGAAAAACTGATGGAAGAAGGAATCCCGTTTGTTATAAAGGGCAAGCAAATCTATCTTCCGTTCATCGGGTATCTTTTGGCTAATGAGCATGACAGAGAGTTAGCCCCGGTACATCAGATCTCTTTTCTGACACAGAAGATGCTTCTTACAGCAATATATGAAAAATGGACAGAAGTGAAAGCGACGGAAGCAGCACAGCGACTGGAGATTTCTCGTATGTCTGCCAGCCGATGCTTTGATGAGATGGAATATCTGAACATCCCTGTCCTTGGCATGAAAGGAAAGTCCAGAGTGATAACTGTTCCTGAGGACCGGAAGGATTTCTGGCAGCAGATAAAGGTCATTTTAAGGGATCCGGTGATACGAAGATTTATACTCAAAGAGGATGCTGCCTGTACGAAAAAGGCAGGAATTTCCGCTCTGTGCGAGTATTCGTTGCTATCAGATAATCAGTATCCTACCTATGGAGTGACTAAGAAAGAAATAGCGGACAGTGGACTGAAAGCCGTAAAGCAGATACAACTGACAGACGATGTCGGATGCGTAGTCCTGGAATTAGGATACTTTATTGACTTCAATGGTAAGGGTGTACAGGACCCGTTTAG
>JAZRWD010000065.1:0-10755 GCA_045599525.1 Candidatus Limivicinus sp. | reverse complement strand
CCTGACCGATGCCTATTTCAGCGGTACCGAGGCTGAATGGAACGCTATCTCCGCCAACCTGCTTCGGAACGTGCCCGGTATCATTGTGCATTTTGAGACCCTTCTCCTGAGCGAGTGCACACAGGTCCTGGTCCTGCCCTCCGCCCTGACGACCATTGAGGCAGAAGCTTTCGCGAATCTCCATGTCCAGGCCGTCTATGTGCCCGCCTCCTGCACTGTGATTGGGTCACGCGCCTTTGCGGACAATCCGCAGCTGCTGTATCTCGTTCTGCCTGCCGGGCACAGCGTCTCCATTGCACCCGACGCGCTCGACGGCAGCCCGAGCGCCCGCATCTTCTACAAATAAAAATCCTCCGGGAAGCCCGCCTGCCGTTCCTGCGACAGCGGGCCTTCCGAAGGAGAAAAAACTAGGAGCGATGAAAAGCGCCTAAACAGAAAGCCATCCGAAATGGCGGAGTGCTGTAAAACAGTTACTGTTTATGAATTGAAAACGAGGAAAAGGCGTGGCTTCGGTCACGCCTTTTCCTTTGTTAAGTTACTGTTGTTACCTCATCCGCTCCATGTGCTAAGGAACATTTCTCCGGATTTTTTCCTTGCCATATGCATACCCTTTTTCGATGTTCGCTAAAGCATTTTACAAACATCCCAAAAACGCAGGGAACCCGCTCAAACGCAGGGAACCTGCTCGGGTGTGGTTGAACGATAAACAATCAAAAAACTGTTGACAAATTAGCGTGCGCTAACTATAATGAAAACAAGTTAGCGATTACTAACTATATTTTATGGTACTTGGTTAGCGATTGCTAATTGAATGGCGTGGGAGGAAATACGATGATGCCTCTTAATTTAGCGAATGCCGGTGAGACGCAGATCATCAGAAAGATTGGCGGAAATCCGGAAGTAAAAAAGCACCTGGAAAACTTAGGCTTTACGGTTGGCGGGGAAATCCGTATTGTAAGTACCCTTGGAGGTAATCTGATCGTTAAAGTTAAGGAAAGCCGGGTAGCGGTCAGCGATGAACTGGCGAGAAAAATCATGGTCTAACATTTTAAGGAGGAGTGCACAGTGAAAACACTCAGAGATGTCAGGATTGGTGAAACAGCAACTATTGTGAAACTGCACGGCGAAGGTGCCGTAAAGAGACGCATCATGGACATGGGCCTGACCAAGCACACACCGGTATATGTAAGAAAGGTAGCTCCGCTTGGCGATCCCATCGAAGTGACCGTAAGAAACTATGAGCTTTCGATTCGGAAAGCGGATGCGGGAATGATTGAGGTCGAATAAGGCTGCGGGGATATCCCCCTTTATTTTTTCAGACAATGGTTAGCGACACCTAACTCTAACAAAGTTTTTTTCGCAGGAAGGAAGTAAAACGATGAATTTGCGAATCGCCCTGGCGGGCAACCCGAACAGCGGTAAAACCACCCTGTTCAATGCACTGACCGGCTCTAATCAGTTTGTAGGAAACTGGCCGGGTGTTACGGTAGAAAAAAAGGAAGGCAAGCTGAAAAAGCATGAAGGCGTAACGATTACAGACCTTCCCGGTATTTATTCTCTGTCTCCCTATACTTTGGAAGAAGTCGTTGCAAGAAATTATCTGATCGGTGAACGCCCTGATGCCATCTTGAATATTATTGATGGTACAAATCTGGAGAGAAATCTCTATCTGACGACCCAGCTTACGGAGCTTGGTATCCCGGTTGTGCTTGCGGTAAACATGATCGATATTGTCAGGAAAAACGGTGATACGATCAATGTACGGGAACTTTCCCGGCGTTTCGGTTGTGAAGTTATCGAAATCTCCGCCCTGAAAGGAACCGGTGTGATGGAGGCAGCAGAAGCAGCGATCCATGCGGCGAAAAACGGAAAGACCATTCCGAAGCATACCTTTTCCGGGCCTGTCGAACACGCCATTGCCCATATTGAGGAGGCAGTTGTTCATGACATGCCGGAGGAACAGCAGCGGTGGTACGCAATCAAGGTATTCGAGCGGGACGATAAGGTCCTTGAAAAGCTTGCCATTCCTTCGGATATCCTGTCGCATATTGAACTTGATATTCAAGCTGCCGAAAAAGAGCTGGATGACGATGCGGAGAGCATTATTACGAACGAGCGCTATGTATATATCGCGGAGGTAATAAAATCCTGTTATAAAAAGAAGAACGCCGGAAAGCTGTCAAACTCAGATAAAATCGATAAGATTGTAACCAATCGCTGGCTGGGTCTTCCAATCTTTGCGGTTATCATGTTCCTCGTATACTGGATCGCCATGGTTGGTGTAGGTGCTGCAGCAACAGATTTTACCAATGATAATATTTTTGGCGATGGCTTCCATCTTGGAAACGACGGTGGTTATGCGGAAGTCGCTGAAAGCTACGCAGATGCTGCCCGGATCGTTGAAGGATATGATGCCTATGTCGAAGAGCACGGAGTTGCTCCCTCCGATGAATTCACGTATATGGTAGAGGATGAGGAGACTCTGGAACTGTCTGAGGAAACGGCAAGTCTTGCAGATTACGAAGAGGCCAAGAAAACTCTGGATGAGATTGGCGAAGAACCGAATCCGGCGGATTACGGCATCTGGATTCCGGGCATTCCGGCCCTTGTGGAAAGTGGACTGGATGCGCTGAATACCGCTGACTGGCTCAAGGGACTGATTCTTGACGGTATTGTTGCCGGTGTCGGTGCAGTTCTCGGCTTTGTACCGCAGATGCTGGTGCTTTTCCTGCTGCTTGCTTTCCTGGAAGCCTGTGGCTATATGGCTCGTATTGCTTTTGTGCTGGACCGTGTATTCCGTAAATTCGGTCTTTCCGGAAAATCCTTTATTCCTATGCTGATTGGAACCGGTTGCGGCGTTCCGGGAATCATGGCCAGCCGTACCATCGAAAATGAGCGAGATCGCCGAATGACCATTATGACCACAACCTTCATTCCCTGTGGGGCCAAGGTTCCTTTCATTGCCATGATCGCAGGTGCTATTTTTGGCGGATCTGCCTGGGTGGCAACCTCTGCCTATTTTATCGGAATGGCAGCAATCATTATTTCCGGTATCATGCTGAAGAAAACCAAAATGTTTGCAGGAGAACCTGCGCCATTCGTCATGGAACTTCCGGCATATCATCTGCCTACAATCGGAAATGTTCTCCGCTCTATGTGGGAACGTGGCTGGTCCTTTATCAAAAAGGCGGGTACGATCATTCTGCTATCGACAATCGTCGTATGGTTTACCAGCTTCTTTGGATTTACAGAGGATGGATTCCGAATGTTAGCTGAGGACGAATTACATCTGTCCATTCTTGCAGCAATTGGCAATGCTATCGCCTGGATCTTCAAGCCGCTTGGCTGGGGTAACTGGCAGGCAGCTGTGGCATCGATCACGGGGCTTGTTGCAAAGGAAAACATTGTTGGTACAATGGGTATCCTTTACGGCAGCGGAGAGCTGACCACATGGCAGGCACTTGGTCAGGCGTTCACCGGTATTACCGGTTATTCCTTCCTTGTGTTCAATCTGCTGTGCGCGCCTTGTTTTGCCGCCATCGGTGCCATCAAGCGTGAGATGAACAGTGCAAAATGGACATGGTTTGCCATTGGCTACCAGTGCGGATTTGCATACATTATCGCCCTGATGATCAATCAGCTCGGCGGAGCACTTACCGGCAATGTAAATGTGATTGGCTTGCTTTGTGCCATAGCAGCGCTTGCTGCCATGATCTATATGCTTTTCTTCAAAAAGTATAGCGAAGCAACTACTCTCAGCAATAAAACAAGATAAACCCGGAAAGGAGTACGGACGATGACAAGCTGGTTTGCAGCAAACGGGGGGACATTGCTGATTTCCCTCATCCTGATCGGTGTTGTATTAGGAATCCTGGTAAATTTAAGAAACAGGAAAAAGCAGGAGATCTCATCCTGTGGATGTAATTGTGCGCATTGTTCAATGGGCGGCGCCTGCCATCAGAAGTAATCCTGCCATCAGAATGAATACAGAGGGGCGATGAAAAGCGCCTAAACAAAACAGGCCATCTGGAGAATCCGGATGGCCTGTTTGCGTCTGATGAACCAAAACAAAACCGGGCAGGGGAGACCCTGCCCGGCTGAATTGGTTATGCAGTTTGTGCGACGGAATTATTCTTTATACTCAGCTTCCAGCCAGTCGAAGATGACCTGCTGGTCGATTTTCAGGCCGGCAGCCAGGAAGGCAACGGCTTCGTTCATGTTCAGGGACTCGAGGTGATGCAGGTTGGTCAGAACCTCGCCTTCGGGCAGGGGTGCTTCTTCGATACGACGGCCTTCGATGTAGCCACACTGGTAGCACATCATGAGGTCCATCTTTCTGTGGCTGTCCATGGTCATTTCACTGCCGCAACGGGGGCATTTCATAGGGTGTTCCTCCTTATAATGTAGTAACCGGGCCGGATGGCCGGGTAAGGGTTAGATACAATCCAATTGAAAATTATTATAACATTTCAGTGACTAATGTCAATTCCCATTTCGCAATGTCAGCATGACGAACGGGCAGTTGCGGGGAAGAGAAGGATATGATACAATACACACAGTAAAGTGCGAAAGAATCCGAAAGCGTACGAATGGAAGCTTGTCCGGAAGAGCGAACAGAAGCTCGCAGAAGTTCGCACAGAAGTTTGCGTAGAAGCTTGCGCAGAATGCCGCATACAGAGAACGCAGAGATTCACGAAAGATCATATAACAGGCTGACAGGAGGTTTTCCTATGGTAGTCAAGGAACAGTTCTGGTTTGAACCCGCGGGGGAGCACCGCACACTGCACATCTATCTGCCGGATGGCTATGAAGGCAGCACAGAGCGGTACCCGGTAATGTACTTCTTCGATGGGCACAACCTCTTTTTTAACGAAGATGCCACCTACGGCAAGTCCTGGGGCCTGAAAGAATACCTCGACGGCTGGAAAAAGAAAATGATCATCGTAGGAGTGGAATGCTCCCACCATGGAACAGACCGCCTGAGCGAATACTGCCCCTATCCCACCTATATGTTCGGGGAAAACATCACCGGCGAGGGCAAGCAGACGATGAACTGGATGGTCTACGTGCTCAAGCCCTATATTGACCGCACCTACCGCACCTACGCCCACCGGGAGGCCACCGGCATCTGCGGTTCCTCCATGGGCGGCCTGATGGCGCTGTATGCTGCGGTGGCCTTCAACGCGGTGTTCTCCAAGGCGGGCTGCATCTCCTCGGCCATCGGCATTGTGCGGGAGCCACTGTTTGCTGAGATCGAAAATGCGGTCATCAGCTCCGACACCCGGATCTTCCTCTCCTGGGGCGAGAACGAGTGCGGCAAGGTGCCCAACCCCGAGTGGGAAGGCTGGACGGCGGAGAACAACCGTGGCGCGGCAAAGCTGCTGGACCGGAAGGGGACTGTCAACCGGCTGTATTTCCAGAAGGATGGCAACCACTGCGAAGCCTCCTGGGAGCTGCAGCTGCCCCTGTTTATGCCTTTCCTCTGGGAGTAAGCGGGCCAAAATAGAAAAACAAGACGGGACGTCCAATGCGGGCGTCCCGTTGTTGCTTCCATTGCTGTTTATCGGCAAGTATTTGCTCCTGCCGTTATTGTTGCTGCTTACAGGCAGATATTTGCTTTTACCTTTGCGGCGGCTTCCTCACCCTCCAGGGCGCGGATGATCTCCAGAGCGAACTCGAAGGTCCCGCCTACCGCCTGGCCGGTGATGATGTTTCCGTCCACGGCAGCTTTGCCGTGGGTCAGGTTTGCCATAGTGCAGGTATGTTCAAAGCCGGGGTTCACGGTGGCCGTTTTTCCGTTCAGCAGACCCAGCTCCGCCAGAATGGAAGGGGCTGCGCAGATGGCAGCTACGACCTTGCCGGAAGCGGCAAACTTTCGGCACTGCCAGAGCAGCAGGGAGTCTTTCTTCAGGTTTTCTACGCCCTTCGCTCCGCCCGGGAGCACGAGCGCGTCCGCATCCGAAAAGTCAAGAGCGGAAACAAGATAGTCTGCCCGGATGGGGATGCTGTGGGAGGAGAGGATCTCCTGCCGGTGCATGACCGAGGCAGTGACAGTGTCGATGTTTGCCCGCTTCAGCAGATCAACGGTGATGAGGGCCTCGCACTCTTCCGTGCCGTCCGCCAGAAAAACGATTGCCTTGCTCATAATACGTCCTCTCTAATTCATCTGTTTTCTTGAATTATACGTCAAACCGATTGCGGGGGCAACCTCTATTTCCGAAAAAAGGAAAACTTCAGCCGGAAATCATTTCTGCGCAACGGCTTACGAGTGATGGGCAGAATCCGGTAACTGTAAGTGGAAATCCGGTACCGGCTGTGTTAATATACCAATGCTGTGTCCGGGGTCTGCCCGGAGCAGGGTGCGTAGTAAACGGTTCGGAGGAATAGAATGAAAGAAGCCATCCGTGTATGTAAATTTGTGCTGTTTTCCATCAGCGCCGGTCTGATCGAGATCATTGCCTTCACGCTGCTCAATGAGTTCGCCGGCTGGCCCTACTGGCCCTGCTACCTCATTGCGCTGGTGCTAAGCGTTTTGTGGAACTTTACCCTGAACCGGAAATTCACCTTCCAGTCGGCGGCCAATGTGCCGGTGGCGATGCTGAAGGTACTGGCATATTACGCGGTGTTTACCCCGCTGACCACCATCGGCGGCAACTACCTCGCTGAGAACCTGGGCTGGAACGAATATCTGGTGACAGGCATCAATATGGCACTCAACCTGTCCACGGAGTTTTTGTATCAGCGCTTTGTGGTCTTCGCCAACAGCCTGGACACCAATGCAAAGGCAAAGAATCAAAAGCAATAACCCATAACCGGACAAGATAACCGGGCAGAAAGCAGCCGAGCAGTTTTTTCAGTGCTGTGCGGCGATGCGCTCGGCCAGGTCGTTGAGATATTCCCAGCGCTCCATCTTTTCCTCCAGCTGGCGGTCCAGCTGCTCCTGCTCGGCCATCAGCTCCTGCAGGCGGACATAGTCGGTGGCGTTAGCCTCCTGGTCGCGGCGGTTTTCGGCCAGCCTGTCCTCCAGGGCGGCGATGTCATCGTCGATGGTCTCAAACTCACGCTGCTCCTTGAAGGAAAATTTGAGCTTCTGCTGCTTCGGCCGCGGGGGCTCCTTTTCTTTGCTCAGGGCTTTGGCACTGTCAGCAGCAGACTTCATGGCCTTCAGCTCCTCGGCCTTTCGGGCCTGTACGGTCTCCAGCCAGTCGGTGTAACCGCCGTTATACTGCTTCACGGCACCTTCGGCCTCTACCGCGAACACACGGCGGCAGATGCGGTCCAGAAAATAGCGGTCATGGGAAACGGCGATAATGGCGCCGGGGAAGGTCTCCAGATAATCCTCCAGAATCTGCAGGGTGGGGATATCCAGGTCGTTGGTGGGCTCGTCCAACAGGAGAACATTCGGTGCGGAGGCCAGAATACCCAGCAGGAACAGGCGGCGTTTTTCCCCGCCGCTGAGCTTGCTGATCTGCCGGTGCTGCAGAGGGCTGGAAAACAGGAACTTTTCCATGAGCTTGGAAGCGGTCAGGTAGCCGTCCGCGGTCTCAATACGCTCACCCTGTTCCTTGACATAGTCCAGGGCGGTGAGACGGTCGTCCAGCTCGGCGGCATGCTGGGAGAAGTACCCAATCTTAACCGTTTCGCCGGTTTCAATACTGCCGCTGTCCGGGGCAAGCCGGCCGGAAATGAGGTTCAGCAGCGTAGTCTTGCCCGAACCGTTGCTGCCCACAATGCCGACACGGTCGTCGCGGCGGAGAAGAAAGTCAAAATCCTTCAGCACGCAGCGGCCGTCAAAGCTCTTGCGGACGCCGGTAAGCTCAATCGTCTTTTTTCCCAGGCGGGAGGAGATGGCGCGGATCTCCTGCATCTGCTCCTGCACCTCCGGGGGCTGCTTGGCCTTCAGGGCTTCGTAGCGCTCCAGGCGTTCACGGCTTTTGGTACCGCGGGCACAGGGCCCCTGCAGCACCCAGATCAGCTCGCGGCGCAGGATGGACTGGCGCTTGCGTTCGGAGGCGGTAGCCATTTCCTCACGCTGGGCTTTGCCATCCAGCCAGGCGGTGTAACCGCCGTTGTAGAAATACATTTTCCCGAAGGCAATCTCCGCCGTGCGCATGGCGGTGCGCTCCAGAAAATAGCGGTCATGGGTGACAAGGAGGATGGCACCGGCAAAATCAGCAAGGTATTCCTCCAGCCAGGCAATCATTTCTGCGTCGAGATGGTTGGTGGGCTCGTCCAGGATGAGCACATCGGCCGGATGCACCAGACAGGCTGCCAGGGCAACGCGCTTGCGCTGACCGCCGGAAAGGGTGCCAATCTTCTGCTCCGGGTCGCGGATGCCCAGACGGTTCAGGATCTCCACCGCCTCATACTCGGCAAGAGCGCGGGCCGTGGAGTCCAGCCCAGCGTACACCTGTTCCAGCACGGTGTTTTCCGGATTATCCTTCAGATCCTGGGAGAGGTAATTCACACGCACATTCGGGTCGGTGGTCACGGAGCCGCTGTCCGGCTCCTCCTGCCCTGCGGCAACCTTCAGCAGGGTGGACTTTCCGCAGCCGTTTACGCCCAGTACGCCCAGCCGGTCACCGGGCTTGAGATAAAAGGTGACATCGTCCAGCAGCTGGCGGTCACCGTAGGATTTGGTAACGTGTTCAACATTCAGCAGCATAGCTTACTCCGAAAGGGTATAGTCCGCCCGGAAGAGCGGGAACGGACTGTACAGAAATGGTGAGAGTGATCATAAAACAGTGAAAGTTATTATAATCAATCGAAAAAGAAATGTCAAAAACTGTCGCGCAAAGTTAGCCAGAACAAAAATGAAAAGAAATTAACAAAAACCGAAAACGATACTTGCCAAAAAGGTAGTTAACTATTATAATCAGGTCATTGGCGAAAGCTGCGCGGAGAAGTGCGCCCAAAAGGCGTTCCCCAAGCATGCCAAGGGCATTCCCAAAGGCATGCTGAAGCATTCTGAAGCGCGGCAGAGAAAAAACTATTCTGCACCCAAAAAACGATCTCAACTTTCAAACGGAGGAACTTAACCATGAACAATTCCAAGCGTTGGTTCCAGGTAGTCATCGGCGTGCTGATCCTGCTGTTTGCCGGTGTTGTCTATGCCTGGAGCGTGATGTCCCAGCCCATCGCCAAAGAGTATGCGGACTGGACCGGTGCCCAGCTGAGCCTGACCTTCACCCTGGTGATGATCACTTTCTGCCTTGGCTGCCTGATCGCCGGCATTATCAATAAAAAGTTTAAGCCTATCGTCTTTTGCTGGGCGGCCGGCGTGCTGTATGTGCTCGGCTTCTTCCTGGCTTCCCGTGCCACTACCCCGGTCATGCTGTATCTGGGCTTCGGCGTTCTGTGCGGCTTCGGCTCCGGCCTGGTGTACAGTGCAGCGCTGAGCACCGTGGGCAAGTGGTTTCCGGACAAGCAGGGTCTCATCTCCGGCATCCTGCTGATGGGCTTCGGTATCTCTGCCTTCATCGCCGGTAAGGTCTACCAGGCAACGCTCGTCAACTGGCGTACCTCCTTCCTGGTCATGGGCATCATCGGCGCTGTCGATGTGGTCGTCTGCGGCCTGTTCCTCAAGGGGCCGGATGCTTCGTTTGTTCCCCCTGCAGCGGCTTCCGCAAAGAAGAAGGCCGTCAACCCGGTCGCCCGTGAGTCCGCTCCCATGGAGACCCTGAAGAACCCGGTCTTCTGGCTGTACTATATCTGGGCCATCCTGCTGTCTGCTGCCGGCCTGACCGTCGTTTCTCAGGCTGCCGGCATCGTCCGTGAGGTCGGCCCTGCCATCGCAGCCGGTTCGGTTGCCACGATCGTTGGCCTGCTCTCTGTTTTCAACGGCATCGGCCGTATCATTTACGGCGGTAACTATGACCGTTCCGGCCGCGCCGTCACCATGACGCTGGTCTGCCTGAACTTCATCCTGGCCGCTGTGATCCTGATCTTTGCCGTTAAGCTGAGCAGCGTCGTGCTGATCGTTGTCGGCTTTATTATGGGCGGCTTTGCCTACGGTGGCGTTACCCCCACCAACTCCGCCTTCACCAGCTCTTACTTCGGCCTGAAGAATTACCCCACCAACTTCTCCTTTACCAACACCAACCTGATCGTCGCTTCCTTCGGCAGCACCATCGCCGGCGCCCTGTATGACGCGACCCATTCCTTCATGTCTGCCTTCTTCCTGATGATCGGCCTGGCCGCAGCAGGCATCCTGGTCTCCCTGCTGATCTCCGCCCAGGACAAGCGCGTTCTGGCCAAGATGGGCAAGTAAGAACAGCCGGGCCATCGGCCGGGATGACCGCCGGCATGTGCCCTGTTCAGTTCAGAAAAACCAAGTTTACCCTGGTGCCGTCCCTTCACGACAGCACCGGGGTTTTGCTTGTTCTTATAACAAATTTAATTTTTACTTATAATGCAAGAAAAAAGATGTTTTTTTCTTGTTGCCTATTCCCTTTTATATAACTATCTGCTATAATACGCGGGCATTAACAAAGCGCAGCGATTCGGCTGCGGACAGGAAGGAAAACCCAGGATTATGAGCAACCGTTCCGATTATTTACGCGGTGTTGTCAGTGAAATCAACATGCAGGTGGTCAACCTGACCAAACGGAAGGAGCAGCTGATCGGTGAGAGCGGCGACTCCTCTGTGGATGAAACCTATTTTGAAGAAAGCTCCTATGCCCGCTATCTGCGCATGATGGCCGACAAGCGGGAACCGGTGGAAAACCCCCGCGTGGTCTACCAGGGCGAGCCGGG
>JAZRWD010000064.1:0-15639 GCA_045599525.1 Candidatus Limivicinus sp. | reverse complement strand
CGGGAACAGTACTGGCTGTTGCTTTCCGGCACCATCATCTCCAGAGCATCGCTGATACTGAAGCCCTCAGAAAGCAGCATGTTGAATCGGTTTATCCGGAAAGCGTCGTTCAGATTATATTCGCGGTAGCCGTTTTCTGCGCGGCCCCCGATTTGAAGACCGCTACTTTCATAAAAGCGGATATTATAATCCGGAACGCTTACTGCTTTTGAGAACTGCTTTATTCTTAACTTTGATTTTTTCATAAGGCTACTCCTTGACGGAAGCCGGACCTGAATGCCGCGAATGCTGTTTTCCATCTTTCTAATCCATTATACTATTTTTTTCCAAATAGGAAAGATATTATTTGAAACACTCTTGACCTTCAAGTATCTTTAGGGTTTACGTTTTTCATTGATGAAAAATGGTCAGCATGTGTGAATGTCCCGATTGTCTTAATATGTATTAAATCGGAAGATTTCCGGTTTAAAATATATTTTAAAAGGAGAATGCCCCATGAAAAAGATCCTCGCACTGGTTCTGGCGGCGGTAATGGTAATGTCCCTTATGGCTGTCGCATCCGCAGACGATTTCGATTTCACCGGCTATGAGCCCGGCGTGACCGTGATCGAAGACGCAAATTCCCCCACCGGCTACACCGCAGTATTCGTCTATGAAGAACAGCCCATCGAATACTACAAGAACCACGTTAACTACGCAAACAAGGAAAACATCCCCGGCAACGACATCGTTAAGGTCGAAATCTACTCCGACTGCTTTATGCTCTTCGACATTGAGACCGGTTCCGAGCGCGGCGTTACTCCCGTTCGTGAAAACGGCTTTGCTCCTGAAGACTTCGTTCCCGGCCTTGTCCCCGCAGGCGGCAGCCAGGGCGCAAACGGTTACACTGCAGAGCTCACCGAGTTTGCAGAAGGTATGTGGGGCATCTGCATTCCCCTCAGCAGCGGTGCATTTGTTTACAACTATCAGGTAACGGATGAGACCGGTGCTGTTCAGGCACGTCTTGACGACCCTGCAAATCCCACCATGGTCAACTCCGCAACCGGTATTCACAGCCTCTCCTCCATGGTCTATGTCCCCTATAACGCAGAAAAGATGGGCGACGGCGAGTGGGCAGACCGCACCTCCGAAACTCCTGTTGCCGAAAACAAGGGCAGCGTAGAGTTTGTTTCCTACACCGGTTCTCAGGGCGACGAGCGCGGCCTGGCAATCTATCTGCCGTACGGCTATGATGCCGCTGCAGCAGAACCCTACAACGTTCTTTATCTCTCCCACGGCGGTTCCTCCGACGTTAAGGGCAACGAAATGCGTTGGCTCAACGAAGGCGCAGTTGCTGTTACCATGGATAACCTGGTAGAGCAGGGTAAGGCTGAACCCTTTGTTATTGTTTGCATGAACAACGGCGACACCGGCTGGGATATGGATCTCATCTGGGCCGAGATGGAACTCATCATGGCTAAGGTCGAGGGTGAGTACAATGTGTCCGCACAGCCCTCCGGTCGCGCATTCGCCGGCCTCTCCATGGGCGGCATCACCACCTCCAACATGTTCATTAACCACAACGATTCCTTCGGTTACTACGGCATCTGGTCCGGTTCCCGTTCCGCAGAAGCTCTTGCTGAAAAGGGCGAAGAGATTGCAGCCGCAAAGGACAACTACAAGGTCATGGTAGCCGGCGGTATCTGGGACATGGCACTTGTCGACGACCTCGGTTCTCTCTGCACTACTCTCAACGACCTCGGCATCGAGTTCCTGTATCAGGAAGTTCCCGGTGCACATGACTGGGAAACCTGGCAGCTGATCTTCCCCATCGCTGCTGAAAACTTCTTCTTCCAGTAAGAAACTGCAGGCAGCATAGCCGCTTATCCACCGGTTGTCTGGGTAATGGAGAGCAGGCTCTTCGCATGATATAACTATTCCCCTTAGGCAGACGAGGTAAACCAAATCTGCTTAAGGGGAATTTTCTATATTGGTATGCCGAAGTACCGAAAGCCCGTGGAGATTTGATTCTCCACGGGCTGACTGTTTTGTTATACGGTTTTTGGTTATTCCGAATTGGGTTTGCCGCCGTTAAACAGTCCCCTGCCGCTTACTGCTGCAGTTCCTGCACGAAGTGGATGAACTCATCCTTTTCTTCCTCGGTATCGAGGCGTGCAGTCCACTGATAGTCGCCCATGGCGCCGGAGATGGCTGCGGGAATGGGAACATCCAGAACGATCTTGCCGGCATAGCGCTGACGGATCTCCTCCGGGGTATGTACGTAGGGCTTGCCGTTGCGGCGGCCTGCGTATACGCAGAAGTATTTCTGCTGGGTCAGGTCCACATAGGTTCTGTCATACACGACCATGTCGGCCCAGATGCTGTAGACATCGACGCTGTTGGCATAGTTGTACATGTCAGGGGTCCAGCCGCCGGCGGGACGCATGTTGACCTCGAGAGCGACGACATCGCCCTTCTTGCCCAGGCCCTTTTTATCCTCCAGCAGGCGGAAGAACTCCAGATGGAAGAAACGGCTCTTTACGCCGAAGGACTTGACGGTAGCGCGGCCCTTTTCCCGCAGGTCGTCTGCAATCGCATTGGCGCTGTAGTAGGCCAGGTGGTCCTTCTTATTGACGATATCGGCAATGCTGCGGGGCCAGGAAACGCAGGCTTCAAAGATGATATCGCCGTTGCTGTCGGAAATACCGTCGTAGGACCAGATATCGCCGGAGATGAACTCTTCCATGATATAGTCCACGTCTTCCTTTGTCTCATAGAAGCGGCGAAGCGTAGCTTCATCGGCCAGCTTATAGCTGCCCTCGGCACCCATGCCGCCGTCCGGCTTCACGAATACGGGATAGCCGACTTCATTGGCAAAGGCGATGCCCTCTTCCACGCCGGTCACCAGATGATAGCGCGCGGTGGGCACGCCGGCAGCCTGGTAGAAGGCCTTCATGGAGGACTTTTTGCGGACATTAGCCACCTGTTCAGGGTGCATGCCGGTGGTGATGTTGAAGTCTGCGCGCAGGCGTGCATCCTGGGTCAGCCAGAATTCGTTGTTCGACTCCAGCCAGTCGATTTTGCCGTATTTGAAGGAGAAAAAGGCCACAGCACGGAGCATCTGGTCGTAGTCCTGCATGTTGCCGACGCGGTAATACTCGGTCAGGCTGGCCTTGAGCTGGGGCTCCAGTTCGTCGTAGGGCGTGTCGCCAATACCCAGCACGTTCACACCGCGCTGCTTCAGACGGTCACAGAAATTCCAGTAGGATGCCGGAAACTGGGGAGAAATAAACACAAAATTCATGGCGTTCTTCCTTATTTCATTAAAATATTGTTGGTTTTTGTTCGCTTTGTTGCGATTTCGTTTGCCTTGCGGTTCGTTTTTCTTTTTCGTTTTTTGTATCTTTGCTCTTATTTCTTTTGTAGCTTCTCTAGGCTGGCTCTTTGCTTTGAACCTGTTTGTTCTGCTGCATTTCTCTTGTTCTTTGCTTTGCCCACCTGTGGGCTGTGTTATTCATAACTAAAATATTTTACCGCATACACCCTGTCATGTCAATCATTCGCAGGATGAGGCAGCGAAAATCAGGATGTACTTTTCTCTTCCCGGCTCATTCCCCTATATTCTGCCTTGCAAAACCGTATTTCGGCCAGTACAATATCAGCAAGAGTATCGCCGAACGACGAACGCTTCTTTCAGGAGTAAAAGGATTATTATCCGTATAGGAAACGAGGTAACATCGCCATGGCTGGGAAAACACCTGCCAAACGCATCCGCTGGAGCAAGGAGGCCATTCGAGCCGAACTGCAGAAGCTGGACCGCATCACCGGTCTGAAGGGGGCTGAGCTGACCGTAAAGCTCTATGCTGCACCGGAGCCGCTGGGGTACTTT
Organism: Candidatus Limivicinus sp.; assembly: GCA_045599525.1. GTDB lineage: Bacteria > Bacillota > Clostridia > Oscillospirales > Oscillospiraceae > Limivicinus. Next base: position 11,771 of record JAZRWD010000064.1, on the reverse strand, counting down.
GCCTATAAGGATCCTGCCCGCATGACCTTCGGCTTCTCCGCCACCCGCTTTGAGGATCCTCACTTTACGGAGGCCGAGGCGCTGGATGTCATCCGCCATGAGTATGCCCACTTTATGGAGGTGCGACTCTTTGGAGAAAGCACCGATCACGGGCCGAATTGGCGGCGCTGTTGCATCAAGGTCGGCGCACGGCCGGATCAGTTTTACCGCGAGTCCTTTCACGAGGCTGCGCGTCAGCAGGAACGGGAGCGAGTCCGCCGCACCCGGGTCGACGGCTTCGCCGTCGGGAAAGCGATCCGGCACCCTCGCTTTGGGGTAGGCATCATCGAGGCCATGGAACAGCAAAAGCTGATCACCAAGCTGAGTATCCGCTTTCCCGATGGCCTGCGTCAGCTGGACATCGACTGGGTGCGGAAGAACTGCGCCATCGTCCGGCAGGACGAACTCCATGCGGAACGGGGCTGATTCCGCAGAGGCAGAAACAAGATAGAAAAACGGAGGGTCCTGTTTTTCAGGGTCCTCCGTTCTGTCTTCTGTAAACTTGTCCTGTCTGCGCCGCTTATTTTCCCGCGCGTTCGTGGACGTACTGGGAAATGCTCTTTTCTGTAAGGCGGTGGCCATCCACAAAGCTCTCCATCCGGCGGTCAAAGCCTTCTTTCCCCGGCACGCGCAGGCTGCCGAACTTCAGGTTATAGACCGTGACGACCAGGTCGGCGACAAAGAACAGTGCATAGAGGGCGGACAGCCCCATTGCAAGCTTGCTGGGCATGCGGTCAATGAGCCCGCACAGACGCGGGTTTATGATATAGACCACAATCATGGCAGCCACGCCGAAGCCGAAGGTTGCCGGCGGGCAGATTCGTCCCTGCACGTTCAGCGGGCAAACGCTGTAATCCCACCAGACCTGGTGGAAGATCTTCTCCAGCACATAGGAGGTGACGAATTCCAGCACTGCGCTGCCCAGCATGCCAATGAAAAACACCTGAAGCATCGTATGACCGGGCATCAGCACACCAAAAATCAGGCGGATCAGCAGGCCGCCCATCGCGTAGATCGGCAAAGTCGGACCATTCAGGAAGCCGCGGTTGTCCCACTTTCCTTCCCAGATGGTCATCACAAAGGTCTCATAGACCCAGCCGCCAAAGCCCATGACGGCAAAATATAAGATCAGTTCTGTCAGTTTTTCAGTCATTTCGGTTCTTTTTCTTTCCTGTGAGCAGCCCCCTGCCAGGGGTATCCTTCGCCTGGCAGGCGGTCCAATACCTTGGCATATCTCGACCGTCGGCCAGCCCCCCATCCGGAATCACTCGTTGCCCTGCGTGCTGTCTTCTACAGCATGTGTGTCCTGATTGCTCTTTCCTTTTCGGCAGAAGAGCGTCTCGTTCAGGGACACCAGCTTATCGGCCAGACTGACCAGAAAGGCTTCCGGACTCCGCGGCAGGATCGTCAGCGTCATCGGCCACATATGAGAGTGGATCAGGTTCTGTGTTTTTTCATCAATTCCGTAGTACTCCACCGCCTTTTGGCGGGCAATTCCGGGATGATGGAAGCCGTGCAGCTGCATGAGCTTATTTTCATGCCAGTCGTACAGATAAAAATCGTGGAGCAGGGCACCGCGGATCAGTAGATCCCGGTCCACTCGCTTGCCGAAGGGACGAGCCAGCACACAGCTCATCGCCGCCACACTGCACACATGACTGTAGGTTGTGACCGAGCCGTGCTGGGTATACTCTTTCATCTGACGGAAGGGGCCGGTCTGGCTAAGCTCCCGACGGATGCGGATCAGGTCTCGCTTTTCGCTCTCGTTCAGCTTCATTTTCGTTCCTTTTTCGCGGATTTAGCGGTGACATTCACCAATTTCAAATGATGCGTCGTATTATAGCGAAAAAATGCCGATCAGGCAACTGTTTCCTTGGAAACCATTATGCTTCTTTTCTGGCTGTTTTCAGAAATAAGCTCACAAAGCATACACCAGCCAGAAAAAGTGCACATCCCAATCCGGTATAAAAGAACGCAACAAAAACATCCGGGAAAACGCCAGCATTTCTTAATCCGATTCCGCCACCCATCATCACTGCCATAATCAGATAGGCTTTCCGATCAAAGAAGTTCCAGACAGGCCGATAGTATTCCTCGTAATCCCGTATTCTTTTTCCATGCTTTTGCGTCATTTTATAAAACATCGCTCCAAACAGCAGGAAAATGACGACAGAAAGTACAGGCAAGTACCATTTCATTTCTACTGCTCCATAAGAAATGATGCCAAGCCTGACCACATTGAACCCCGCGATCATCCATACAATACCGGCAATAATCAATAACGTATTCTTTGGCACCTCATAAAATTTTCTGTTCATTGCTGATGTTTTTCCTGCCTTTCCTTCCTTTTCTTCTTTTCTTTCATTTCCTTAGTGGATAAACAGGTTACATTTACCCAAATTATTCTATATGTTATCAGAAATCATTAAACAATTCTACCCCGGTGAACAAAAAAAAAGCACCGGGGTACTGCCGCGGGAAGCGGTTCTGTACCCCGATGCTCTGGTTGCGAATGCTGTGGGCCGGATGGCCCGGCAGGGTCTCCGCCCTGCGGTGTCTATCTTCCGATAAGTGTTTTAGCCGATATGATTTGCTGCAGCGCGCTGCACGAGGCAGACAGCTGCGGAGGCCATGAAGCCGACAGCAAGCTTCAGATTCAGTGCGGCCAGGTCAAGGCCATTGTGGAGCATAAGGGGACGCACGGCATAGGAGTTCAGGCTCACCATCGCCACTGCGCAGAAGGCGGCACAGGTCATGGCTACAAAGAAGAGGATTTCCTCATACAGGCTTACGTTGTTGGTCTTAACAGTATTGGTATTCATATTCATTTATCTCCTTTTTCGTTGTTCATCGTCCGGGCTCAACCGCATTGCGGGAGCTGCTCTCCTCGGAGCATTCCGGAACGTTGGGCGCCTGACGCCTGTCTCGCAGGGGAGAGGCCGGCGCAATGGTTTTGTTGTACAGTGCTGCTCCAAAGGACTTCGGAGCCTCGCGGTGTCCTGTGCGGACGCCGGAACGGTTTGTGCATTCGCTTACCGGAATGGCGAGGATTATAGCGGTAAGGCGGCGGAAAGAAAAGTCATTTTCCGTCAGAAAATAGCACTATCCTGCCACGGCCAAACCTCGCGATATCCGCTCAGCGTTTCGCCGTCAAGTCATATTTCGGACCGAAACAGGCAATATCCGGCCAGAATCAGCCCTTTTTGCCGTCCCAATAATTGTAAACATTCTGTGTGGATTTCATGAACAGATGCTTTTCCGGCAATCGTCCGCTGTTTTCGGTATTCTCTGTCCAATTCTGTTACATTTACACAGGAGCGTCAAAAGGATGGGGCCTTTTCCGCCATCTTTTATTCAAACCTACAAATTTACTTTTTCACGCAATTGTCTGTCGAAAATACCGTATTTCTGTGATAAAATGCTACTGAATTTGAATTTTGCACTTTAGTGCCAGAAAGAAAGAGAGAATTGCCATGGGCGGTTATTTTGGCGTTGCCTCCCGCGAGAGCTGCAACTTTGACCTGTTTTTTGGTGTAGACTATCATTCCCATCTGGGTACCCGCAGAGCCGGCCTTGCTGTATACGACGCAAAGCTCGGTTTCCGGAAATCCATCCATAATATAGAAAATACCCCGTTCCGCACGAAGTTTGATAAAGAGATCGACGGACTGAACGGAAGTCTCGGCATCGGCTGCATCAGTGATTTTGAGGCCCAGCCCATTCTGGTCCGTTCCCATCACGGCACCTTTGCCATTACCACCGTCAGTAAGATCAACAATGCCCAGAAGCTTGTCGATGACATCATCGACAAGGGCACTCACTACTTTGAAATGAGCAATGGCGACATCAACCCCACCGAGCTGGTCGCCTCCCTGATCAACCAGAAGGACAATTTCATCGACGGCATCCGCTACGCACTGGAAGTCGTTGAGGGCTCCCTCTCCATGCTGATCCTTACCCCGAAGGGGATCTACGCTGCCCGCGACAAGCTGGGCCGCACCCCGATCGTCCTCGGCAAGAAGGACGGCGCGATCTGTGCCTCCTTCGAGAGCCACGCCTACCTGAACCTCGGCTACACCCCCTACCGTGAGCTCGGCCCCGGTGAGGTCGTTGTCTTCAATGAAAACGAAGTCAAAACCCTGATTGCCCCGGGCAATAAGATGCGCATCTGCACCTTCCTGTGGGTCTATTACGGCTATCCTGCCGCGGTATACGAAGGTGTCAACGTGGAAGAGATGCGCTACAACTGCGGCAAGCTTCTGGCCCGCCGCGATGCCGGCAATGTCCACCCGGATGTTGTGGCTGGTGTGCCCGACAGCGGCACAGCTCACGCCGTCGGCTATGCCAACGAGTCCGGCATTCCCTTCTCCCGCCCCTTCATTAAGTACACACCGACCTGGCCGCGCTCCTTCATGCCCACCATGCAGACCCAGCGCAACCTGATCGCTCACATGAAGCTCCTGCCGGTGTATGAGCTCATCAAGGACAAGAGCCTCCTCCTCATCGACGACTCCATCGTCCGCGGCACCCAGCTGCGCGAGACCACCGAGTTCCTGTATGAGAGCGGTGCAAAGGAAGTGCACATCCGTCCCGCCTGCCCGCCGCTGCTGTTCGGCTGCAAGTACCTCAACTTCTCCCGTTCCACCTCCGAAATGGAGCTGATCGCCCGTGTAGTCGTCTCCGAGCTTGAAGGCGGCCCGGTCAGCAATGAGGTCCTGCAGGAGTATGCCGACCCCAACAGCGAAAAGTACGAGGCCATGGTAGAGGGCATCCGCCAGAAACTGAACTTCACCACGCTGCGTTTCCACCGTCTGGACGACATGCTGGAATCCGTCGGCATCGATAAGGATTGCCTCTGCACCTACTGCTGGAACGGCAGAGAATAAGTCCGGCCGACGCCGAAGACCGAAACATCAAAAATGAACACACCTCGGGCAACCCGCACGGAAAAGCGGAAGCCCGGGGTGTGTTTTTTTGTCGTTTTGTCGTTCTGCCGTTTGCGCAGCCGTTCTGTTTGCGCCGCCATTCCGTTTTCGCCGCCGACCCACTGTTCTTGCGGAGCGTCCATGGATGTGGTACACTGGCAGAAAACAAACGATAACGGAGGACCGTATAATGTTCCGAAAAATGAGACGCACACAGAGAGCCATCCCGGAGGAGGCCGCCAAACAGCTCCTGCTCACCGAGCGGCGCGGCGTGCTGGCCGTGAATGGTGACGACGGCTACCCCTATGCTGTCCCGGTAAATTTCCGCTACAGCCCCGAGGAAGGCAAGATCCGCTTCCACGGCGCCCGCGCAGGCCACAAGTTCGATGCCCTGCAGCGCGACGAGAAGGTCTGCTTCACCGTCTACGGCAACGAGCAGCCCACGGAAGACGCCTGGGCCCCCAGTATGCAGAGCGTAGTCGTCTTCGGCCGCTGCCGTCCCGTAACCGACGAGACCTCACGCCGCACCCTGATCAAGGATCTCGCCATGAAGTACTACCCCTCCGAGGCGGAAGCCGACGCAGAGATTGCCGCAGACCTGCACGCCGCCACGGTCTATGAAATCAGCATTGAGCATCTCACCGGCAAGCAGATCACCGAAAAATAAAGCGGAGGCAAAACCATGACCTACGATTTCACCTCTCTGATGGACCGGCACGGCATGGATGCCATGGCCGTAGACGCTCCCGGCCGTCTGCCATCCGGCTCCTTCATTCCCGCCGCACCCGAGGAGGGCTTCGACCTGATTCCCATGTGGGTGGCGGACATGAACTTTCCCACCTGCCCCACCATCACTGAGGCTATTCTGGAACGCACCCGGCACCCGGCCTTCGGCTACTTCAGCCCCCGGGCAGAATACTATCAGGAGATCATCGAATGGCAGGAGACCCGCAACGGTGTCACCGGCCTGACCTCGGACTGCATCGGCTATGAAAACAGTGTTCTGGGCGGTGCCTCCTCCCTGCTGCGGTGTATTGCCGCCCCGGGAGACGCCGTCCTCCTGCACAGCCCAACGTACATCGGCTTCACCGGGCTTCTGGAGGCCAACGGTTACAAAATCGTCCTCAGTCCGCTGGTGCGGGATGAAAACGGAGTCTGGCGCATGGACTATGCCGACATGGAGGCAAAGATCCGCGCCAACCGCATTCACGCCGCCATTCTCTGCAGCCCGCACAATCCCACCGGACGTGTATGGGAGCAGAACGAGCTGGAAAAGGCACTGGACGTGTACCGGCAGTACGGCGTAACCGTGATCTCCGACGAGATCTGGTCAGACCTGATTCTTGGTGACCACCGCTTTATCCCCACACAGTCCGTCAGCCCGTGGGCAAGGGAGAATGTAGCCGCACTCTATGCCCCCAGCAAGACCTTCAATCTGGCAGGGCTGGTTGGCGCTTACCACATCATCTATAACCCCGTCCTGCGGGACCGCGCCCGGGCTGTCGCCGCAAAGACCCACTATAATGAAATGAACGTCCTCAGCATGCACGCACTGATCGGCGCCTACCGCCCTGAGGGCTATGTCTGGCTGGACGAACTGCGGCAGACCCTCACGGCAAACGTCGACTACGCCTGCGACTACATCGCCGCAAACTTCGACGGCGTCGAGGTTGCAAAGCCGCAGGGTACCTATATGCTCTTCCTGGACTGCACCCGTTGGTGCGCTGACAATGGGGTAAGCATCGACGAGCTGCTGCAGGCCTGCTGGCGGGTCGGTGTCGCCCTGCAGGACGGCCGCCCCTTCCACGGGCCCTGCCACCTGCGCGTCAATCTTGCCCTGCCACTGTCCCGTGTGCAGGAGGCCTTTGACCGTCTGGACCGTTATGTCTTCCGCAAGAATGACCGCGGTCTGCAGCATCTCCCCCACCAGCTCGGCAAACAGCTGCGACGGGTGACCAGCAGCATCACCGATACGCTGACCGGCCGCTGAGAGGCGAACTTGCCTGCCAATGCCGTTACCATCCGTTGGGGCACTAGTCTTCGGGAATGCGGGTGACAGCAGACGATCGACATCTGCGCCTCTCTGCGGAAAAGGATGACAGTATGCCCCGGCCCTCCGCGACAACGGACAGCCGGGGCTGACGATTCAGTTGTTCTTTGCGATAAGCAATCATCTTTGTGCTAAGCAATCAGGCAAGCTCCGGGTCGTACTGTGCTCTCTCCCCGCCGATATATCTGGGGCGGGTGCGTGCTGCCACCAGATGTGCCTCGCCGATACGGCCCAGAGACAGGCGCACGGGCACAGCCACGTCCTTCAGGTGCATGCCGATCAGGGTATCCCCGATATCCAGGCCTGCCTCTGCGCGGACATGCTCCACCGCCACGGGGTGCTCCATGTGCCGGTAGGCCATTGTGGCAAAGGACCCGCCGGCCTTGGGGACGGGTACCACATTCACCGGCTCATAGCCGCGCCTGCGGGCTGCCTGCCGTTCGATAATCAGGGCACGGTTCAGATGTTCGCAGCACTGGGCCGCCAGCCAGATGCCTTCCTCCTGACAGGCTTCATAAATGCCACCGAAAACCTGCTCTGCGACCTCCGGCCGGGATTCCGACCCGATGCCTGCACCGCAGACCTCGCTGGTCGAGCAGCCGACCACGAGCAGGCTACCCCACTCCAGCTTTGCCGTGTGGATCAGTTCCTTTGCCGCAGTATAGGCCTGTTGGCGGAGGGAATCCGCCTCTTCATCGGTGTGTTCCCACGAATATACGAGGGAATGGTCGCCCTGTTTCATCTGTATTACCTCCTCCGGTGGAACGAATCTTCTTTCTGTAAACGTAACAGAGCTTTCGCGTTCCGTCAAGAGGATTCTCGGTTAAGTTTTTGTTGGCTGCACAGACAGCAGCGTAAAGGAGTTCATCATGGGAAAGGGTTATTCATACGACTGCAGTAACTGCGACAGCGAGTTTGCTGTCGGCCTGGGCCGCGGACTGTTTTTCCCGGAGGATTATGCGGAAACGCTCGAAAAGATCCGGGCCGGAAAAGCCGGCGAGGAATGGAAAAGGCTGCTGGAAAGGACGCCGGACGTTGCCGTAGACGCAGAGCTGTATTTTTACACCTGTGACCATTGCGGAAGCTGGGCAAACGAAAGGAGCCTGAGTCTGTACATTCCGAAGGATCCGGAATATACGAAGAACAAGGAACGCCTTCCCTGGTCTTCCGTAGACGACAGTAGCACACCCTGTGTAGCGGCCTATCAGCTTCAGGAGGAATATACCCTTCTTCGGGCATACGTACACGTCTGTCCGAAATGCGGCAAACCTTTGCGGCAGGTCACCGACGAAAAAGAATTAGCAGCACGGTTGGCTGAGCTGCCCTGCCCGGACTGCGGTGAACCGACCACAGGTCTTCCATTCCTGTGGGATTGACCTTTCCTTTTCCGTTCTTGTCTAAAAGTTCATTGCAGTGCTTATTTTCAAATGCGTCTGTGAAATCATACGCGCCCGTCGGGGGCACCAATGCGTAGCACCGGCTATCCGTCCTATACAGACTGGATAGTCGGTGCTTTTATTATGGATAACAAAATTGGAAAGAAGCTTCCGCTTTTATTCCACCGTTACGGTGGCAATATACTCCGTATTCTCCGCGGTGGGGATGCCCGGGTCGGCAAGGGTGAGTTTGCCATCCGTTACCGTGAGGAAGTGGCAGAGCGCGATGCCCATATCGATCTTCTGCACATCCCACACCACTTTTCTCTGGTATTCCGCAGGATGCTTCTTATAAAAGTGGAACGCCTTGCCCATCTTCACCACGCGATACGGCTGCAAATTGACGGCAGTGGGAGACCACCGCACAGCTTCCAGAAGCTCTCTGTCGGCAGCATCGCTCAACGGGGTGTTAAAGTCATTTTCGAAGAACAGCTCGGACGGGTCCCGCCGTTCATCGGCATGCACAGTGGCCCGAAGCCGTTTATCTACCTCGGCGCTTTCCGTAGAGGGATAGCCCAGAGGACTGACGATCGGCATCAGCTCATTTTCCCCCGTGGCAGCTGCCGCTTCGAACAGTTCCCGCTTCATGGTTCCGCCAATCCACGTTGTACCGATGCCGCGCGACCAGGCGAAAAGGACCAGCTTTTCAAAGGAATATCCGAAAGCCTCTTCGCAATGCGGCACAGGGGCGATCTTTCCGGCAACATACAGCTGCTCTCCGTTGATGACCGGGCTGGAGAGGCCATGCTCCGCAGCATCCAGAAAGACAAAGGTGACCGGGATCCCGTAGGGATTGGTTATGGCCGCCGCATAATCGATGAGCGCCTGCTTATCTTCTTCCGTAAGCGGCCTGCCGTCAAAGGTACGGACGCTTTTTCTTGTTTTGATGACTTCCATGATGTTCATTGTTCTACCTCTTTTTCCCGAAACGGTCCAGCCCCAAGACCTCTGTCGGATGATCCCGCAGAGGCGGGCTGTTTTTGTCCTTTTTTCGCAAATAAATCTTTTGATTATTCTATCATTTTATCATAATCCGTTTGGTTTCTCCACAGGTAATTCCTTCCATGCTTTGGGTGAAGGACAGGTAATGCGCTTATCCCGGCCAGCAGTCTTCACAAGCAGGGCCTCGATCGTATTCGCACAAATCGCACTCTTTACGGATTATCGTGCGGTGAAACGTGGCAAGCGGACTGTAGATTGCTGTGGGTTACTTTTGGTTGTCATGATGTAAGAATTTTTTGCTTGTTAAGAAACTACCGCACTTTTATTATGATCTCGTCAGCAGGAAAAACCTGTTATTCAAATCATCATACCCGCCCCCTCGGGGTGGGAAAAGAAAGGAATCCATCATGAGCTTTCGCAGAGAAATGACCCGCGAGATTTCCAGAAGAAACTTCCTTAAGGGCACCGCCGCAGGCGCACTCGGTCTCGCTGCTGCCGCATTTGTTCCCGGCATCGGCATTAAGGCCTTCGCCGAAGAGGTAAGCTACGTTCCCGGCACCTACACCGCCACAGCCAACGGCATGGGCAAGGTAACTGCCACTGTCACCTTTGATGAGAAGAGCATCGTTGATGTTGTCCTCGATGTTTCCCAGGAGACCGAAGGCATCGGCAAGGCCGCCGGAGCCACTCTGGCACAGCAGGTTCTGGACACCCAGGGCGCAGAGATCGACGGCGTTGCCGGCGCAACCATGACCAGCACCGCAGTGCGGGAAGCCGTCGCCAACTGCATGGCACAGGCACGCGGTGTGTCCGTCAGTGCAGAGACGGAGAAAAAGGAAGCAACCACCGGCCTGTCCTGGGAAAATCCTCCCGCCCCCATTGCCGAGTCCGAGATCACTGCCACCTATGACTACGACGTGGTCGTCATCGGCGCAGGTGTGGCAGGCAACGCCACCGCAGAAGGTGCTGCCAGCAGCGGCGCAAAGGTCGCCATGATCGAGCAGTCCGGTGACGTAACCGCACACGGCTGCGACAACGCCTGCATCGACTCCCGCTTCCAGAAGGAGCTCGGCATTGAATTCGATAAGGACGAAATTTTCAAGCTGCTCTACCGTTGGAGCCATCAGGAAGCCAACCCCATTCTGATCCGCACCTGGATCGACCGTTCCGGTGAAGTGTTTGACCATTACAGCGACCTCGCCGAAAAGTACGGCATCGGCCTGATGTCCGCTTACTCCAACACCAGCAAGGTGGACTGGGAAGACAATGACGAGTGGTTCCGTGAATACCGCACCGCCATGTCCTTCGGCTCGCCCGAGGAAGGCATCATCATCGACTTCGAGAAGTTCCAGTTCCTCGAGTATCACCTGGTTGAGATGCTCGCCAAGGAAGCACAGGCAAACGGCGCAGAGTATTACTTCAACACCCGCGCTATGCAGCTCGTGAAGGAAGACGGCAGAGTGACTGCTGTCATCTGCAAGGACGCAGACGGCAACTATGTGAAGTTCAACGCCTCCAAGGGTGTTGTTCTGGCAACCGGTGACTTTGGCGGCAACCCCGACATGGTCAAGGTATTCTGCCCCATCTCCGCACGCGCAGACTCCGTTACCTATTTCCCGGCCGGCGGCAACCTCGGCGACGGCATCAACATGGCCTGCTGGGTCGGCGGCGCAGTCTCCAAGAGCACTGCAGCTCCGGCAATCCACCCCATCGGCAACTCCCCGCTCACCTGCCTCGATATGAGCTGGCTGGCCGTCAACCGTGACGGTGTGCGCTTTGCCGCAGAAGTGCCCTTCGAGCCGTACGTGACCAATGCACGTATGAACCAGCCCGGCAACGTTGCCTGGAACATTTTCGACGGCAAGTATGAAGAGCGCGTTCTGAAGCAGGAGCCCATTGCCGGCCCCGCCATGCTGGAGGCTGCAGCAGGTGCATTTGAATCCTGCAAGGGCACCGACCTCCTGGTCGAGTCCGACACGCTGGAAGGCCTTGCCGAACAGCTGGGCATCGATCCCGCCGTGTTCACCGCAACCGTAGCCCGCTACAACGAGATGTGCGCTTCCGGTGTTGACAAGGACTTCGGTGTTCCCGAGCGTTTCCTGGCCGCTGTTGAAGAGCCCCCCTTCTACGCTGTACCGATGCCCGCAACCGTTCTGGCCATCCCCTTTGGCGTGCACGTGGACAAGAACAGCCAGGTCTGCACTGAGGATGACGAGCCCATCGGCGGTCTGTTCGCTGTCGGCAACGCACAGGGTGACTTCTTTGCCAATTCCTATCCCGTATTCTGCCCCGGCCTGAGCCACGGCCGTGGTCTGACCTTCGGCACTCTCGTTGGCCGCGCCCTCGCCACAGACACGCTGATCAACGGATAATTTCACC